>NZ_JBEZJY010000014.1:0-196349 GCF_040651415.1 Streptomyces sp. NPDC048484
TCCTCAAACGCCGGACGGGCTGGAATCCCAGCCTGTCCGGCGTTTGAGGACGAGCGCGTTCAGCGCGATGCGGGGGTCTGGGGGCGGCAGCCCCCAGGAACGGGACGGGTAGGGGCGGCGGGGGCGAGGAAAAGCCGTCGCCCGACCAGGCCGTCAGGCCCAGCGCCCCGTCCGGCCCAGCAGCAGCGCCACCGCCGCCGTCCCCGCCGTCGACGTCCGCAGCACACTGCGCCCCAGCCGGCACACCTTCGCCCCGGCCCCGGTGAACATCGTCAACTCCTCGGGCGAGACACCCCCTTCGGGACCGACGACCAGCACGATCTCCCCGACGGAGGGGAGTTCGACCGTCGCGAGCGGCAACCCCGGGTACTCCCGGTCCTCGTGCAGCACCGCCGCGAATTCCGCATTGGCGAGAAACGCGGCAACCTGCTTGGTCGTCATCGCGTCCGCGACCTGCGCGAAACGCACCCGCCGCGACTGCTTGCCGGCCTCACGGGCGGTGGCCCGCCACTTCCCGAGCGCCTTCAGCCCGCGCTCGCCCTTCCACTGCGTGACGCAGCGGGACGCCGACCAGGGGACGATCGCGTCGACGCCGGTCTCCGACATGGTCTCGACGGCGAGTTCACCGCGGTCACCCTTGGGCAGGGCCTGCACGACGGTGATACGGGGTACGGGGGCGGGCTCCTCCCGCACCTCGTGGAGGTCCGTCACGACGAGCCGGTCCTTGCCCTCGGCCGCCCTGACGATGCCGTCGGCCCAGCGGCCGAGCCCGTCGGTGAGGACCACGTCCTCGCCGGGCCGCAACCGCTTCACGGACACGGCGTGCCGCCCCTCGGGTCCTTCGAGCACGAACTCGGGCCCGCCGGGCATCGCGTCCACCACGAACACCGGAGCGGTCATCGGACCACGCCGCCGCCCGGGTGGGAAGACAACGCTGTCGTGGCGGCGGCGAGTTCGGCCGCCAGCACCTCCACCAGCTGCCCCGCCGGCAGCTCGCGGGCGAGCCGGTGCCCCTGTCCCGCCCACAACGCCATCCCCTGCGCGTCCCCGGCCTTGGCCGCCGCCTTGCGCAGGGGGGAGGTGAGGTGGTGGACCTCGGGGTAGGCGGCGGGCGCGTACGGCCCGTGCTCGCGTATGAAGCGGTTCATCAGGCCCCGGGCGGGCCGGCCGGAGAACGCCCGCGTCAACTGCGTACGTACGAAGAGGGGGTTGGTCAGTGCCTGCTTGTGCAGGGCGTTGGCGCCCGACTCGGGGGTGGCGAGGAAGGCCGTGCCCAGCTGGGCGGCGCTCGCGCCGGCGGCGAGCGCGGCGGCGATCTGGCTGCCGCGCATGATGCCGCCGGCCGCGACGATCGGGATCTGCACGGTCTCGCGGACCTGCGCGATGAGCGACAGCAGCCCTATGCCGGAGCCGTCGGTCTCCGGGTTGTCGCGGTGGGTGCCCTGGTGGCCGCCGGCCTCGACGCCCTGCACGATCACCGCGTCGGCGCCCGCCCACTGCACGGCCTGCGCCTCCTCGGCGGTGGTCGCCGTGACCAGGGTCAGCGTGCCTGCCCGGCTCAGGGAGTCCAGTACGTCACGCGTGGGGCAGCCGAAGTGGAAGGAGACGACCGGCACCGGGTTGTCGAGGAGGACGGCGAGCTTGGTCTCGTAGCCGTCGTCGCGTCCGCTGTCGGGGTCGCCCAGCTCGGTCTCGTACCAGGAGGCCTCACCGGCGAGCTGGTGGGCGTAGACCTCGACGGCCGACCGGTCGGCATACTCGGGCTGGGGCATGAACAGGTTCACGCCGAACGGCCGGCTCGTGGCCCCGCGCAGCTGCTTGATGTCCTCGTACATGCCGTCGGCCGTCTTGTACCCGGCGGCGAGAAAGCCGAGCCCCCCGGCCCCGGACACGGCCGCGGCGAGCTGCGGCACGGAGACGCCGCCCGCCATCGGGGCCTGCACGATCGGGAGGGGGAAAAGATCGGTCAGCGCGGAGGACATGACGGCATGTTGTCACGTCCTCCGCGCAAGTCCGAATCCGGCCGTCCGCCGGGCATAAGCCACCGCAATCGTCCTGCGGCGGGCCCGGCCCCACCGCTCACGAACGGCCGTTGAACGCATCCTTCAACCGGGAGAACAGTCCCTGCTGGCCGGGCTGGAACTGCCCGGTGGGCCGCTCCTCGCCGCGCAGCACGGCCAGCTCACGCAGCACCCGCTCCATCTCGGGGTCGAGCTTCGTCGGCGTCATGACCTCGACGTGGACGATGAGGTCCCCGCGCCCGCCGCCCCGCAGATGTGTGATGCCGCGGCCGTGCTTCGGAATCGACTGCCCGGACTGTGTTCCCGGACGGATGTCGACCTCTTCGAGCCCGTCGAGCGTCTCCAGCGGGACCTTCGTGCCCAGCGCCGCCGCGGTCATCGGAATGGTGACCGTGCAGTGCAGGTCGTCGCCGCGCCGCTGGAACATGTTGTGCGGCAGCTCGTGGATCTCGACGTACAGGTCACCGGCGGGGCCGCCGCCGGGTCCGACCTCGCCCTCGCCCGCGAGCTGGATCCGCGTGCCGTTGTCGACACCGGCGGGGATCTTCACGGTCAGGGTCCGGCGCGACCGCACCCGCCCGTCGCCCGCGCACTCGGGGCACGGCGTCGGAACGACCGTCCCGAACCCCTGGCACTGCGGACACGGCCGGGACGTCATGACCTGGCCCAGGAAGGACCGCGTGACCTGGGACACCTCACCGCGACCGCGACACATGTCACAGGTCTGCGCGGAGGTGCCCGGCGCGGCGCCCTCACCACTGCAGGTGGTGCAGACGACAGCCGTGTCGACCTGGATGTCCTTCGTCGTGCCGAAGGCCGCCTCGTCGAGCTCGATCTCCAGCCGGATCATCGCGTCCTGGCCGCGCCGTGTGCGGGACCGGGGGCCCCGCTGCGACGCCGTGCCGAAGAACGCGTCCATGATGTCCGAGAAGTTCCCGAAGCCGCCCGCGCCGAAGCCGCCCGCGCCACCGCCGCCCGCCTGGGACAACGGATCGCCACCGAGGTCGTGGAGCTGCTTCTTCTGCGGGTCCGACAACACCTCGTACGCGGCGTTGATCTCCTTGAAGCGCTCTTGCGTCTTCGGATCGGGATTGACATCCGGGTGCAGCTCGCGAGCGAGCCGCCGGAATGCCTTCTTGATCTCGTCCTGGGACGCTTCGCGGCTCACGCCGAGTACGGCGTAGTAGTCCGTGGCCACTTACGACTCCGCCAGGATCTGTCCTACGTACCGTGCCACCGCTCGTACCGCTCCCATCGTTCCGGGGTAATCCATGCGCGTCGGTCCGACCACGCCCAGTTTGGCGACTGCTTCGCCGCCCGAACCGTAACCGACCGACACCACAGAAGTGGAGTTGAGTCCCTCATGGGCATTCTCGTGACCGATCCGTACGGCCATGCCCGAATCGTTCACCTCACCCAGGAGTTTGAGGAGCACGACCTGCTCCTCCAACGCCTCAAGCACCGGACGGATGGTGAGGGGAAAATCATGTCCGAAGCGGGTCAGGTTGGCGGTGCCGCCGATCATCAGCCGCTCCTCGGTCTCCTCGACCAGAGTCTCCAGGAGAGTCGAGAGCACTGTCGAGACCGTACCCCGGTCCTCCGACTCGAAGGCGTCGGGGAGATCCTGCACCAGCAACGGGACGTCCGCGAAACGGCGGCCCGTGATCCGGCTGTTGAGCCGCGCGCGTAGATCTGCCACAGAGCCCTCCCCGAAGGGGGCCGGACAGTCCACCATGCGCTGCTCGACGCGGCCGGTGTCCGTGATCAGTACGAGCATGACGCGGGCCGGGGCCAGCGCCAGGAGCTCCACGTGACGCACGGTCGAGCGGGTGAGCGAGGGGTACTGGACGACGGCCACCTGCCGGGTGAGCTGCGCGAGGAGCCGTACGGTCCGCCCGACGACGTCGTCGAGGTCGACGGCGCCGTCCAGGAAGTGGTGGATCGCCCGCCGCTCCGGCGCGGTCATCGGCTTGACGCCCGCGAGCTTGTCGACGAAGAGCCGGTAGCCCTTGTCCGTGGGGATGCGGCCGGCACTGGTGTGCGGCTGCGCGATGAACCCCTCGTCCTCCAGGACCGCCATGTCGTTGCGGACGGTCGCCGGGGACACGCCGAGCCGGTGGCGCTCCGTGAGCGCCTTCGAGCCGACCGGCTCCTCCGTGCCCACGTAGTCCTGGACGATGGCGCGCAGCACTTCGAGCCTGCGTTCACTGAGCATCGCGCACACCTCCAGTTCGTCGTCGCCGCGGTCGTCTGTGGTCGGTCGTCGGTCGTCTTCAATGTCATCGCCTGGCACTCAGCGCGCGCGAGTGCCAGCATCCCCGGGCAAGTGTACGGCCGGTGGGTACGGCCCGGGCAAGGGCGGGCCTGCGATGCCGCGACGAAGAGCACACCGGGCACGGCGACGACATGGCAACGACATGGCAACGACATGGGGCGACGTGTACAGGGCTGTCCCGCTCTGTCGGGAACATCGGGGACATACGGAACATGCGGCTGTGCCTGCGGATAGCGTCGGCGTATGACGGTGACTTGGGAAGGGGCCGAGCGCGGCGGGCCCGGCTGGGAGGAGCTGTCCCCGCACGTGGGGCGGTGCCGGCTGCCGGTGTGGGACTGCACCGCCGGGCTCGTGGTGGGCGAGGACGCGGCGCTCATGATCGACGCGGGTTCGAGCGTGCGGGAGGGCGCGTGGCTGCGCGCGCGGGCGCGGCGGCTGCTCGGGGGCGGGCGGGTCACGCACCTCGCGCTCACACATCCGCACTTCGACCACGTGTTCGGGGCGGCGGCGTTCGCGGGGGTCGAGGTGTTCGGCGCGGTGGGCGTGGAGCGGGTTCTCGGCCAGGACCGGGAGGAACTGCGCGCGGACGCCGTGCGCAACGGCGCCGATCCTCGGGAGGCGGCCGAGGCGGCGGATCTCCTGGTCCAGCCGCGGCATCTCGTCTCCGGCGAACGGACGCTCGACCTGGGCGGAGGCCGACAGGCCCTGCTGGCCGACGTGGGTCCCGGTCACACGGCCCACGACCTGGCGGTCCTGGTGACCGGAACCGGAACCGGAACCGGAACCGGGACGGGAACCGGAGCCGGAGCCGGGGCCGGGGCCGATTCGCCGGGGATCGTCTTCTGCGGTGACCTGGTCGAGGAGTCCGGCGAACCCCAGGCGGGGCCCGACGCCGTGCCCTCCCACTGGCCCGCCGCGCTGGACCGGCTGCTGCAGCTCGGAGGCGAGGACGCGGTGTACGTGCCCGGGCACGGGGCGGTGGTGGACGCGGCGTTCGTACGGGCCCAACGGGACGCGCTGGCACGGCGTTTCGGCATGTCGTAGGCGGCGTTCCCACGCGTCCTGAGCGGTGCTTCGGCGTGTCGTGGGAGGGCTGGCGTGCATCCGGCCGGGGCCTTCTCCTATCGTCTATCGTCATCCGAATGCGCCAGTACTCAGCGGATATGACCCCTCCGTGGAAGAAGCCCAAGCCCGTGCCCGAGGTCGCGGCGGAGCCGGGGCTCGTGGTCGAGGAGCCCGGAACCGGGTTCTGCGGTGCCGTGATCCGCTGCGAGGCGGGGACGGTCACGCTGGAGGACCGCTTCGGCAAGCACCGGGTGTTTCCGCTGGAGCCTCGCGGGTTCCTGCTGGAGGGGCGCGTGGTGACGCTCGTACGCCCGTCCGCCGCGCCGGTACGCCGCACACGTACGGCATCGGGATCGGTCGCCGTGCCGGGGGCGCGGGCCCGGGTGGCCAGGGCCGGGCGCATCTACGTGGAGGGCCGCCACGACGCCGAACTGGTGGAACGGGTCTGGGGTGACGACCTCCGCGTCGAGGGGGTCGTCGTCGAGTACCTGGAGGGCATCGACGACCTGCCCGCCATCGTCGACGAGTTCGGTCCCGGGCCGGACGCGCGGCTGGGGGTCCTCGTGGACCATCTGGTCCCCGGCACGAAGGAGTCGCGTATCGCGGAGGCCGTGACGAGCGAGTACGCGCTCGTCGTGGGCCATCCGTACATCGACGTCTGGGAGGCCGTGAAGCCGGCGTCCGTGGGCATCCCCGCGTGGCCGCGCGTGCCGCGGGGGCAGGACTGGAAGACGGGGGTCTGCCGGGCGCTGCGGTGGCCCGAGAACACGGGGGCGGCGTGGGAGCGGATCCTCGGTTCGGTCCACTCCTACCGCGACCTCCAGCCGGAACTCCTCGGCCGGGTGGAGGAACTGATCGACTTCGTGACGACACCGGAGTAGACCGCGGGGCACTCTCCCAGCCCGTCCGGCGTTTGAGGACGAGCGAGTTCAGCGCGATCGCGGGGGTCTGGGGGCGCAGCCCCCAGGGACGGGACGGGAAGGGGCGGAGGGGGCGGCGGGGGCGAAAAGCTCAGTCCACCAGGTCCCGCACCACCGCGTCCGCCAGCAACCGCCCCCGCAGGGTGAGCACCGCGCGCCCCTCCTCGTACGGAACGGCCTGAATCAGCCCCTCGGCCAGCGCACGCGCGGCCGCCGCGAGACCGTCCGGCCGCAGCAGCGACAGAGGGCACCCCTCCAGGAGCCGAAGCTCCAGCAGGATCCGCTCGACCCTCCGGTCCTCCTCAGACAACAGCTCACGCCCCGCACCAGGAGACCGCCCCGCCGCCAGCGCCCCCGCATAAGCCCCAGGATGCTTGACGTTCCACCACCGCACCCCGCCCACATGGCTGTGGGCACCCGGACCGGCCCCCCACCAGTCGGCGCCCCGCCAGTACAGCTCGTTGTGGAGGCACCGGCCGGCTTCCGAGGTGGCCCAGTTGGAGACCTCGTACCAGGAGAAGCCAGCCTGCGACAGACGATCCTCGGCCATCAGGTACCGGTCCGCGTGTACGTCGTCGTCGGTCATCGGCACCTCGCCCCGCCGGATGCGCCGCGCGAGCTGCGTCCCCTCCTCGACGATCAGCGCGTACGCCGACACGTGGTCGGGCCCGGCGCCGATCGCCGCGTCGAGCGAGGCCCGCCAGTCGTCGTCGCTCTCCCCGGGCGTGCCGTAGATGAGGTCGAGGTTCACATGGTCGAAGCCGGCCGCGCGGGCCTCGGCGACACACGCCTCGGGCCGGCCGGGGGTGTGGGTGCGGTCGAGGATCTGCAGCACATGCGGGCGCGCGCTCTGCATGCCGAAGGAGATCCGGTTGAAACCGCCGGCCCTGAGCGTGGCCAGGTACTGCGGGTCGACCGACTCCGGGTTCGCCTCCGTGGTGATCTCGGCGTCGTCCGCGAGCCCGAACTCCTCGCGGACCGCCCCCAGCATCCGTACGAGATCGTCGGCGGCCAGCAGTGTGGGCGTACCGCCGCCGACGAAGACCGTGCGGACCGGCCGCGGGTCGTCGCCGAGGACCTTGCGGGCGAGGCGGACCTCGTCGGTCAGGGTCGAGGCGTAGTTGTCACGGGAGGCCAGCACACCCCCCGAGCCGCGCAGCTCCGTCGCCGTGTACGTGTTGAAATCGCAGTAGCCGCAGCGCGTCGCGCAGTACGGGACATGGAGGTAGAACCCGAGCGGACGGTCGGCCGCGCCGGCCAGGGCGTGCGCGGGCAGCGCCCCGTCGTCGGGGACGGGCTCGCCGTCGGGAAGTGCGGAAGGCATGTCCTCCATTGTCCCGTACGCACGGACACCCCGACGCCCAGATGTCTCGTACGCACAGATCTCTCGTACGCACGGATGTCTCGTACGCACGGATGTCTCGTACGCACGGATGTGCCTACTCCGCCCGCACCGCCCGCTCCGCCCGGACCGGCTACTCCGCCTGCAGCACCAGCAGCGCCAGATCGTCCTCCGGCGGCTTCCCGCCGAACTCGTGCACCAGCCGCCGGATCCGCTCTGCGATCAGCTCGGCGCTCAGCCCGGCGCACTCGGTGAGCGCCGCCGCGAGTCCGTTGTCGTCGTCGAACTGCCGGTGGCCGTTGCGCCGCTCCGTCGCGCCGTCCGTGACGCAGAGGATGCTGTCGCCGGGCCGCAGTTCGAAGGTCTCGCAGAGGAAGTCGGCGTCCTCGAAGACACCGAGGAGGGACTGCGGCTGGGCCACCTCGTAGACCTCCCCGGAGGGCTCCAGGAGCAGCGGCAGCGGGTGCCCGGCGGAGGCCATGGTGCAGCGCACCCCGCCCTCGACGGGCACGAGCTCGCCGTAGAGGAGGGAGAGGAAACGGGTCTGCGGCCCTTCGTCGGCGAGCCCCGCGCCACCGTCCGCCACCAGGGCGCGGGCCGCCGCGTCCGCGGTCTCGGTGGCGTCGTCGAGGAGCAGCCGGTTGAGCCGGTCGAGGACTTCGGGCACCGCGTATCCCTCACGGGCCAGCAGCCGCAGCCAGGGCCGGGCGAGGCCGATGACGACGGCCGCCTCGGGTCCCTTGCCCTGGACGTCACCGAGAGCGAAGCACCAGCGTCCGTCCCCGGCGGGGAAGAGGTCGTAGAAGTCCCCGCTCGGTCCGCCCTTGTCGCACGGCTCGTAGACGAGCGCGCTGCGCACCCCGGGGATCTCGGCGACCGCCCCGGGCAGCAGCCCGCGCTGCAGTACGCGGCTGATGGTGGCCTGGCGCGCGTACTGGCGGGCCGCTCCGATGGCGAGCGCGACGCGGCGGCTGAGGTCCTCGACGAGCCCCGTGATCTCGTCGGGGAAGTGGTCCTGCCCGGCCCGCCCGATGACGAGGGTGCCAAGCGGTCTGCCGCCGGCGATCAGCCGGTACGCGAGGGCCGATCCGCTCTCCGTCCTCGCGCCCAGCGCCTCGGCGGGCCAGGGCACGGGTACGGGCCTGGAGCGGGCCGACTCGGGCAGCTCGGGCGGGTCCTTCTCCAGGATCAGGCGCAGCTCCTCCATACGGTTCTCGCTGCTGTGCCAGACGCGGGCGAGCCGGGGTCCGCCGACGAGGCCCCCGTCGGAGCGGCCCGGTGCCTCGTCCTCCAGCCACACCGCGCACCAGTCGGCGAGCCGCGGCACGAGCAGCTGCCCGGTGAGCGCGGCGACCAGGTCCTCGTCGAGCTGGCCGGCGAGCAGGTCGGAGGCTTCGGCGAGGAAGGAAAGGGCGCCGCGGTTGAGCCAGTCCTGGTCCTGCACGCTGCGCCGGGGCGCGGGGGCGAGGATCTCGGCGGCCCGCTGTCCCCGCCGCAGGGCGTGCTCCCCTTCGTAGGCCTCCGTGACTCCCATGGCCCCCACAGCTCCCGCGGCCCCCATAGCTCCCGTAGCTCCCGTAGCTCCCGACTCCTCGACGGGCAGCCGCGCCCACACGGTCTTGATGCCGGTGCGGTAGGTGATGCCCCAGGCTTCGGAGAGCGCGGAGACGAGCCGCAGACCGCGGCCGTATTCGACGGCGTCGTGCGTCCGCCCGGCACCCTCGTCGCGCAGGACGCGCTCGGGGTGGTGGTCGGAGACCTCTATGACGAAGGCTTTCACGACGCCGGGCGCACTCACGGAAACGGATCCCTGCACGGAAGAAAGCCCTTGCACGGAGGCGGACCCCTTCGGGGACGCGAACCCCTGCGCGGAGGGTGTCCGGGCAGCCTCCGGACCCGTCGGCGCGGTCTCCGTACTGCCCGGGACCGTCGCCGAGCAGCCCTCCGTGCAGGGGTCGAGCCGGCACAGCAGTTCCACGTCCGTGCCGGCGTGCACGACCGCGTTCGTCACGAGTTCGCTGACGACCACCATCGCGTCACCGACAAGCCGGTCGGTAATCAACTCCTCGTCGTCCAGGACCAGTTCGGTCCATTTTGCGAGTGTCGAACGGACGAATCTACGTGCCGCGCCCGGCGCCAGAGAGTTACCCGGCAACGACATACGCGCCACTGCGTGCGGGCGTACCGTGGTTCCAGGGGCGCGGGACTCGGACTCTCGTTGCGTCGGAATGGCCCCCACTGTGCGGCTCCCTGAGCAGTTCGGACGAATACGCCTCAGGCGATGCCGCCACAGTGACAGACTGGCTACGCCCATAAGCGCCGAGTTACCGAAGTGGGCCACCATGAGTGAGAACAGTGCTATGCATGTGCTCGAAGACGGACAGCTTCGGGCATCGGATCTACGGCCGCTCCTCGCCGCCATGACCTCCGCCCGTGACGGCGACTTCCGCAAGGTGCCCGAGACGGGACACGGCATAGCGGCCGAGCTGGGCGCGGTGTTCAACCAGATACTGGACCGGAGTCTGCATTTCAACTCGGAGGCCCAGCGCGTCCGTCGCGAGGTCGTGCGCCACGGCCGGCTGGACGAGCGGCTCTCCGCGAGCCCCGGCCAGGGCCACTGGACGACCCGTGTCGACGACGTGAACCGCCTGCTCGACGCCCTGGTGGCGCCGGCCGCCAACGCGACGCGCGTCCTCGACGCCGTGGCGGGCGGTGATCTGACACAGCGGGTCGACCTGCACGACGGGAACCGTCAACTCCGTGGCGATCTGCGTCGTATGGGCCAGGCCGTCAACAAGATGGTCGATCAGCTCTCCCTGTTCACGGGTGAGGTGACCCGGGTGGCGCGAGAGGTCGGCACGGAGGGGCGGCTGGGTGGCCGCGCCAAGGTGAGCGGCCTGTCGGGAAGCTGGCGCGACGTGACCGAGGCGGTCAACACGATGGCGGCCCGGCTGACCGCCCAGGTCCGCGACATCGCCCTGGTGACCACGGCGGTGGCTCGTGGCGACCTGACCCGCACGGTGACGGTCGAGGCGACCGGCGAGCTGCTCGAACTGAAGCTGACCGTGAACACCATGGTCGAGCAGCTCTCCGCCTTCGCCGACGAGGTCACCCGCGTGGCCCGCGAGGTCGGCACGATGGGCGAGCTGGGCGGCCGGGCCCAGGTCCGCGGCGTGTCCGGGGTCTGGAAGGACCTCACCGACAACGTCAACTTCATGGCCTCGAACCTGACGTCGCAGGTGCGCAACATCGCTCAGGTGACGACGGCGGTGGCCAACGGCGACCTGAGCCAGAAGATCACCGTCGGCGCCCAGGGCGAGATCCTGGAGCTGAAGTCGACCATCAACACCATGGTCGACCAGCTCTCCGCCTTCGCCGACGAGGTCACCCGCGTGGCCCGCGAGGTCGGCACCGAGGGCAACCTCGGCGGCCGGGCCCAGGTCCGCGGCGTGTCCGGCGTCTGGAAGGACCTCACCGACAACGTCAACTTCATGGCCGACAACCTGACCTCGCAGGTGCGCAACATCGCGCTCGTGTCGACCGCCGTGGCCCAGGGCGACCTCGGCAAGAAGATCACGGTCGAGGCGAAGGGCGAGATCCTGGAGCTGAAGTCGACCATCAACACCATGGTCGACCAGCTCTCCGCCTTCGCCGACGAGGTCACCCGCGTGGCCCGCGAGGTCGGCACCGAGGGCAACCTCGGCGGTCAGGCCCAGGTCCGCGGCGTGTCCGGCGTCTGGAAGGACCTCACCGACAACGTCAACTTCATGGCGCTGAACCTCACCTCCCAGGTGCGCAACATCGCCCAGGTGACCACGGCCGTCGCCAACGGCGACCTCTCCAAGAAGATCACCGTCGACGCGCGCGGCGAGATCCTGGAGCTGAAGGACACCGTCAACACGATGGTGGAGCAGCTGCGGGCCTTCGCCGACGAGGTGACGAGGGTGGCCCGCGAGGTCGGCACCGACGGACGCCTCGGCGGCCGGGCCCAGGTGCTCGGCGTCTCCGGTGTGTGGCGGGACCTCACCGACAACGTCAACTACATGGCGGACAACCTGACCTCACAAGTCCGCAACATCGCGCAGGTCGCCACCGCGGTGGCCCAGGGCGACCTGTCGAAGAAGATCGACGTCGACGCGCGCGGCGAGATCCTGGAGCTGAAGAGCACCATCAACACGATGGTGGACACGCTGTCGTCCTTCTCCTCCGAGGTCACGCGCGTGGCCCGCGAGGTGGGCTCCGAAGGACAGCTCGGCGGCCAGGCACGGGTCGAGGGCGTGTACGGCACCTGGAAGCGCCTGACGACGAACGTGAACGAGCTGGCGTCGAACCTCACCACCCAGGTCCGCGCGATCGCCGAGGTGGCGTCCGCGGTGGCCCAGGGCGACATGTCCCGCTCCATCACGGTGGAGACCCAGGGCGAGGTCGACGAGCTCAAGGACAACATCAACCTGATGGTGGCCAACCTCCGCGAGACCACCCGCGCCAAGGACTGGCTGGAGTCGAACCTCGCCCGTCTCGCCGCCCTCATGCAGGGCCACCGGGACCTGATGGAGGTCGCCGACCTGATCCTGCGCGAGCTGACCCCGCTGGTGAACGCGCAGTACGGCGCCTTCTTCCTGGCCGACCCGGAGATGGACAAGACGACCCTGCAGACGGCCCTGCCCATCAAGGGGCTCGCCTTCATCGCCGGATACGGGTCGGCGCAGAGCGCGACGGTCGACACGGTCAGCATGCCGGTGCACGGGCTCGTACGGCAGGCCGCCCGCGAGCGGAAGCGGATCCTGGTGGAGGAGGCCCCGCCGGACTACATCAAGATCAACAGCGGTCTGGGCGAGGCGTCCCCCGCGAGCGTCGTCATCATCCCGATCCCCTTCGAGGACAAGCTGCTCGGCGTGATCGAGCTCGCCTCGTTCTCCCGCTTCTCCGACGTCCACCTGGCGTTCTTCGACCAGTTCGTGAACACCATCGGCGTCGCGATCAACACCATCATCGCCAACTCCCGTACGGAGTCCCTGCTCGGCGAGTCCCAGCGGCTGGCCATCCAGCTCCAGGACCGCTCCGACGAGCTCCAGTCGCAGCAGGCCGAGCTGCGGCGTTCGAACGCCGCGCTGGAGGAGAAGGCGGCGCTGTTGGCGACGTCGTCCCAGTACAAGTCGGAGTTCCTGGCGAACATGTCGCACGAGCTGCGCACGCCGCTCAACTCGCTGCTGATCCTCGCCCGGCTGCTCTCCGACAATCCGGACGGTCATCTCTCCGACCAGGAGGTGCAGTTCGCTACGACGATCCACCGGTCGGGATCCGACCTCCTGCAGCTCATCAACGACATCCTCGACCTCTCGAAGATCGAGGCCGGCCGGATGGACGTACGCCCCAAGAAGCTGCCGCTGATCAAGCTGCTCGACTACGTGCACGCCACCTTCCGCCCGCTCACCATCGACCGGGGCCTCGCCTTCGAGGTGGCCGTCGGCGAGGACGTACCGCGCGAGATGTTCTCGGACGAGCAGCGGCTCCAGCAGATCCTGCGCAACCTGCTCTCCAACGCGATCAAGTTCACCGCGTCGGGCCGGGTCGAGCTGCGCGTCAACCGCGTCAAGAACCCCGAGCCCCACATCACCCGCGAGAGCAGCGACAACGTGATCGCGTTCGCGGTCTCCGACACCGGCATCGGTATCGCCCAGGAGAAACTCCCGGTGATCTTCGAGGCGTTCCAGCAGGCCGACGGCACGACGAACCGCAAGTACGGCGGCACCGGCCTCGGCCTGTCCATCAGCAGGGAGATCGCGGGCCTGCTGGGCGGCCGCATCATCGCCGAGAGCACGCCGGGCAAGGGCTCCACCTTCACGCTGTACGTGCCTGTCGTCAGCCCCGGACACCCGACCGGGCCGGGCATCGAGGACCGGGCCCTGCCCATGCTCGTGCCCGAACAACTGTCCAGCGAGCCCTTCAGCGTCCACGACCAGGACGACAGCTGGCCCGCGCCCACCAAACTGGAGGAGTGGAAGACGGGCCGTGCGGGTCAGGTCCTGCCGGGGCGACGGGTGCTGATCGTGGACGACGACATCCGCAACGTCTTCGCGCTCACCCACGTACTGGGCCGGGTCGGGATGCCCGTCCTGTACGCGGAGAACGGTCGCGAGGGCATCGAGGCGCTGGAGCGCAACCCGGACGTCGGACTCGTCCTGATGGACATCATGATGCCGGAGATGGATGGGTACGAGACCATCTCCGTCATCCGGCGCACCCCGCGCTGGGCCGGACTTCCCATCGTCGCCCTCACCGCCAAGGCGATGCCGGGCGACCGCGAGAAGTCCATCGCACGCGGTGCGAACGACTACGTACCCAAGCCGGTGGACGTCGATCAGCTGCTGACCGTCGTCTGCGCCCTCCTGGACCCCGAGGGCCCGGACGCCGATGGGCAGAACACCGAGGAGCGGGACACGGCCGAGGAGCTGGGCACCAAAGAACTGGAGGGCTCCGCCACAACCGCCATCGCTGGAGCCGGCGTTTCGGATGATCCCGCTGTCCCACCGCCGAACGAATGAGGCAGGCAATCGATCACCATGAGCACTGAGGCATCGACCGACGAGCGCGCCAGCATCCTCCTCGTGGACGACATGGAGGACAACCTGGTCGCGCTGGAGGCCGTCCTGGGGTCCCTCAACGAGCCGCTCGTCCGCGCCCAGTCCGGTGAGGAGGCGATGAAGGCGCTGCTGCGGCAGCGCTTCGCGGTCGTCCTGCTCGACATCCGAATGCCGGGCATGGACGGGTTCGAGACCGCCGCGAACATCAAGCGGCTCGACCAGACCAAAGATGTACCGATCATCTTCCTGACCGGCACGGACTCCGACGCGGGCTACGCGTTCCGCGGGTACGCCACCGGAGCCGCCGACTATCTCACCAAGCCGTTCGACCCCTGGGTGCTGCGTGCCAAGGTGACCGTCTTCCTCGATCTGCACCGCAAGAACCGGCAGTTGGAGCGGATGCTCGCCCGTGAGCAGGCGCAGTTCGACGAACTCGCCGACCGTCTGCACGCGATCGAGACGCACATGTCGGCCAGCGATCTCGCCGATGTGGCCTCACTGCGCCAGCATGTGCGCCACATGGAAGACCTGTTGCGCGAGATGCGGAGGGGACGGGGTCTGTGACCCCGCCCCTCCTCTCAGGCCGCTGCGGAACTGCCACGCAGCGGCCGTACACCGGCGAGCCGTGAGCCCGCGCGGGTGCGGGAGCCGGCCCCCCGGAGGCCGGGGACGGGGCCGGCTCCCCTCACCGACGACTACGCCTCCCGCGTACCCGCGTACATCTCGTCGATCAGGTGCCGGTACTCCCGCTCCACGACCGGGCGCTTCAGCTTGAGGCTCGGGGTCAGTTCGCCGTGCTCGATGTCGAGGTCACGCGGCAGGAGCTTGAACTTCTTGATGGTCTGCCAGCGCTGGAGGCCCTCGTTGAGCGTCCTCACATAGCCGTCGATCAGCTTGACCGTCGTGGGGTCGGCGACGACCTCGGCGTACGACTTGCCCTCCAGACCGTTGTCCGCGGCCCAGCCGAGGAGGGACGGCTCGTCCAGGGCGATGAGCGCGGTGCAGAAGTTCCGGTCGGCGCCGTGCACGAGGATGTTGGAGACGTACGGGCAGACGGCCTTGAACTGGCCCTCGACCTCGGCGGGCGCGATGTACTTGCCACCCGAGGTTTTGATGAGGTCCTTCTTGCGGTCCGTGATGCGCAGGTAGCCGTCCGGGGACAGCTCCCCGATGTCGCCGGTGTGGAACCATCCGTCGGACTCCAGGACCTCGGCGGTCTTCTCGGGCTGCCCGTGGTAGCCCTCCATGATGCCGGGACCGCGCAGCAGGATCTCTCCGTCGTCCGCGATCCGCACCTCGGTGCCGGGCAGCGGCTTGCCGACCGTGCCCGTACGGTACGCCTCTCCGGGGTTCACGAAGGAGGCCGCGGACGACTCCGTGAGTCCGTAACCCTCCAGAATGTGGATGCCGGCGCCCGCGAAGAAGTAGCCGATCTCGGGCGCGAGCGCGGCGCTGCCGGAGACGCAGGCGCGGAGATTGCCGCCGAAGGCCTCACGGATCTTGGCGAAGACGAGCGCGTCCGCGACCTTGTGCTTGGCGGAGAGGGGGAAGGGCGCGGAGGCGACGCCGGTACGGCGGAAGTTGTCCTGCGTGACCTTCGCGTACTCGCGGCCGACCCCGGCCGCCCACTGGAAGATCTTGTACTTGGCGCCGCCGCCTGCCCGCGCCTTGGCCGCGACCCCGTTGTAGACCTTCTCGAAGATACGCGGCACGGCCGCCATGTACGTCGGCTGCACGATCGGCAGATTCTCGATGATCTTGTCCACGCGGCCGTCGACGGCCGTCACGTGCCCGCACTCGATCTGCCCGGACGTGAGCACCTTGCCGAAGACGTGCGCGAGCGGCAGCCACAGGTACTGGACGTCCTCCCGGCCGACCAGACCGGTCGCGGAGATGGCCTTGGCCATGTACGACCAGTTGTCGTGCGGCAGCCGTACGCCCTTGGGGCGGCCGGTGGTGCCGGAGGTGTAGATGAGAGTCGCGAGCTGGTCCTTGGTGATCGCCCCGACCTTGTCCTTGATCAGGTCGGGGTTCTTCTCCAGATACGCGGCACCCCGCTGCTCCAGCTCGGCGAGGCTGAGCACCCAGTCGCCCTCGTCGTCGGCGAACTCGACACCGGTGGAGTCGATGACCACGACGTGGGTGAGCCCGGGGAACTCGGCGCGCTTCTCGCGGGCCTTGGCAAGCTGCTCCGCGTCCTCCGCGATCAGCACCTTGCTGTCGGAGTCGGAGAGGATGAAGGCCGACTCGTCCGCCTTGGTCGACGGATAGATGGTGGTGGTCGCCCCACCGGCGCACATGATGCCGAGGTCGGCGAGGATCCACTCGACGCGGGTGGCGGAGGCGAGCGCGATGCGCTGCTCCGGCAGCACGCCCAGTTCGATCAGACCGGCCGCGATCGCGTAGACCCGGTCGGCCGCCTGGGCCCAGCTCAGCGACTTCCACTCGTCGGGCCCCGCGCCCGAGGCGGCGGGCACCGGATAGCGGTACGCCTCCGCGTCCGGCGTGGCCGCCACCCGCTCCAGGAAGAGGGCCGCCACGGACGGCGGACGGTTCTCGATCAGGGTCTGTGTGTCGCTCACGACATCCTCCGGGGCCCGCGACAGCGCGTATGACTGGCTCGTTGCGGTTTGGCTGCGGTCGTTGTTAACTCGCGAGTAACGTCGAGTGGTGATCAGAGTAAAGCCCGTCCGCCCGGCGCGTAAGAGGCCGCGGCCTGTCACTTCCTACAGAGCCTGGGCAGAACGAGGCGGTCCGTTGACGCCGTGAGCCCGCCGCGCGAAAGCACGACGGGCCCACGTTCTCGGGCCTGGCCCGATGGTTGCTGGGGGCTACTTCTTCCCCTTGCCGGTGCCGCCGCTGTCGTCACTGGACAGCACGGAGATGAACGCTTCTTGCGGAACCTCCACAGAGCCCACCATCTTCATCCGCTTCTTGCCCTCCTTCTGCTTCTCAAGGAGCTTCCGCTTACGGGAGATGTCACCGCCGTAGCACTTGGCGAGGACGTCCTTGCGGATGGCGCGGATGGTCTCGCGGGCGATCACCCGGGAGCCGATGGCGGCCTGGATGGGAATCTCGAACGCCTGGCGCGGGATCAGCTCGCGCAGCTTGGCGACGAGCCGCACTCCGTACGCGTACGCCGCGTCCTTGTGCGTCACGGCGGAGAAGGCGTCGACGCGGTCGCCGTGGAGCAGGATGTCGACCTTCACCAGCGAGGCGTCCTGCTCGCCGGTGGGCTCGTAGTCCAGGGAGGCGTACCCGCGGGTCTTGGACTTCAGGTTGTCGAAGAAGTCGAAGACGATCTCGGCGAGCGGGAGCGTGTAGCGGATCTCGACGCGGTCCTCGGACAGGTAGTCCATCCCGAGGAGGGTGCCGCGACGGGTCTGGCAGAGCTCCATGATCGAGCCGATGAACTCGCTGGGAGCGAGGACCGTGGCCCGGACGACCGGCTCGAAGACCTTGTCGATCTTGCCCTCGGGGAACTCGCTCGGGTTGGTGACCGTGTGTTCCTTCCCGTCCTCCATGATCACGCGGTAGACCACGTTGGGCGCGGTGGCGATGAGTTCGAGGTTGAACTCGCGCTCCAGGCGCTCACGGACGACGTCGAGGTGCAGCAGACCGAGGAACCCGACGCGGAAGCCGAAGCCGAGGGCCGCGGAGGTCTCGGGCTCGTAGACCAGGGCGGCGTCGTTGAGCTGGAGCTTGTCCAGCGCCTCACGCAGGTCGGGATAGTCCGAGCCGTCCAGCGGATACAGACCGGAGAAGACCATCGGCTTCGGGTCCTTGTACCCGCCGAGGGCCTCGGTGGCGCCCTTGTCCTTGCTGGTGATCGTGTCACCGACCCTGGACTGACGGACGTCCTTCACGCCGGTGATGATGTAGCCCACCTCGCCGACGCCGATGCCGTCGGCCGGGGTCATCTCGGGGGACGAGACGCCGATCTCGAGGAGCTCGTGCGTGGCGCCGGTCGACATCATCTTGATGCGCTCGCGCTTGCTGAGCTGCCCGTCGATGACACGGACGTACGTGACCACGCCCCGGTAGGAGTCGTAGACCGAGTCGAAGATCATCGCGCGGGCCGGGGCGTCCGCGGCGCCGACCGGGGCCGGGACGTCACGGACGACCCGGTTCAGCAGCGCGTCGACGCCGATGCCGGTCTTCGCCGAGACCTTGAGCACGTCCTCCGGCTGGCAGCCGATGAGATTGGCCAGCTCCTCGGAGAACTTCTCGGGCTGGGCGGCCGGCAGGTCGATCTTGTTCAGTACGGGGATGATCTTGAGGTCGTTCTCCATCGCCAGGTAGAGGTTGGCGAGGGTCTGGGCCTCGATGCCCTGAGCGGCGTCGACGAGGAGGACGGTGCCCTCACAGGCGGCGAGCGACCGCGAGACCTCGTACGTGAAGTCGACGTGCCCGGGGGTGTCGATCATGTTGAGGACGTGGGTCTCGCCCTGGTTGTCCCCGGAGGTCGGGGCCCAGGGCAGTCGCACGGCCTGGGACTTGATCGTGATGCCCCGCTCGCGCTCGATGTCCATGCGGTCGAGGTACTGAGCGCGCATCTGCCGCACGTCGACCACTCCGGTGAGCTGGAGCATCCGGTCGGCGAGCGTGGACTTGCCGTGGTCGATGTGCGCGATGATGCAGAAGTTGCGGAGCAGGGCCGGGTCGGTACGGCTCGGCTCGGGCACGTTGTTAGGGATCGCGGGCACGCAGGGTCCTGTCTCTTGAGGCGCCTGTCGCCTCGGGTCGGATCGATACGTAGGCTCCATGGTCCCACGGGTGGCGGCGTGCGACCGGTTTGGGCCGTCCGCAGGGCGACTGCTAATCTGGGCAGCTGTGTCTCATGCCCTCTCTGCAGGGGACACGCAGGAATCAGTAAGAACTCATCGGCGCTCGAGACGTGACCGTCTTGCGCGCCTGAACCTGAGAAGGCTCATTTCGTGGCGAACATCAAGTCCCAGATCAAGCGGATCAAGACCAACGAGAAGGCTCGGCTGCGCAACAAGGCCGTCAAGTCCTCCCTGAAGACCGCGATCCGCAGGGCCCGCGAGGCCGCTGCCGCGGGTGACGTCGAGAAGGCCACGGCTGCCGCGCGCGAAGCCTCGCGCAAGCTGGACAAGGCTGTCTCGAAGGGCGTCATCCACAAGAACCAGGCCGCCAACAAGAAGTCGGCGCTTGCTTCGAAGGTCGCCACCCTCAAGGTCTGAACCTCTGCCGAGCGCCGGGCCACGGCCCTGCACTCACTTGATTCGAATGATTCGAACGCCGGAAGGACCTGAGCGGGCCCTCTCTCATCCGCTCCCGACCGGCACCCCGACTCGTACGCGACTGCGTTCGCCACGCGGGTACGAGTCCCCAGCTTGAACCGGGCCCCGGTCCTCACCCTTTCCAGGGCGAGGACCGGGGCTCGTCTTTCAGCCCGTCCGGCGGCGTCTTTCAGCCCGTCCGGCGTTTGAGGACGAGGCCGTCCAGGCCGACAGGGGGGTCTGGGGGCGCAGCCCCCAGGGTCGGGACGGGGAGGGGCGGCGGGGGCGAGAAACGGTGGCGGATGCTGGCCGGACGACCGGACGGTCAGGCGGTCAGGCGGTCAGGCGGTCAGGCGGCAACGCCGCTCAGCGGCGCCTGGCGGCGGTCAAGCGGCAAACGCCGGCCAGCGACGCCCAGGGGCCGGTCAGCCACGCCGCAGGCGAGCCGCACGGGCAACCGTGACGACAGCCTTCTCCAACGCGTACGCAGGGTCATCACCACCCCCCTTGACCCCCGCATCGGCCTCCGCAACCGCCTGCAACGCGACAGCGACCCCATCAGGAGTCCACCCCCGCATCTGCTGCCGAACCCGGTCGATCTTCCACGGCGGCATCCCCAGCTCTCGCGCCAGGTCGGCCGGACGCCCACCCCGCGCGGAGGACAGCTTTCCGATGGCCCGCACACCCTGCGCCAGCGCACTCGTGATCAGGACGGGGGCGACCCCGGTCGACAGGGACCACCGCAGGGCCTCCAGCGCCTCCGCCGCCCGCCCCTCGACCGCCCGGTCCGCCACCGTGAAGCTGGAGGCCTCCGCGCGGCCGGTGTAGTACCGCCCGACGACCGCCTCGTCGATCGTCCCCTCGACGTCCGCGACCAACTGGGTCACCGCGGAAGCCAGCTCCCGCAAGTCGCTCCCGATCGAGTCGACGAGGGCCTGGCACGCCTCAGGCGTCGCCGACCGGCCCAGCGCCCGGAACTCGCTCCGCACGAAGGCCAGCCGGTCCGCCGGCTTCGTCATCTTCGGGCAGGCGATCTCCCGCGCCCCCACCTTGCGCGCGGCATCGAGCAGCGCCTTGCCCTTGGCCGCCCCCGCGTGCAGCAGCACGAGCGTGATCTCCTCGGCCGGAGCGTTCAGGTACGCCTTCACGTCCTTGATCGTGTCGGCCGACAGATCCTGCGCGCCCCGCACCACGACGACCTTGCGCTCGGCGAAGAGCGACGGGCTCGTCAGCTCGGCGAGCGTGCCCGGCTGCAGTTGGTCCGACGTGAGGTCCCGTACGTCGGTGTCCGCGTCGGCGGCGCGCGCGGCGGCCACCACCACCTGCACGGCACGGTCGAGCAGAAGGTCCTCCTGCCCCACGGCGATCGTGACAGGAGCGAGCGGATTGTCGTGTGCAGAGTTCCTGGCCATCGCGCCCTAGCATCCCACGCACCACCGACAACGGGCCCGCGACTACGCCTCTGCCACAGCTCCCCTCCACGGTTCCTCGGCTCCTCTACGGTTCCTCGCGCCAGCCGTCCCACTCCCCCGCGAACTCGTCCAGCTCCCGGGCATCGAGCCGCCCGCTCTCGTCCCGCAGTACGAGCAGCCACTGGGCGTCCTCGGCATCGTCCTCACCGGCCAGGGCGTCCCGTACGAGCTGTGGCTCCTCTTCGAGGGCGAACCGCTCCCCGAGCGCCTGCGACGCCTCCTGCGCGGCATCGCGGTCGGGCAGCACCAGTACATGTCTCACGTCGCTCACCCGGCCATTTTCCGGCACCGGAACGGCGCCTCGCACCGGGGCAGCCCTCGGGGACGGCCCCGGGTCAGCCCTTGGGGACGATCTGTATGTCCAGGTCGACCGTGATGCTCGTCCCGACCATGGCGATACCCCGCGCGAGCATCGACTGCCAGCTCACCGTGAAGTCGTCGCGCCGCAACTCGGTGGTGGCCCGGCAGGCCGCCCGCACCTCGCCCTCCGTGCCGCTGCCGACTCCGAGATACTCCGCATCGAGCGTGACCGTCCGTGTCACCCCGTGCAACGACAGCGCTCCGGTGATCCCCCACCGGCTGCCGCCCCGGTGCGTGAACCGGTCGCTGTAGAACTCCACCGTCGGAAACCGGTCCACATCCAGGAAGTCCGCGGACTTCAGGTGCCCGTCGCGCATCTTGACGTTGGTGTCGACGGACGCCGCGTCGATCACCACGTGCATGGCCGACCGCTCCATGCCCTCGGTCATCCGCACTATTCCCGCGAAGGTGTTGAACCTGCCCCGCACCCGCGCCATCCCGATATGCCGTGCGGTGAAACCGATCGAGGAATGGGTCGGCTCTATCTCCCAGTCCCCCGGCCCCGGTAAGGAGGGCGGTGCAGCGAGGTTCAGGATCACATCGCCGACCGCGGCCACCTCGTTCTCGGGCACCGTGACGTTCGACCGGTACGGGGCGAATCCCTCGGCCGACACCGCGAGCCGGTACTCACCGGCGGGGACCGTCACCAGGAAGGACCCGAACGGGTCCAGTTCCCCTCCGACCACGTTGCGCCCCGCGGTGTCCGTGACCACGAACTCCGCGTCCGGCACCGGCTGGTTGACGGGGTCCAGCACCCGGCAGCCGAGCACTCCGGCACCGGCCGGCATCGGCACAGCGGCGAGACGACCCGCCGCCTGCGCCCGGTTCGAACGGTTCCCCAGCCAGCTGCCGACCATCTGCGACCCACCCTCGCGTCAACACACACCGTGAAAACACTCGTTGTTGGGGAGGTATTCGACCACTGATGCGACTTTCGAGGCAACACACGACTACATCGCAGGAAACCAGCACATGCGCTGGCACTGCGAACGAGTAGCCCGAATTGTTCGTTCCGTTTACGTTCTCCCCTCAGGTGCGTTTTCCCTTCAGGCGCTGCCTTTCCGGACAACCGGGACGCGCTCCAGCACGATCCCGAACCGCTCCCGGTACACCTCCAACGCCTCCTCGTCCGAGGCCAGCTCCGCCACCTCCTTCCCGCCGTCGGGGTCCGTGACCGTGAGAGTGCGCCCGCTGAGCGTGATCCGCCCGCCGTCCTCGGTGACCCGTGAGCAGACCAGCGACTGTGTGAAGTGCGACGCCGACGACGTGCTGTGCCACCACGCTCCGGCCACGAAGTCCCCGAGCACCCGCGGTCGCGTCTCCAGCCGGTACTGCGACTTGCCGTCCCGCACCACCTCCAGATCCCCGAACTCCCCCGCGCTCCCCCGCACCCCGGCCGGATCCGCCCCGGCCACGATCACCCGGAACGTGCCGGCCGGATCCGCCTGCTCGCCCCGCTCCCCGAAGGCCAGCGGGTAGTGGCTGTGCGCCCCGAACCCGACGTCGGCCAGCCAGTCGCCCCCGTCCACCGTCCGGACCCGCAACGCCAGATGGTCGTACGGAATCCCGAGCCGCTCCTCCTCCCCGTACACCCGCCCGGCGAGCAGTGTCACGTCGAAGCCCAGCGCCTTGAGCAGCGCGCCGAACGCCCCGTTCAGTTCGTAGCAGAAGCCACCCCTGCGAGCGCCCACCACCTTGTCCAGGAGCCGCTTCTCGTCCAGCGCGATCTCCTCACCGAGGTGGATCGACAGGTTCTCGAACGGGACGGTCAGCAGGTGGCGCAGCTGGAGTTCACGGAGTACGTCGGCGGTGGGCCAGGCGGGGTGGGTGACGCCGATCCGGCGGAGGTAGGCATCGACCTGTGCGGGTTTCATTCCCTCAGTCTCGCGTGATCAGCAGGTGATCGTCTCCTCCTCCCACGGTTACCGCCCCGTCCACATCCGTGCGCAGCACCTGCGCGCCCCCTGCTTCCAGTGCCGTCACCGTGCTCGGAGCAGGGTGCCCGTACGGGTTGCCGGCACCCGTAGAGATCAACGCGAGGCGTGGCGCCGCCCGGCGTATGAGGTCCGGATCCTGATAGGCCGACCCGTGGTGGGCGACCTTGAGCACATCCACGGCTTTCAGACCGGCTCCGGCCGGGGATCGCAACAACGCCTGCTGAGCGGGTGGCTCGAGGTCTCCGAGCATCAGCATCGTCAACCCGGCCGACCGGACGAGCAGAGTGACGCTCGCGTCGTTCGGGCCCTCCAGCTCCGGAACCGGACTCGGCGGCGGCCACAGCACCTGCCAGTCGAGCGGTCCCGTACGACGCCGTTCTCCCGCCACCGCCCGCGTCACCGGGATGCGCCGGACCGCCGCCTGCCGGTGCACGAACTCGGCCTGATCCAGCGGCTCCCCGAAGCCCGTCGTCTCGATCGCGCCGACCTCCCTCCCGCGCAGCACGCCCGGCAGCCCCGCCACATGGTCCGCGTGGAAGTGCGTCAGTACGACGAGTGGGATCCGGGTGATGCCGAGCGCGCTGAGACACCGGTCGGCCAGCATCGGGTCCGGTCCCGCGTCGACCACCACACCGCTGCCGTCGCCCGCCGCGAGGACCGTCGCGTCACCCTGGCCGACATCGCACATGGCGAACCGCCAACCGGGCGGCGGCCACCCTGTGATCACCCGCGTGAGAGGCGGTGGTTGCACCATCACGAGCAGGAGCAGCACTCCGCAGGCGCCGCTCAGCCAGGGATGCCGCAGGAGCCTGCGCCCGACGAGCACGACGACGGCGATGGCGCAGACGAGCAGCAGCGCCCCGGTCCAGCTCCCGGGCCAGTCCACGCCTCCGCCCGGCAGGGCCGCCCCCGCTCGGGCGATGTCCGCGATCCATCCGGCGGGCCAACTCGCGCACCAGGCCGACAGCTTCGCGACCGGCATCACCCAGGGAGCGGTGGCCAGCGTCGCGAAGCCCAGCACCGTGGCCGGTGCCACCGCGAACTCCACGAGCAGATTGCACGGCACCGCCACCAGGCTGACCCGCGCCGAGAGGACGGCGACGACCGGTGCGCACACCGCCTGCGCCGCGCCGGCGGCCGCCAACGCCTCGGCCAGCCTCGGTGGCACCCCACGCCTACGGAGTCCCGCACTCCACCGTGGGGCCAGCGTGAGCAGCGCGCCGGTGGCGAGCACGGAGAGCAGAAACCCGTAGCTCCGGGCCAGCCAGGGGTCGTACAGCACCAGTGCCAGCACCGCCGCGGCCAGCGCCGGGATCAAGGATCTGCGACGCCCGGTGGCGATGGCCAGCAGCGCGATCGCTCCGCAGGCCGCGGCTCGCAGCACACTCGGGTCCGGCCGGCACACGATCACGAAGCCGAGTGTGAGCACGCCACCGCACAGGGCGGTCGCCCGCAGCGGGAGGCCGAGCCGGGGCGCGAGGCCGCGGCGCTCGATCCGCTGGGCCCGGCCCGGCGGACCGATCAGCAGGGCGAGCACGATCGTGAAGTTGGCCCCGCTGACAGCCAGGATGTGAGTGAGGTCGGTCGCCCTGAACGACTCGTCCAGCTCCGGTGTGATCCGCGAGGTGTCCCCCGCCACCAGTCCCGGCAGCAACGCCCGTGCGTCCGGCTCCAACCCGTCGGTCGCCGCTCGCAACCCGCCTCGCAACTCTCCTGCGAACCGCTGGGTGCCGGACGGTCGCCCGACCACCCTCGGTGGCCCGCTGCCGCGCACACGGAGTACCGCCGCGATGCCGTCTCCGCCCCCGAGCGCGGGCACGACACGTGCCGTCACCCGCACCCTGGTGGAGGGCAGGAGTGCGAGCCAGGGCGAGCGCGCCCGCTCACGGCCCGCACCCGGGCCGGCGTCCACGATCAGCAGCACCGGTGTACGGGTCCGCGCCACCGTCCCGTCCGGCCTCTCGACATGCCGGACCTCGGCGTTGAGCAGGATCGCGGTCGGAGCGGCGTGGTCCCCCTTGATCCGGGGGCGGGTGAGCCGTGGGTCCGAGGTGACCTGCACCTCGGCGGTCACCTGGGCGTACCGCCGCGCCAGCTCCGGGACCGGGCCCCTGCGCAGATCCGCACCGTGCAACCCACCGGAGGCGGCCGCAGCCGCGACACAGAGCAGCACGGCTGCGACCGAGGCCCGTGACCAGGAACGCCACCCGCCCCACCACGAACCGGCACGTCGGCCTCCGGGCCCCGGCTCCGGCTCCGGCTCCGGCTCCGGATCGGGCTCAGGCTCAGGCACCCGGATGGGCGGCGCTTCCCGCATACGGCCGCGTCCCGCGAGCAGGAGCCGCCCCGCCACAGCCACGCAGACACACACCACCCCCGCGACCCACCCCGGCGGTGCGTCCAACGCCACCGCCGCTGTCGCCCAGACCGCCAGCGCCGGCGGGACCAGCCGCAGATCCGTCGGCCCCTCCTGGCGAGGATGCGCGGCACCGAGCGGACTGGCGGAGCCTGCGTGCACGGTCGGCCGATTCGTCGGTCGCGTCATGGCCGTACGAGGTTCTGCAGGTCGGCGAAACGGCGGTCCCCGATTCCGTTCACCTCACGCAGCTCGTCCACCGAACGGAAGCCGCCGTGCTGGGTGCGGTAGTCCATGATGTGCTGCGCGAGCACGGGTCCGACGCCGGGCAGCGTGTCCAGCTGTTCCAGGGTGGCCGTGTTGAGGGCGACCGGAGCGGCCGCGGTGGGGGCAGCTCCGCCGGGACCCGCGCCGCCCGAGGCCTTTGTCACGCCGGGCCCCGACACCGCTGCCAGCGGGACTCCGACCACCACCTGCTCGCCGTCCACAAGGAACCGTGCGCGGTTGAGACCTTCGGTGTCCGTACCGGGACGCACGCCGCCCGCGGCCTTGAGCGCGTCGACGACCCGGGAGCCGGCCGGCAGCCGGTGGATACCGGGCTCGCGCACCTTGCCACTGACGTCCACGACGATCGCGGTGCCGGCCGCGCCCACAGGGGTTCCTGCGGCGGCGGACGTTCCGGGCGCCGTCTTCTGCCCGCCCTCGCCCTCCTCCCCGAACGGAACCGCGGCCCGTACGGTGTGCGGGGCCCGCACCGGCTCAGTCCGCCCCGTCCAGAAATGCTGCGCGGCGAGAACCGCCGCGACGACCAGCACCACAGCGAGCGCGGTCACACTTTTGCGCTCCAGCCCGCACCTGGTTTGCAGCCACAAGGGCATCCGCTCCCGCACGGCAAGCCCGGCCCGCACCCGCCACGCGGCTCCCGTCCGGTCCCCAGCCCTGCCTCCACCCGCACCCGCACCCGCACCCGCACCCGCACCCGTGCGGGCATCTCCCACGGTCTCGATCTCAATCTCGGTCTGGGACTCGATCTGGGACTCGATCTCAGACTCGGACTCGACCAGCGGCTCGTCTCGCGCCCACGACGGTGGCCCGTGTCGCGACTCGCCACGCACTCTTGTCCGTTCAGGGGCGAAGAGCGTCTCCGCGCGCAGGCGCAACGCTTCCGCCGAAGCCTCTCGGCGCCGGGACCGGCTGCGGTAGGGCTGACCGCGGTGTCGCGTGCGGCCGTCGGAGGCCGGGCCGCGGCCCGGGCCGCTGGTGGCTGTCGTGGTCCGTGAAGGTGATCGAAGTAGCGCCATGCGACGAGAATCGGGCATGACACCCGAACCGCGATGATCTTGCTCAAATCCGGGGGATTACCGCCCAGTTGTGGATAACCTCGCCACTCGAACGAGTCGCAACGTGTGCTCAGAACCCGGGCCCCTCACCGAGGGGAGACAACCGCCCCCAGCAGGCCCGGCCCGGTGTGCGCCCCGATCACCGCTCCGACCTCGCTCACATACAGGTCGGCCAGGGTCGGCACCCGTACCCGCAGCCGCTCCGCGAGCGCCGAGGCGCGTTCGGGTGCGGCGAGATGATGGACGGCGATGTCGACCTGGGCGCTCCCCGCCCGGTCGGCCACGATCTCTTCGAGGCGGGCGATCGCCTTGGTGGCGGTTCGCACCTTCTCCAGAAGCTCGATGGACCCGCCGTCCAGTTGCAGCAGCGGTTTGACGGCCAGCGCGGACCCGAACAGCGCCTGCGCCGCTCCGATCCGGCCGCCCCTGCGCAGATAGTCGAGGGTGTCGACATAGAAGTACGCGTACGTGCCCGCCGCCCGTTTCTCCGCCGCCGTGACCGCGTCGTCGACCGTGCCGCCCGCCTCCGCGGACTCGGCGGCCGCCAGTGCGCAGAAGCCGAGGGCCATCGCGACCATCCCGGTGTCCACCACCCGCACGGGCACAGGTGCCTCACGCGCGGCGAGGACCGCCGCGTCGTACGTGCCGGAGAACTCGGCGGACAGATGCAGCGAGACGATGCCGGTGGCACCGGACTCGGCGACGCGGCGGTAGGTCTCGGCGAAGACCTCGGGGCTGGGCCGCGAGGTGGTGACGGACTGCCGCTTCTGCAGTGCCTGGGCCAGCGAGCGGGCCGAGATCTCGGTGCCCTCTTCGAGTGCCCGGTCGCCGAGGACCACGGTCAGGGGCACCGCGGTGATGTCGTGGCGCTCCATCGTCCGCGGCGGCAGGTAGGCCGTTGAATCGGTGACGATCGCGACATGGCGGGACATGAGCTGGAGATTACCTGTCAGGGGAGGTGGACGGCAGCCCGGCCCCTCCCGCCTGCGGCCGGACCGGCGGGATCAAGTCGTGCTCTCCGGGCGGGGCTTCTTCTCCCAAGGGTAGGCGGCCCGCTGCTTGGGCGCGTCGATCGCGGGTCGGGTGGGCTCCTCGGCCCTGCGCGACTCGGAGTTCTCCGGCCAGGTCTGCTGGTCGGCGGCGGCACTCGGTGCCTCCGGCCACGGCGGTGAGGACGGAGCGGCGGCCGGCTTCGTCACCCTCGCAGGCGAGGGCTCGGCCTTCGGTGTGGGAGACGGCTCCGCCTCCCAGTGCCGCAGTGCGCCCGCCTCCATGCCGATCTGCGTGCTCAGCGAGTCCAGGTCGTCGTCCCCGAAACGCTGGGCACGGTCGCGTGCCGCCCAGCGCAGTGCGTCGGCCGACTTCGTTATCTGCTCGGTGCGATCCCGCAGGGCGGGCAGCCGCTCGGCGAGGCGTGCCCTGTCCGGTTCGCGCTGCAGCCGCTTCAGCTCGCCGTCCAGCTCGTGGCCGTGCGCGCTGAGCCTGTCGAAGAGGGCCAGAGACTCCTTCAGCGACTCGTCCTCGCTCACGCCGGCCTGCAGCGCGTCCTGGGTGGCTCGCATCGACGTGCGCAAGGAGAGGCGCAGTTGGGCGAGCTGGCCCTGGGATCCCGGCTGGGCGAAGGTCTTCGCCCGGAGAGTGTGGTCCTCCACGGTGCGGCGGGCCTGCTCGACGGTACGGTCCACGCCCCGCTTGGCGGCGCCGACCGCCTTCACCGTGGCATACACGCCCAGTGCCACGAACAGCACGAAGATCAGCGCCACGATGGCAACCACGGCTTCCATGACGGTCCTCTCGGGTGCTGCGTCCAGTATCTGCCGGCTCTTTACCCGTGCCTGCCGAACTCTTTCACCGTAAACGGAAAAGGCAGGCCGAGGGTTCCAGCGGAACCCCCACCCTGCCCGTAGGGGATTACCCCAAGCCTGCCGACCGGGTCTGACCGCCGGGTCTGACGACCCCACCGAACGGCCTGGCCGTCAAACCCAGTCGTCAGACCCGGCCGTCACCTACGCCGGAACGATGTTCACCAGTTTCGGAGCCCGCACGATCACCTTGCGGATTCCCGCCCCGTCCAGCGCCGCGACCACCTTGTCGTCGGCCAGCGCCACCTTCTCCAGCTCCTCGTCCGAGATCGACGGGGAGACCTCCAGGCGCGCCTTGACCTTGCCCTTGATCTGCACGACGCAGGTAACGGTCTCGTCCACGACGTACGCCGGGTCGGCCACGGGGAAGTCCCGGTGGACGACCGAGTCGGTGTGGCCCAGCTTGCGCCACAGTTCCTCGGCGATGTGCGGGGCCAGCGGCGCGACCAGCAGCACCAGCGACTCGGCCACCGTCCGCGGGACCGGGCCGCCCGCCTTGGTCAGGTGGTTGTTCAGCTCGGTGACCTTGGCGATGGCTGTGTTGAAGCGCAGCCCCTGCAGGTCCTGGCGTACGCCGTCGATCGCCTTGTGCAGAGCGCGCAGCGTGTCCACGTCGATGGCGGCGTCCGCGACGTCGACGACGGTGACGTCACCGGTGGCCTCGTCCACCACGTTGCGCCACAGCCGCTGCAGCAGCCTGAACTGGCCCACCACCGCGCGCGTGTCCCACGGCCGCGACACGTCCAGGGGGCCCATCGCCATCTCGTACAGGCGCAGGGTGTCCGCCCCGTACTCGGCGCAGATCTCGTCCGGAGTGACCGCGTTCTTCAGGGACTTGCCCATCTTGCCCAGCAGTCGGGAGACCTTCTCGCCCTGGTAGTAGTAGGCGCCGTCGCGCTCCTCCACCTCGGCGGCCGGTACGGCGATGCCACGGCTGTCGCGGTACACGTAGGCCTGGATCATACCCTGGTTGAACAGCTTGTGGAACGGCTCCGTCGAGGAGATGTGCCCCAGGTCGAACAGCACCTTGGACCAGAAACGCGCGTACAGCAGGTGCAGTACGGCGTGTTCGGCGCCGCCGACGTACAGGTCGACGCCACCGTGCGGCTGGCCCTCGCGCGGACCCATCCAGTACTGCTCGACCGCCGGGTCGACCAGCTTCTCGGAGTTGTGCGGGTCCAGGTAGCGCAGCTCGTACCAGCAGGAACCGGCCCAGTTGGGCATGGTGTTGGTCTCGCGGCGGTACGCGCGCGTGCCGCGGCCGTCGCCCAGGTCCAGCTCGACGTCGACCCAGTCCTCGTTGCGGGACAGCGGGGTCTCCGGGGAGGTGTTCGCGTCGTCCGGGTCGAAGGTGCGCGGTGAGTAGTCCTCGACCTCCGGCAGCTTCAGGGGCAGCATCGACTCGGGCAGCGGGTGGGCGATGCCGTCCTCGTCGTAGACGATCGGGAAGGGCTCGCCCCAGTAGCGCTGACGGCTGAACAGCCAGTCGCGCAGCCGGAAGTTGACGGTGCCGCGGCCGACGTCCTCGCGCTCCAGCCACTCGGTGATGCGCGCCTTGGCCTCGGCGACGCCCAGGCCGTCCAGCGAGATGTCGCCGTTCGCGGAGTTGATGATCTTCGCGTCGTACGATCCGAAGGCGTTCTCCCACGTCGACGTGTCGGTGCCACGTCCGTCGGTGGGCTCGACCACGCAGCGGATCGGCAGCTCGAAGGCCCGCGCGAACTCGAAGTCACGCTGGTCACCCGCCGGGACCGCCATGATCGCGCCGGTGCCGTAACCCATCAGGACGTAGTCGGCGATGAAGACGGGTACCTGCTCGCCGTTGACCGGGTTGGTCGCGTACGCGCCGATGAAGACGCCCGTCTTGTCCTTGGCCTCGGCCTGCCGCTCGACGTCCGACTTCGAGGTGGCCTGGGCGCGGTAGGCGGCGACGGCCTCGGACGGCGTGGCGTGGCCGCCCGTCCAGACGTCGTGGGTGCCCTCGGGCCAGGCGGCCGGGGTGAACTTCTCGACCAGCGGGTGCTCAGGGGCCAGCACCATGTAGGTCGCGCCGAACAGGGTGTCCGGGCGCGTGGTGAAGACCGTGATGGCGTCGCCGTTCACGGGGAAGTCGACGCGGGCGCCCTCGGAGCGGCCGATCCAGTTGCGCTGCTGCAGCTTGATGGCCTCGGGCCAGTCAAGGGCGGCCAGGTCGTCCAGCAACCTATCGGCGTACGCGGTGATGCGCATGTTCCACTGGCGCAGCTTGGCCTTGAAGACGGGGAAGTTGCCGCGCTCGGAGCGGCCGTCCGCGGTGACCTCCTCGTTCGCCAGGACGGTGCCCAGGCCGGGACACCAGTTGACGGGAGCGTCCGAGGCGTACGCCAGGCGGTGGTCGCTCAGGATGTCGGCGCGCTCGGCGTGAGTCAGCTCACTCCAGGAGCGTCCACCGTGGACCGGGCGCTCGCCGCTCTCGAACTGGGCGATCAGTTCGGCGATCGGGCGGGCCCTGTCGGCCTCGTGGTCGTACCAGGAGTTGAAGATCTGCAGGAAGATCCACTGGGTCCACTTGTAGTACTCCGGGTCGATCGTCGCGAACGACCGGCTCGTGTCGTGACCCAGGCCCAGGCGGCGCAGCTGGACCCGCATGTTCGCGATATTGGCTTCGGTGGACACACGGGGGTGCGTGCCGGTCTGTACGGCGTACTGCTCGGCGGGCAGGCCGAAGGCGTCGAAGCCCAGGGTGTGCAGGACGTTGTGGCCGGTCATGCGCTGGTACCGGGCGTATACATCGGTGGCGATGTAGCCCAGGGGGTGACCGACGTGCAGGCCCGCACCCGAGGGGTACGGGAACATGTCCATGATGAACTTCTTGGGTTTGGCGACCGACTCGGAGTCGCCGGCCAGGTCACCCTTCGGGTTGGGTGCCGCGTAGGTGTTGTCGGCGTCCCAGGCGTCCTGCCAGCGTGCCTCGATCTGCTCGGCCATGGCCGCCGTGTAGCGGTGCGGCGCAGCCACCTCCGAGGCGGCAGCGGTGTTCGTCTCGCTCATGATCCTCAAAGCTCCATCGATCGTCTCTGCCAGCGGCTCAGGAAATGAAAAAACCCCTCGCACAGGAGGGGGCGCCGCGCCGATGCCGGTCGCGGTTTTCCGGCGACCGGGTGTGATCAGCGCGGCTCACTAAGCAGAAGGCGTACGGCACGCATGGCGTCAGGGTACCGCAGCGGCCGAGCGGACCGCGACGCGCTTTCGGCTACGCTCCGGCACTGAGTGTCGTTCCCGCACCGCTCGGCAAAAACCTGAACAACGATCAAAGGTTACTTCGCGTAAGGGCTACTAAGGGACATCACAACTCCCGCACTGCCCTTTGATAACAGCGATATAACTCAAACCTCGTACCCCTCGGTATGGCTCGACCTAGAGTGCGGCAGCGGGACCGCTTTCCCGAACTGTTCGGAGTTGCCCCCATGAACTCTCGCCGCAACAACAGCACACTCTCCCGACCGAGTCGCTCGGTCCAGGGCGGAGTGATGGCTGCCGTCTTGCTGCTCATACCCCTCATCGTCGTGATCGGAGGTGACGGTCTGCGGGACTTCCTCAACTTCGGTGCGGGTGTTCTGTCGCTCGTCACCCTCACCCTCTCGGTGCTCTGGGGCCTCGTCGCCACCGACCGCGTCTTCCTCAACACCCGCCAGCGTCTGATCGCCCAGGCCGTGCACCGGACCACCGCGGTGAGCTCGGTCGGCTTCCTGCTGCTGCACGTCTCGGTCAAACTCGCGCTGGACCACACGTCGGCGATCGCGGCCATCGTCCCCTTCGGCCTCGGCGTCACCGGCTCCAACGGACTCATCGGGTTCGGCACCCTGGCCGGTCTCCTGATGGTCTTCACGGCTCTCACCGGCGCGCTGCGCAGCGCGTTCGCGTCCCCCGTGCAGGTCGCCGCCCGCTGGCGCGCCGTGCACATGCTGGCCTACCCCGCCTGGTGCTCGGCCCTGATCCACGGCCTCTTCGCGGGCCGCGAGGCGAAGCCGATCTTCGTGATCCTCTACAGCCTCGCCCTGATCGCCGTCGTGGGCGCACTGCTCCTGCGGTCGGCCCCCCTGCCGTTCAAGCGGAAGTTCGCCAGGCGCGTCCTGTCCATGCTCGACAACGGCAACAACAGGTCGTTCCGTGAGGAGCCCGAGGCACGCCGTGCCGCGGAGGCCCCGCGGGGCGGCAGCCGGCCCGGCTTCCCCGACCAGCCGATCCCCCAGCAGCGGGGCGCCTCCCCGCAGCGACCCGGCATCCAGGACACCGGGTCCTTCACCGACACCGGGTCGCTCACCGACACCGGCGGCTTCGCGGCCGCCTACCGGGCCGTTTCCAGCACTCCGCGCGCGCAGGACCCGCTGATGCCCGACCCGACCCAGCGCATGCAGGTGCCGATGGACATGCAGGCCACGGAGTCGTTGCCGCGTGTCGACGGCAACACCGGGGCCCGCTGGCCGACTCCGTCGCCGCCGCTCTACGAGGCCCCGCCGCGCACCGAGGGGCCCAACTACGACACGGGTACGTTCAGCGCCGTGTCCTACGACACCCCTCCCCCCGGCACCCCGTACGGCCAAAGTGACTTGTACAACACCGGTGAGACGAACGACCCTCTCGGTACGTACAACACGAATGACACGTACAACAGCGGTCCCGCCACTGAAACGCTGCCCGGCTCCTTCGAGGCACCGAGCAACGGCGAACCCTGGAACGCGCCTTCCGGAGGATTTTAGTGAACGAGGCCCTTCCCGACGTCCCCGAAGTCCGAGTGGTGGGCCTTCCCCAGCTCACCTCCGGATTCGATCTCGTCGAGAGGCTCGACCTGCCCATGCACCTGAAGGTGCACGGGCCACTCGAGCCGATGGGCGGTGAGCAGCTCGCGCAGCTCTCCGAACGAATCTCCCTGAAGGGCCGCGGTGGCGCGGGTTTCCCGTTCCACAAGAAGCTGCGGGCGGTCGCCGAGGCTGCGATCCGCCGGGGCGTACGGCCCGTGGTCGTCGTCAACGGCAGCGAGGACGAGCCCGCCTGCCGCAAGGACACGGTGATGATCAACCGTGCCCCGCACCTGATCCTGGACGGCGCCCTGCTGGTCGCGGAGGCCCTGGGTGCCCGCACCCTGGTCATCGGCGTGACCCGCGAATCCACCCAGCGGTCGATGGAGGCGGCGCTCTCCGAGCGCGGGCTGACCAACAGGCGCGGGGCGACCATCCGCGCACGGGTGCAGCGCAACCCCGTGCGGATGGTGACCGGGGCGGCCGCCTCGCTGGTCCGCTCCATCGACGGCGGCCCGGCGATCCCGCCCGGCCGCAAGACCAGCGCGTCGCAGAACGGCGTCGGCGGTGCGCCCACACTGCTGTCGAACGCCGAGACCTTCGCCCAGTTGGCGATCGCCGCCCGCATCGGCGCCGAGCGCTACGGGAACACCGGCCTGTACGACGAGCCCGGCACGGTCCTGCTCACCGTCTCCGGGGCGGTCGCCCGCCCCATGGTGATCGAGGCCCCGACCGGTGTACCGCTGCGCTACATCCTGCAGTTGGCCGGCGCTCCGCCGCTCCCCCAGGGCGTGCTGACCGGCGGTTACCACGGCAAGTGGCTGGACTCCGCGACGGTCAACGAGGCGATCGTCTCGCGCGACTCCCTGGCCGCGGTGGGCGGCGCGCTCGGCGCCGGCGCGATCCTCCCGATCAGCCAGGCGACCTGCCCGCTGGGCGAGTCGCTGCGCGTGGCCCAGTGGCTGGCCGAGGAGAGCGCCGGCCAGTGCGGCCCCTGCTACCTCGGGCTGCCGGCCGCGGCCCGCGGCCTGGAGGACATCCTCAACGGCGGTGGCCCCGCCGCCCTGGAGGCACTGAAGCAGGTCGCCAACTCCGTGAAGCGGCGCGGCGCCTGCTCACATCCGGACGGCTCCGCGATGTTCCTGGAGTCGACCATCAAGGCGTTCACGGACGACCTGGCAGCCCACGTCCTCGGCAACGGCTGCGGACGGCCCGTGGAGGGCGTTCTGCCGCTCTTCGAGGGCGGCCAGCAGCCCACCGGCATCCCGGGCGGCCAGCCGCAGGAGGAGCAGGGCCCACCCCGCCAGAAGATCTTCGTGGACTGGACGCTGTGCCGCGGGCACGGCCTGTGCGCGGACATCCTCCCGGAGGTCTTCGAGCTGGGCGCCGACGGCTTCCCGACCGTCGCCCAGGCGCAGGTGCCCCGGTACGCGGAGGCGAAGGCGCTGCGGGCCGTACGACGCTGCCCCGCGCTCGCTCTGCGCCTGGAGGAGGACACCCGCGGGGCGGCCCCGCGGCAGAACCTCCCCGCCGTACGCGAGGGCGGCGGGGGCGGCCGTCGCGCCCTGGGCCGCGGGCGCTGACCGACCGGCGGCCCGGAAGCCCGGGCCGCCGCGCCGCACACCCCGCCGCACCGCACAGTGCCCCTCATACGAAAAGCGGGCCATCCTGATCGGATGGCCCGCTTTCATCTGCTGTGGAGCTAAGGAGAATTGAACTCCTGACCTCCTGCATGCCATGCAGGCGCTCTACCAACTGAGCTATAGCCCCTTGCGGTGTCCCACCAGGTCTCCCCGGCGATGACCCCAACATTACCGGTCCTCCTGGTGCACCACCAAATCGTTTCCGACCGTCGCCGGGCGCCACGCGCGCCGCCCGCACCGCCCAGGCCGAACTCAGCCCGAACTCAGGCCCTGGCGAACGAATAGAAGCGTTTGAGCGTGCAGTGCTCGTCGAGGAGCCGGCCGTAGATCGGCTCCCCCTCCAGCTCGCGGTACGTCTCGATCGCGTCGCCTTTTATGATCAGTGCCCGTGCGCATTCCTCGCACCAGTACTGGTAGTCGTGGTTGACCGGTTCCATGTCGCGGACGATCGGCGTGCCACTGCCGCACCAATCGCACTTTCGCCTGTGCGCACCCATCGATCAGCTCCAGCCGTGGCCGCAGGCCGTGCACACGTAGGAAACTCCTCCGTTGTCTCCGAGGACTTGAGCGACGTGGGCCGAACCGCAGGAAGGGCAGTCGAGGCGCGTGGTCGGGTCCCGTGTCACCCCGGATCCGGGAAGGTCGCCGACCTCCCCGAGGATGCTCACAGGCATCGCCACTCCCTCCCGTCGGGCCGCGCTCCCTTCCGGCCGTTTGATTCTGCCACGCCCGGAGCAATACGGTCAGCGACGCCTTCGTACCAGTCCGGACACGGCACCCCTCGCGGCAGTCGCGGCCAGCGCGAACATGCAGACGAGTGCGCGTCCGAAGAGGTATACGCCCACGAAGCCCCAGGTGACTCAAGCCGGACCCAAGCCGGTTCAAGAAGAGTCCGCGCCGACGTCCACCGGCCCTCGCAGCGCACCCTCGGGCCCTCGGGAACGAGGAGGGCAACGAAAAATCCCGCCCCCTGGTGGGAACGGGATCATCGACCTGTGGAGCTAAGGAGAATTGAACTCCTGACCTCCTGCATGCCATGCAGGCGCTCTACCAACTGAGCTATAGCCCCTTGTGCTGCCCCAGCCGCTTTCTCGGCGGCGGAACAAGAAGAACTTTAGCCTGCGACCAGCCGGAAAGTGAAATCCGGTGCTGAGCAGTCCTCCGGCCGACATGAGTGGGCCCCGGCGTGCCCACTCGTCCCGGCCGGAGCTCCTAGTCGTCGTCGCCCAGCACCGGCTCCGGCAGAGTTCCCGCGTTGTGCTCCAGGAGCCGCCATCCTCGGGCGCCCTCGCCGAGGACGGACCAGCAGCAGTTGGAGAGGCCGCCGAGGCTCTCCCAGTGCTGGGACTCCAGGCCGAGGAGGCGGCCGATGGTGGTACGGATGGTGCCGCCGTGGCTGACGACCACGAGCGTGCCGTCGTCCGGGAGCTTCTCGGCGTGCCGGAGCACCACGGGGGCCGCACGGTCGGCGACCTCGGTCTCCAGTTCGCCGCCGCCCCGGCGAACGGGCTCGCCGCGCTTCCAGCCCGCGTACTGCTCGCCGTACCGCGCGATGATCTCCTCGTGCGTCAGGCCCTGCCAGGCGCCCGCGTACGTCTCCCGCAGGCCCTCGTCGTGCGTCACGTCGAGGCCGGTGAGCGCGGCCAGCTCACCGGCGGTGTTCGCCGCCCTCTTCAGGTCCGAGGCGACGATCGCGTCGGGCTCCAGGGACGCGAGCAGCCGGGCGGCGCGGCGGGCCTGGCCCACGCCGGTCTCGGTGAGCTCGACGTCCGTGGTGCCCTGGAAGCGACGCTCCACGTTCCACAGCGTCTGACCGTGGCGCCACAGGATGACGCGGCGCCCCCGGGCTGCCGTCTTCCCGGCCTCGGACAGCGGTCTGCCGTCCGCCGCCGGACGGCCCGCGCCGGCGGTCATCGAAGTTCTCCGTGCAGTTCGGCGGCGTCCTCCGCGTCCTGGAGCTCGACGTGCTCGGCGGCCTTGCCCCGCGTGGCCTTGGCGTCCGCGGGGAGGTCGATCTCGGGGCAGTCCTTCCAGAGCCGCTCCAGCGCGTAGAACACACGCTCCTCGCTGTGCTGGACGTGCACCACGATGTCGACGTAGTCGAGCAGGATCCAGCGGGCGTCGCGGTCGCCCTCACGGCGCACCGGCTTCACGCCGAGTTCCTTGTTCAGCCGCTCCTCGATCTCGTCGACGATCGACTTGACCTGGCGGTCGTTGGGCGCGGAGGCCAGCAGGAAGGCGTCCGTGATCGACAGCACGTCGCTGACGTCGTACGCGATGATGTCGTGCGCGAGCTTGTCGGCGGCCGCCTGCGCGGCGGTGGTGATGAGCTCGGTAGAGCGGTCAGTGGCGGTCACTACAAGGCTTTCCGTAGACGGTCAGGAAACCCCGGGGGGTCATACCTCAAGGGTCTCACGGACCGCCGACGGCACCCCACGCGATAAACGGATCGCTCCTCGGAGCGAGTCCGGCGTGAGGCCCGCCCTCGGAGCGAGCCCCTCGGAATGGGGCCTGCCCGGCAGGCCTACTCGCTCACCTTGTAGTCCTGGCCCAGCACCACCGACACATCCGCGTTCGAGGTGACCTTGCCCTTCTTCACCGCGGTCGCGGGCAGACCCAGTGTCTTGGCGACCTCCGCCGCGTCCTCCTTCTTCGCGGCGTCGGTGTATGTGATCTCGGACACCGTCTGCGTGCCATCGGCCGTACCGGCGTCGACGAAGGTGTAGCCGCCGTTGAGCAGGACGACACGGGCCTGCTCGGTGGCGTCCTCGTCGGCCGTGGCGTTGCGGATGCCGACCTGGACGGCGGCGCCCTTCCCGGGGCTCTTGGCGGCGCCGCCCAGCACCTCCTTGACCACGCCGTCGGCGGCCTGGGCACTGAGCCGGCCGTCCGTCTGGACGGGCAGCAGCGCCGTCTTGAAGTCGCCCTCCTTGGCACGGTCCGCGAGCTTGGCGAGGAACGTGCCCAGGTCGTTGTCGGTCAATGACGGGTCGAGGATCTGCGCGAGCGACTGCACGGTGGTCGTCGCGGCCTGCGCGTCGGAGGACAGCTTGCGCAGCACTCCCTGCATGACCTGACCGAACCGTTGCAGCTGCGCGTTCTGCGGCTCCCCGGAACCGCGGTACGTGGCGTACGCGACGGCCATCTTGCCGCTGAGCGTCTGCTCCTCGCCCTTCTTGACGAGCGGGGCCTCGCCCTTCTTCTTCGCCTCGGGGTCCGGCACGTCCGTGTCGGTGTCGATGTCGATGTTGCCGACCAGCTCGACCAGGTTGTTGAGATACGGGGTGTCGAGGCGCCAGGTGCCCTCGATGTCCGTCCCGAGTACGGTGTCGAGCTCGTCGCGCGTCCCCGAGGAACCGTCGTCGTCGACCGACTTGGAGAGAGTGGTCGCGGTGCCGTTGTCGTCCGTCAGGGCAAGGGAGTTGGGCAGCAGGACCGTGGTGCCCCGCTTGGTGGTGGTGTTGTTGACGAGCAGCACCGTCGAGGTGCCACTGCCCTTGGTGTTGTGCAGGTGGACGACGATCACGTCACGCTTCTGGGCGCCGGCCGCGGTGGTCGTCCCGGCCTTCGAGTCCGACGACACTCCGGGCAGCTTCCCGGCGTACCAGAGGTAACCGGATCCGCCGACCGCGACCAGCGCGAACACGACGACGAGAGCGACGACCCGGCCCCGCGCCCGGCGCTTGGCCTCCTCGCGCCGCTCGGTGCGGTTCTCGGTGAACTGCAGCCAGTCGATGACGTCTTCGGAGTCCTCGGGCTGCTCCTCGACGAACGCGAACTGCTCGGTGCGGTAGTCGGATTCACTCCGCGGCTCACCCGGCGACGGCGACTGCGACGGCGTTGGCGTTGGCGTTGGCGTCGGAGACTCCGAGGGGCCCGCCTGCTGCGGGATGTAGGCGGTCTGCTCGGCGACATGGGGCTGCTGCCGGCCGGTGTCATGGGACGACACAGGCTGCTGCCGGCCGGTGTCATAGGACGACACAGGCTGCTGCTGCCCGGTGTCGTACGACCCGCCGGGCGACGCCTGCTGACCCGCGTACGGGTCGTAGCCGTAGCCCTGCCCGTACCCCTGGCCGTACTCCTGCCCACCCTGCCCGTAGCCCTGAGCGTGCGTCTGCGTCTGCCCATGGCCCTGCCCTTGACCAGGGTCGTGCCCCTGCCCCTGCCCGCCGTAGGGGTCGTACGAGCCGTACTCGTCCTGTTGCCCGGGGTGCGGCGGGTACTGCGGAGACTGCCCGGGCTGCGGCACCTGCCGGTACACAGGCTGCCCGAACTCGTCGTAGCCGACGAGTTCGTACTGGTCGCCCCCGTACCCAGCGTCGTATCGGTCGTTCACCGGTGCCCCTCTCGGCTCACTCGCCGCGGTACAGGTCTCGCTTGTCGATGTAGCGCACCACACCGTCCGGCACCAAGTACCAGACCGGATCACCCTTTGCGACCCTGACCCGGCAGTCCGTGGACGAGATCGCGAGCGCGGGAACCTCGACGAGCGAGACGCCGCCCTCCGGCAGACCGGTGTCGGTCAGTATGTGGCCTGGCCGGGTGACCCCGATGAAGTGCGCGAGGGAGAACAGCTCCTCGGCGTCGCGCCAGGTGAGGATCTGGCCGAGCGCGTCGGCGCCCGTGATGAAGAAGAGGTCCGTGTCGGGATTGAGCGCGCGCAGGTCGCGCAGCGTGTCCGTGGTGTAGGTCGGGCCACCGCGGTCGATGTCGATGCGGCTCACGGAGAACTGCGGGTTCTCGGCGGTCGCGATGACTGTCATCAGATAGCGGTCCTCGGCCGGAGAGACGCTGCGGTCGGACTTCTGCCACGGCTGGCCGGTCGGCACGAACACCACCTCGTCGAGGTGGAATTGCGCGGCGACCTCGCTGGCGGCCACGAGGTGTCCGTGGTGGATCGGGTCAAACGTTCCGCCCATGACACCGAGGCGGCGCTTGCCCGGGTTCGACGGGCCGTTTCCCGTGCCCCGCCGTACGCCGTGCGCCGTGCCGCCCGCCGGACCGGTAGGCATGTCCTGCTCTCCCATGCGTGCAGACCCTACCGGCCCGCGCGGCGGGCTCGGTCGCACGGGCGTCAGCGGTCCCGGTTGAAGCGGGTGGTGATCCACAACAGCAGCAGGAGGGCGAGGAAGGCTCCACCGCCGACGAACAGGGGGTTGAGGCTCTGGTGGTTGCCGCCGTGCTCCTCGCCCTCGGCGGCGAGTGTGACCAACTGGGCAGCGGTGCTGTGGAGGCTCATCTTCGGCAGGACCTATCCGATGGGGGTCCCCCGCTCGGACGAAGCCGAAAGTGGGGGAGGGCGGGATAAAGACTTCCGCACATCGTAAGCGGATGCCCTCTCCCCCCTCACTTCGACTCCGCCATCGGGAATGTCGGAGTCCGCCACCCGAACCCGCCGGGGCGGGAACCTTCCGCGGGGTCTCAGTCGTCCCGTTTGTAGCCGCGCAACAGGAACCAGGCGGCCAGCCCACAGCCGACGACCATCACGATCAGCACGATGCGGAGGAGATTGCCGGCCCCTTGCTGCTGGGCGGCGCTCGCGGCCTCGGTGAGCCAGGATCCGGGGAGATGCTCCATGACGTACTACTCCTTCGCTGTACTGCCCGTCCACGGTATCTCCGCCTAGGCTGGACCCCGCCTTGGGGGCACAGAAGGCAATCAAACGCATGGGGGACCACATGCCAGAAGACAGCCACGAGAACGTACCGAGCAGGCAGCGCAGGCGCTTCGAGGGGATCTCCTCCCGGGCGTACGAGCACCCTGCGGACCGCTCGGCTCTGGTCGCCCTGCGCAAGCTCAGCGGCTTCGACACGGTCTTCAAGGCGCTCAGCGGCCTGCTCCCGGAGCGCAGTCTGAGGCTGCTGTTCCTGTCGGACTCGGTGCGTGTCTCGGACGCCCAGTTCGCCCACCTGAACGTGATGCTGCGCGACGCCTGTTACATCCTGGACCTGGAGAAGGTCCCGCCGATGTACGTCAACCAGGACCCTCAGCCGAACGCGATGTGCATCGGCCTGGACGAGCCGATCATCGTCGTCACCACCGGCCTCGTCGAGCTGCTCGACGAGGAGGAGATGCGGGCGGTCATCGGCCACGAGGTGGGCCACGCGCTGTCGGGCCACTCCGTCTACCGCACGATCCTGCTCTTCCTGACCAGCCTCGCCCTGCGCGTGGCGTGGATCCCGCTCGGCAACCTCGCGATCATGGCGATCGTGACCGCCCTGCGCGAGTGGTTCCGCAAGTCCGAGCTGTCCGCGGACCGCGCGGGCCTTCTGGTCGGCCAGGACCTGCGGTCCTCGATGCGCGGCCTGATGAAGATCGCGGGCGGCAACCACCTGCACGAGATGAACGTGGACGCGTTCCTCGCGCAGGCCGAGGAGTACGAGGCCGGCGGCGACCTCCGCGACTCCGTGCTCAAGATCCTGAACGTGATGCCCCGCTCCCACCCGTTCACCACGGTCAGGGCGGCGGAGCTGAAGAAGTGGGCGGAGTCCCGCGACTACCAGCGGATCATGGACGGCCACTACCCGCGCCGCGACGAGGACCGCGACACCTCGGTCACGGACTCCTTCCGCCAGTCGGCGGCCAGCTACGCCACCGACATGAAGAACTCCAAGGACCCGCTGATGAAGCTGGTCACCGACATCGCAGGCGGGGCGGGCGACCTCGGCGGCCGGGTCCGGCGCGGCTTCGGCGGCTTCGCGAGCGGCAGCAGCAGCGGTGACAGCGGCGGCGGTGACAGCGGGGGCTCCAGCAGCTCCCCCAAGGAGCAGCCGCCCACCGACCGTCCGGACGACGAGAGCCCCAACGGAAGCGCCTGATCCGATCCGGGCATGAGCGTTCGACCACGGCCGACCGGAGCTCTGCTGAAGCTCCACCGGAGCTCTGCTCAAGCTCTTCAAGCTCTAGAGCTTGGGCTGGGCACTGGCCGCCAGCGACCCGCACAGCGCCGTGGCACTGCCCGTGGCGAACGGGTCGGTGCCGGCCGGGCCGCCCGCCTTGGCCGTCTCTCCCGCGAGGAGCGGACGCAGCTGGTTCGTCGCGTCCTCTGCGCAGGCCAGCGGCCCGGCCTGGACGTAGGAGACGAGGAGCTCGGCCTGGTGCATGCGCAGGTCGTCGCGGTCGAACCGGAAGTGCAGTTCGCGCCGCACGGTGAACAGCGAGACCTCGGCCGTCTCGTCCGAGCCGGCCGGCCGCAGGGCGTAGACGAAGGTGTGGTCGGAGCTGACCTCAAGGCTGTCGGAGTCCGTCTCGGCGGTGGTCAGCGTGCCCTGCACCCGGATCTTGGGGTCGGCCAGCTCGGCCTGCTTCGGGTCGAAGCGGACCAGCCAGCCGGTGGGCGCGTGCCGCCCGTCCGCGGTGGGGCGCTGGAAGCTCTGGTCGAACTGGTCGAGCTGCTGCGGGTCGAGCAGTATCCGTACGGACCGGCTGACGCCGCCGGTGAGGACGTCCGGGTCCAGCGAGGACTCGACGAGGTAGTCCTTCGCCGTGGTCAGCGCGGTGACGACCTGGCTGTCGGAGAAGTGCGCGGTGCGCCGGGAGGCCGGCAGGGTGATGCCGTCGGCGCCGATGCGGAACTGGTCGGCGGGGCTGTGGGCGAAGAGCCCGTCCACATCGACCGAGCCCGGCACGCGGCTCTGTGGCGCGAGCGGTATCACGGTCATCCGCAGCGGTTCGGGGTGCTTCGCGACGGGGGTCTGGTACGGATGGCGTACGCCCATGTAGATCGCCGTGCCGAACGCCACGGCGATCAGGACGACGAGGATCAGCGCCTGCCGGGACAGACCGCGGCGCATCGGCGGGCGGCGGCGGACGGCCGGGGTGTGGTCGCCGATCCGCTCCTGCGCGGAGAATTCCTGGAGGCGGGCAGCCTTGACGAACGATTCGTCGAAGACGACGGACCGGTACTCCTCCTCGCCACCACCGGGAACACCCTCGGATGTCCCTTCAGGTGGCTCTCCAGGACTGCCCATACTTTCAGAGTAGGTCTCCTGGACCTCAGGTAAACGCCCTGCTACACGACAAGTTCTGACAGGTTCTCACCAGATGCGCCACAGCGTCCCGGGCCGGCCTCACAGGCTGCGGAAGAGGCTTTTCAAACCTGTTCCGGCGCTGATCTCACGAGATCTGGCGCTGATCTCACGAGATCTCACGGGGCCTCACGGGTCCCCGTGAGGCCTCACGGGGGCTCGCGGAAACCCTCACGGTAAGCGGGGCTCCGCGGAAGCGGCCGGCTGGGAGTAGTCGGCGGAGGCCGAGGGGCCCACACCGCTCCCCTGTTCGAGCCCGGTGGAGGCGGGCGGCGGGGCCTGGTCCCCGCTGCCGGAGGAGGAACCCCGGTAGACCGCCGCGAAAGCCAGCGCGACCATGCCGACGCCCATCACGAGAGCGAGCATCCAGGCCACGGGGCGGTGCCAGCGGGTCTGCTTCCCGTACGTGCCAGGGTCGTTGTAGTCGCCGTGGAGGACGTCTCTGTCGTTCAGGTCGTCCAGATCCGGGTCATGGCCGACATCACCCAGGCCATCGGGGCCGAACCCGTCTTCGTAGAGTTCGTCGTCCCCTCGTACGCCCCGGGCGTGCGCCCGGCGTGCCTCGGCCTCGGAGGCTTCCACTCTCGCCTGTGCCGCGGCCAGGAGGCGCTCGACGGCGGTCGGTTCGTGGACCGTCGCCGCCCGCACGAAGGCCTCGTCGAAGACCACGGAGGCGAACTCTTCGTCCGCACCCCCGCGGTCGCGGTCGTCGTCGGGCTCCCAGCCGTCAGGGAACGGCATGCCCCCCACGTCCTCCGGCACGAATCCAGAGTAAACCGGGGTGGTCAATTTGGGCAGACAGTAGGGAGATTCATCCGCGCCGGATGTGCCCGTCGCCCGTGACGATGTACTTGGTGCTCGTCAGCTCCGGCAGCCCCATCGGCCCCCGCGCGTGCAGCTTCTGCGTGGAGATCCCGATCTCGGCGCCGAAGCCGAACTGACCGCCGTCCGTGAAGCGCGTGGACGCGTTCACGGCCACCGTCGTCGAGTCCACCAGCTGGGTGAAGCGGCGGGCCGCCTGCTGCGAGGTGGTGACGATCGCCTCGGTGTGCCCGGAGGTCCACAGCCGGATGTGGTCGACGGCCCGCTCCAGCGAGTCGACGACGGCCGCCGCGATGTCGTACGACAGGTACTCGGTCTCCCAGTCCTCGATCGTCGCCTCGACGACGGTGGCCTTGGAGCCCTTGGCGTAGGCGAGGACGCGCTCGTCGGCGTGCACGGTGACGCCGGCCGCCGCGAGGGCGTCGAGGGCGCGCGGCAGGAACTCGGGCGCGATGTCCTGGTGGACAAGGAGCGTCTCGGCGGAGTTGCAGACGCTGGGCCGCTGCGCCTTGGAGTTGATCAGGATGTCGATCGCCATGTCGAGGTCGGCGTGCGCGTCCACGTACACATGGCAGTTGCCGGTGCCCGTCTCGATGACCGGGACAGTGGACTCCTGGACGACCGTACGGATCAACGAGGCGCCGCCGCGCGGGATGAGCACGTCGACGAGACCCCGGGCGCGCATCAGCTCCCGTACGGACTCGCGGCTGTCGCCCGGCACGAGCTGGACGGCGTCGGCGGGCAGGCCCGAGCCGCCGACGGCGTCGCGCAGGACGCGGACGAGGGCGGCGTTGGACTCGTACGCCGAGGACGAGCCGCGCAGCAGCACCGCGTTACCGGACTTCAGGCACAGGGCGGCCGCGTCGACCGTCACGTTCGGGCGGGCCTCGTAGATGATGCCGACGACGCCGAGGGGGACACGGACCTGGCGCAGGTCGATGCCGTTCGGGAGGGTCGACCCGCGGACGACCTCGCCGACCGGGTCGGGCAGCGCCACCACGTCGCGCACGTCGGAGGCGATCGCGCGGATCCGCTCGGGGGTGAGCGTGAGCCGGTCGATGACGGTCTCGCTGGTGCCGGCCTCGCGGGCGCGCTCGATGTCCTTGGCATTGGCCTCGACGATCTCGCTCGTACGGACCTCGAGGGCGTCCGCGATCGCGAGCAGCGCGTCGTCCTTCTCGGCCCGGGGCAGCGGAGCGAGATCGGCGGCGGCGCCCTTGGCCCGGTAGGCGGCCTGGGTGACCGGGGACATCGAGTCGTACGGCGAGAGCGTGGTCATATCCCGCAGGGTAGTGCGCCCGCGAGGGGTGTTCAGCCGTTGTCCCACACCGCGAGACAGGTCCTGAAATGACCGTAGAAAGCGTGTACCCCCAGGAACCCCAGAGGTTCAGAGGCCAGAGGTTCAGAGGCCAGAGGTTCGCAGAGAACCAGAGGCCAGGGGTTAAAGGGTAGAGGTTAGAACGGGTGTACGCCGACGGGGGTGGCGGGCAGCGGCCCGTACCCCTCCGCGATCCGCTGGTGGTAGGTCTCGCGGTCGATGACCTCCAGGCCGACGATCTCCCAGGGCGGCAGCTTCGCGGTCTGGCGGTGCTCGCCCCACAGCCGCAGCGCGACCGCAGCCGCGTCGTGCAGGTCGCGGGCCTCCTCCCAGTAACGGATCTCCGCATGGTCGTTGGCGTACCGGCTGGTCAGCAGAAAGGGGTGGTCGTGGGCGAGCTGTTCCAGACCGCGCCTGACCTCTTTCAGCGGGGCTTCACCGCCCGAGACGCTCAGCGTGACGTGCCACAGCCTCGGCAGGTCCTGCGGCTCCTCGGCCTCGTACGTGACACCGGCCGCGACGCTGGTGAGCGCCCGCTCCTCGCCTGCCGCGCGGGAGCCGGCAACACCTCGGGACGCCACCGTCCCAGGGCGCACTCGTCTCACGACGGCCTCCTTTACGCAATGGGTCCGCTCGGACTCCAGGGGGTCTCCCTGAGACAAAGTTGAGCAGGTGGGAACGCGCCGCGTGGCACTTTTACCGAAGGTCCCCCTCCAGGCAGGGGCTTTGTCCGGCGTTCCCCACTGTTTTCGGCCGGGGGCCCGGCCGCCGGTCGCGGCCACGACCGGGCACGGCGCCCCCTGTCGGCCACGGCACCAGGCGTACGCCGGCGTAGGCCTCCCCGACGACCCCGCCGACTCCGCGGGCCCTCACAACGCCTCACAACGCCTCACGGCGTCTCACGGGTGCAGCAGCACCAGATCGTCGCGATGGACGACCTCACGTTCGTACGCGGGGCCCAGCTCGCGGGCCAGTTCGTGCGTGGAGCGCCCGATCAGCTGCGGAATCTCCTTGGCGTCGAAGTTGACCAGGCCCCGGGCGACCGCCCGCCCCGCGCTGTCGCGCAGTTCGACCGGGTCGCCCGCGGTGAAGTCGCCCTCGACGGCCGCGATACCCGCGGGCAGCAGTGACGTACGCCGCTCGACGACCGCGCGCACGGCCCCGTCGTCCAGGACCAGGGCGCCCTGCGGGGTCGACGCGTGCTGGAGCCACAGCAGACGGTCGGCGGAGCGGCGGCCGGTGGCGTGGAAGTAGGTGCCGGTGTCCCTTCCCGCGAGGGCGTCCGCGGCGTGGACGGCACTCGTCAGCACCACCGGAATGCAGGCCGCGGCCGCGATCCGGGCCGCCTCGACCTTGGTGACCATGCCTCCGGTACCGACGCCCGCCCTGCCCGCACTGCCGATGTCGACGTGGGCGAGGTCCGCCGGAGTGCGCACTTCGGCTATCCGCGACGTACCGGGCCTGCTGGGGTCCCCGTCGTACACGCCGTCCACGTCGGAGAGGAGGACCAGCAGGTCGGCGCGGACGAGATGGGCGACGAGGGCCGCGAGTCGGTCGTTGTCACCGAAGCGGATCTCGTCCGTGGCGACGGTGTCGTTCTCGTTGACGACCGGCAGGGCGCCCATCGCGAGGAGCTTGTCGAGGGTGCGGGAGGCGTTGCGGTGGTGGGCGCGGCGGCTCATGTCGTCCGAGGTGAGCAGCACCTGACCGACCCGGATGCCGTAGCGGGCGCAGGACGCGGTGTAGCGGGCGACGAGGAGGCCCTGGCCGACGCTGGCGGCGGCCTGCTGGCGGGCGAGGTCCTTGGGGCGGCGGCGCAGGCCCAGGGGGGCGAGGCCCGCGGCGATGGCACCGGACGAGACGAGGACGACCTCCTTCTCCCCGCCCCGGTGATTCTTGGCGAGTACGTCGACGAGGGCGTCCACGCGGTCTGCGTCGAGGCCTCCGGACGCCGTGGTCAGGGATGAGGAGCCCACCTTGACGACGATTCTGCGGGCTTCCACCACACCCTGCCTGCTTGCCGCCTGCCTAGCCGCTGACACGCTGTACCCCAATGTTCCGACCTGCCCGGTCCGTGCAATCTACGTGACAGTGGGTGGCGGACGCCTTCGTGTTTCGAGGGGCGGACGCGGGGTGGAGGCGAGGTGACGGGCCTGCGGAGGGCGACAAAGGAGCCCCACAGGCTCTCATCGTTTTAAACCCATATCCGGTGATAGTTCTCACGCAAGATTGCTAGGCGGCGCCAGAGGTCATACGGTCAGGGATCGGCCTCTCCCGTACGAGCTGTAGGGAGGTACGGCGAGGCCCGACCTCCACGCTTCCCCCCATCCGCCGCATCCCTTGCAGGAGCCCATTCCGTGCCCTCCGCCGGACTCGCCACCCGCCGCATCGTGCAGCTGTCCGTACTGCTCTCGATGCTCGCGCTCTTCACGGCTCAGATCGTCTCCGCTCTGCTGCCGAACGTCCCGGTGTTCATCGCCGCCAGCGCTGCGGGCCTGACCCTCGACGTGTACTTGCAGTACCGGGATCCCGGCCTGCTCTCGCTGCTCGGCAAGGTCCGCTTCGACGCCACGGTCCGGCAGCTGCTGCGCGACATGCTGATCCTGGTGGGGCTCCTGCGGATCGACGGCGTCAACCCGACGCACGAGCAGGCGCCGCTGCTGGTCGGACTGTGCTTCTTCTACGCCCTGCACTTCGCCTGCCAGGCCGCCGCGATCATGGTCCGCCGCACCCGTACGCTGCCTATCGTCACCCGGAACATCGACGCGTCCGCGCTGCGCCTGACCACCGCGCCGCCGCGCATACTGGCCCGCCGCCCCGGCCACCGGCTGCTCACCTTCTCCGTCCCGACCACGGCCGGCCTGCTGGTCACCGCGGCCACCACGGACGCGTACTGGGGCGCCATCGGCCTCGGGATCGCCCTCGCCCTGATCGGCGGCGGCACGGCCTACCTCGCCACCTGGCTGCTGCCGAAGAAGCGCGCCAAGAGCGACCAGCAGGTCATGGAGTGGCTGGACCAGTGGCTGGCCGACTACCGGCCGACGGTGGCCATGTACTTCTCCGGCGGTACGACCTCCGCGTACCAGGCGAACATGTGGCTCTCCACGGTCTCCGCGGTCGATGCGAAGCCGCTGATCGTGCTCCGCGAGCGGTTCATGGTGCAGAAGATCGAGGCCACCGACGTGCCGGTCATCTGCTTCCCGAAGGTCTCGACGATGTTCTCGCTGGAGAACTCGACGCTGAAGATGATGCTGCACCCCGCCAACGCCGCGAAGACCTCGCAGGCCCTGCGCATCCCCACCGTCAAGCACGCCTTCATCAACCACGGCGAGAGCGACAAGCTCTCCTCCTGCAACCCGTACGCGAAGGCGTACGACGAGGTGTGGGTGGCCGGCCCCGCGGCCCGCGAGCGGTACGAGCTGGCCGAGGTCGGCGTCGAGAACAAGGACATCGTGGAGGTCGGCCGCCCTCAGCTCGCGCCGATCCGCCCGTACTCGGGAGCGCCGACGGGCGCGTTCACGACCGTGCTGTACGCCCCCACCTGGGAGGGCTGGGACGGCAACCCCGGCAACACGTCGGTGGTGCTGGCCGGCGAGAACATCGTGCGGCGGCTGCTGGCCGACGACGGTGTACGGCTCCTCTACAAGCCGCACCCGATGACCGGTTCCGTCGACCTGCGCGCGGGCGCCGCGAACGAGCGCATCAAGGCGATGATCCGCGAGGCCAACACCAAGCGGTCGGGCGCCCGTCCCGACGCCGGTGCCGCCGCCGAACTGGCGCGTCGTACGGCCGAGTTGGACAAGCTGACCTCGACCGACTTCCGGCAGAGCGCCGACGAAATGGAGCGGATGCTGCTCCAGGGCACGCCCCGGGGCAACCGCGAGGCCGCCATCACGGACGCCACGCTGGCCTGGGAGAAGGCGTACTGGGCGTCTCTCCCCGAGTGGGAGCACCAGATCATCACGGAGGCCCGGCCGGCCATTTTCGCCTGCTTCAACCAGGCGGACCTGCTGGTCAGCGATGTCTCGTCGGTCGTCTCCGACTGGCTGTCGAGCGAGAAGCCGTACGCGGTCGCCAACACCTCGGGGATGTCCGAGTCGGCGTTCCGCACGGGGTTCCCGACCGTGTCCGCCGGCGTCGTGCTCGCGCCCGGCGCGGAGGCCGTGCCGACGCTCCTGGAGTCGGTCCGGCGGCCCGAGAAGGACCAGTTCACGGCTGCCCGTGCCGCGCTGAAGGAGCACCTGCTCGGTCCTTCCGACCCGCCGTCGATGGACCGCTTCAACGCGGCGATCGACGACCTGTGCACCAAGGCCGACGAGCGGCGGGTGCGGATGGAGTCGCGGCTCGCCGCGGAGATTCCTTCGCCTCGGTCGGCGAAGGAGGATGCGGCGGAGGAGTCCGCGCAGGATCCGAACGAGGCGGAGGACTCAGTCAACGCGTAGCGGCGTAGCCGCGAAGCCGTGAGCGCTGCCGCGGTGAGCGAGTGAAGTGAAACGAGGGGCCCGGAGATTCTCCGGGCCCCTCGTTCTTGTGGTGCGTGGTGCGTGGTGCGTCGTCGGCTGCGGGGCGGTGGGAACTGCGCGGGCAACCCCCACCGGGTCCGCAGGGAATCCCCCGCCTGCCCTCGGAGGCGCCGAGGGCAGGCGGGGGCAGCCGTTTAGAACGGGTTGAAGTCGTCGTACTCCTGGTCCGAGTCGTCCCGCTCCGCCTGCTTGTCGCGACGGCGCTGCGAGGCAGGTCGCGGCGCGTCGAAGCGGTGGTCCTCGCCACGGCGGCCGAGCATTTCCGCGCCGGCCATGACCGTGGGCTCCCAGTCGAAGACGACGGCGTTCTCCTCGGGGCCGATGGCGACGCCGTCACCCGTGCGGGCGCCCGCCTTCATCAGCGAGGCCTCGACGCCGAGACGGGCAAGGCGGTCGGCGAGGTAGCCGACGGCCTCGTCGTTGCTGAAGTCGGTCTGACGGACCCAGCGCTCCGGCTTCTCACCGCGCACGCGGTAGAGGCCGTCCTCCTCCGGCACCACCGTGAAGCCGGCGTCGTCGACCGCCTTCGGGCGGATGACGATCCGGGTCGCCTCTTCCTTGGGCTTCGCCGCACGGGCCTGGGAGACCAGCTCGGCCAGGGCGAAGGAGAGCTCCTTGAGGCCCGTGTGGGCCACCGCCGAGATCGCGAAGACCTGATAGCCGCGCGCCTCCAGGTCCGGGCGGACCATCTCGGCCAGGTCCTTGCCGTCCGTCACGTCGATCTTGTTCAGGACGACCATCCGCGGCCGGCGGTCGAGACCGCCGCCGTACTGCTTCAGCTCCTCCTCGATGACGTCGAGGTCGGAGACGGGGTCACGGTCCGACTCCAGGGTCGCCGTGTCCAGAACGTGGACCAGCACCTCGCAGCGCTCCACGTGGCGCAGGAACTCCAGCCCCAGGCCCTTGCCCTGGCTGGCCCCCGGGATCAGTCCCGGCACGTCGGCGATCGTGTAGACCGTCGAACCGGCCGTCACGACACCGAGGTTGGGGACGAGCGTGGTGAAGGGGTAGTCGGCGATCTTCGGCTTCGCGGCCGACAGGACCGAGATCAGCGAGGACTTGCCCGCGCTCGGGTAGCCGACCAGCGCCACGTCCGCGACGGTCTTCAGCTCCAGGACGATGTCCTGCATGCCGCCGGGAACGCCCAGCAGCGCGAAGCCCGGAGCCTTACGGCGCGCCGAGGCCAGTGCCGCGTTGCCGAGGCCGCCCCTGCCGCCCTCCGCGGCCACGTACGTCGTGCCGTGGCCCACCATGTCCGCGAGCACGTTGCCGGCCTTGTCCTGGACGACCGTGCCGTCCGGCACCGGCAGAACCAGGTCCTGCCCGTCCTTGCCGGACCGGTTGTCGCCCTCGCCGGGCCTGCCGCTGGTGGCCTTGCGGTGCGGGGAGTGGTGGTAGTCGAGGAGCGTGGTGACGGACTGGTCGACGACCAGGATCACGTCACCGCCACGGCCGCCGGTGCCGCCGTCCGGGCCACCGAGGGGCTTGAACTTCTCCCGGTGGACGGAGGCACAGCCGTGACCTCCGCTACCCGCGGCGACATGCAGCTCGACGCGGTCCACGAAGGTGGTCATGGGATGTGCCTCCAGTTACGTACGGGAAATCTCTCATCGGTGATCACCACGCGGTCGCAGTCGCGGTCGCGGTCACAGTGATCACTACTCAGTTAAAACACGCGAAAGGCGGACCCGCTTCCCGTACGGGAAGTGAGGTCCGCCTCGCGAAAGATCCGGTCAGGCGACCGGAACGATGTTCACGACCTTGCGACCACGGTGCTTGCCGAACTCGACCTCACCGGCGGCCAGCGCGAACAGCGTGTCGTCCTTGCCACGGCCGACCTTCACGCCGGGGTGGAAGTGGGTGCCACGCTGACGGACCAGGATCTCACCGGCGTTGACGAGCTGACCGCCGAAGCGCTTCACGCCGAGCCGCTGAGCATTTGAGTCGCGACCGTTCCGGGTGGACGATGCGCCCTTCTTGTGTGCCATCTCTCCTCAGTCCCTTACTTCGCAGCCGCGGGGATCTCAGTGACCTTGATCGCCGTGTACTGCTGGCGGTGGCCCTGACGACGGCGGTAACCGGTCTTGTTCTTGTAGCGAAGGATGTCGATCTTGACACCCTTGTGGTGATCCACGATCTCGGCCTGGACCTTGATGCCGGCCAGTACCCACGGGTCGCTGGTGACAGCGTCGCCGTCGACAACGAGCAGGGTCGAGAGCTCGACCGTGTCGCCAACCAGGGCGGTGGGAATCTTGTCAACCTCAACGATGTCGCCGACAGCAACCTTGTGCTGTCGACCACCGCTGCGCACGATGGCGTACACGGATCTCTCTTTCGCTCGAAACCGGAATCCCCGCAGTCCAGCCACCGAAGTAAGCAAGCAGGCAGCCTCTCCCGGGGCGCGAGCCGTCGGGAGGAAGAGGTTTACGGGAATGCGGTGCATCACTAAACACACCGAGGGTCAAGGTTACGGGGCCCCGACCTGGGGGTCAAACCGGGCCCCGACCTGGCCGCCTGGACAGGCCCTAGGTGGGCTCGCCGTCCGCGGGCAGCGGCTTCACACCCCTGCACAGGTCCGTGGTGTCCGCGGTCCCCGGGTAGGCGACCCTGGTCACCCGGTCGAAGTGGATCTTGTACATGTCGTGCACGGCGTCGTCGTCGACCTTCACGATCGACTCGTCGTTCTCGCGCAGCGCGGGGCCCGTGTAGTTCCCGGAGCCGGTGAAGCTGATCTTGTTCCTCACGCCGTCGTACATGCCGTCGACGAGGATGTACTTGGAGTGGATGATGTACGGCGCCGCCAGCTTCTGGCCGGGGTTCAGCGGGTCCCGGTCGTCGTTGTAGCAGCGTACGGTCGGGCCCCCCGTGGTGTGCATCTTCTCCCAGGTGCCCTTGGTCCCGCCGCTGCTCTTGGCGCTGTCCGACTCCGCGTAGACGATGCTCACCGAACAGCCGGCCTTCTTCAGCGAGACCAGCTTCTCCGCGATCGCCAACCGCGTGATCTTGAAGATCGCCACCCGGACCTTGGTCGACTGGGTGACACCCGCGGTGTCCTTGTACTTGCAGGTGACGTTGTTGAGCGTCGAGTACACCGTGTCGGTGGCCCGCGTATTGCCCGACCGCGGGAAGAAGTACGCCTTGTAGCGGCCGTTGCTCACCGTGCGGTAGTTCCAGGACTTCCAGTCCCGCGTGACCATCGTGTCGAAGTAGTCCGCGTACGCGTCGTACATCGTCGGGTTGTTCGGCAGCAGCAGCGCGTCGTTGAAGAAGCGGGTGTGCGCGGACGGCGTGGAGTTCGAGGTGGTCTCGACGACCACGTTCGTGGCGCCCTCGACCGCCGAGAACAGCCAGAACTTGTTGTGCATGATCGACTGCCCGAACTGCGGGTCGCCGAGACACGACCTGTTCGCCGGACAGGTCGCGACGTACGAGCCCTGAGTGCGGTCCGTGCCGAGGCCCGAGGCGAGCGTCCCGTACGCGGTGTTGGTCGGGCGGTCGCTGACGCTGGACTCGTCGAGCAGCACCTGCACGTCCACGCCGCGGTCCTTGGCGGCGACGAGCGCGCTGACGACGCCTGCCTCCCAGACGTGGTAGACCGCGACCTTGATCGTGGAGCCGGGCAACGCGGAGTCCGTCAGCTCGATCAGCCGGGTACGGATCGCGGCCTGCTGGTCGGTGGTGCCGAGCGGATCGTTGAAGATCGGCCCCTCGGTCCACGTCGGGTCGGGGACAGCCTCCGCCGTACCCGTCGACGTGACGGCCTGGACGCCCGCCGCGGACAGTACCGTCGCCAGCGCGACGGCCTGGCGGGCTCCCTTGGCCGGCTTCACAGCGCGGTGTCGCCCAGTGCTCTTCAGGCGCACGCGCGCCATGTGTTCCCCTCCCCTGACACGTGCGAGCGTTCTCCCCAACGCGCACCCGCGTGTGCGTACCGATGACTTCGTGTGACGAATTCGTGTGACAACTTCGTGTGATGACTACGTGTGACCGCATGAGTTTTACAGGTAAGCGATCGCGTTCCAAGAGGCGGGGGGTGAATGTGATGGCCCTGTTGCCTCCGAGGCGCTTCCGAAAGCAGGTCACGGTACGTCAAACAGGGCGCCCTGGACGGCAGTTCAGGTAACAGCGCGGGTCGTACGCGCGACGACGGCGCCCCTGCCGGTGGACCGGCCCCTTCCCCCGCCGGGTACGCCGACGCCCCCCGCCCGGCTGGATGACCGCCGGTCGGGGGGCGTCGTGTTCGAGGCTCGCGCCTCGGGTGCTGCTACTCGTGCCTCAGGTGCTACTCGCGCCTCAGGCCGTACTCGAACCCGTCAGCCCTCGTCGGTGGAGGCCGTGACGCCGGACGGCGTCTGCTGCTCCGCCGCCGCGGTCTTCTTCGACGTCGACTTCGCGGCCGTCTTGGCGGTCTTCGTCGCCTTCTTGGCCGTGGTCTTCTTGGCGGCCGTCTTCTTGGCCGCCGCCGGCGTCGTCTTCTTCGCGGCAACCTTCTTGGCGGTCGCCTTCTTGGCCGTCTTGCGGGCCGTCTTCTTGGCCGGAGCCTCGTCGCCCTCGCCGGACGACTCCGCCGATTCCGGCGACGACTCCGCGGGAGCCTCGACCGGCGCCTCGGCTGCCTGCGCCGGGGCTTGCGAGGATGACGACGGGACGACCACGACGGAGGTCTCCGCGGACGAGGCCGGCGCGGTGGCCTTACGGACCGCACGACGCCTCGGACGGGCCGGGGCGGCGCTGTCGGTGCCGGACTGCTCCGTCGGCTCCGTCGACGCCGTCCGCTCCGTTGTGGAGGCAGCCTCGGCGGTCTGCTCCGCCTTCGGCTCGGCGGGCGCGGCAACCGGCTCGGTCACCGTCACCACGGCGTCCTCGGCGGCCTTGGGCGAACCGGCCGGCGCGGACACCTTGCGGGTCGCCCGACGGCGCGTACGGCCCTTGGGGGCGGCGTCGTCGACGACAGGGGCCTCGGCGACGGCCGGAGCCTCGACCACCGGGTCCTCGGCGGCGGCGGGCGCGGCCTGTGCGACCGTGGCCGGCTCCTGCTGCACGGGACGCGCGACCTCGTCCTCCGGGGTCACGGACTGCGCCGTCGGAGCCTCGCTCCGACGCTCGGACCTGTCGGACCCGTCGAACCTGCGGGATTCAGACCTCGGCGTACCGGCCGGGGCGGACGCCCGCCGGCTCGCACGACGACGCGAACGACCACCACGAGTGGCCGCGGCCTCCGCCTCGGCGGCGCTGTTGTAGAGATCCTCGTCCGGTACGAACTCGGGCTCGGGAAGCGCGACGGGCGCGGCAACCTCCGCGGCGACCTCGGCCGCCGTCTCGACGGGCTCGAAGACGTCGGCCGTCTCCGACTCGTACGTGTGCTCGTGCGTGTGCTCGTGCTCGTGGGTCTGCTCGGCACCGCCGCGACCGCGCTTCTTGCGCTTGCCGCCGCCTCCGGCGGAGGTCGGCTGCTCCATGTGCACGATCACGCCACGGCCGTTGCAGTGGACGCAGGTCTCCGAGAACGACTCCAGCAGGCCCTGGCCGACCCGCTTACGGGTCATCTGGACGAGGCCCAGCGAGGTGACCTCGGCCACCTGGTGCTTCGTACGGTCGCGGCCCAGGCACTCCAGGAGGCGTCGCAGCACCAGGTCCCGGTTGGACTCCAGGACCATGTCGATGAAGTCGATGACGACGATGCCGCCGAGGTCGCGCAGCCGCAGCTGGCGCACGATCTCCTCGGCCGCCTCCAGGTTGTTCCTGGTTACCGTCTCTTCGAGGTTGCCGCCCTGACCGGTGAACTTGCCGGTGTTGACGTCGATCACGATCATCGCTTCGGTCTTGTCGATGACCAGCGAACCACCGCTCGGCAGCCAGACCTTGCGGTCAAGCGCCTTGGCGAGCTGCTCGTCGATCCGGTACGTCGCGAAGACGTCGACCTCGGAGGTCCACCTCGACAGCCGGTCGGCCAGGTCGGGCGCGACATGGGCGACGTACCCGTGGATGGTGTCCCACGCCTCGTCACCACTGACGATGACCTTGGTGAAGTCCTCGTTGAAGATGTCCCGGACGACTCGCACGGTCATGTCCGGCTCGCCGTACAGCAGCGTCGGCGCGTTCGAGCTGCCGCCGCTCTTCGCCTTCTTCTGGATGTCCTCCCACTGCGCCTGGAGCCGCTCGACGTCACGGCGCAGCTCGTCCTCGCTCGCGCCCTCGGCGGCGGTGCGCACGATGACACCGGCGTCATCGGGGACGATCTTCTTGAGGATGGTCTTCAGGCGGGCGCGCTCGGTGTCGGGCAGCTTGCGGCTGATGCCGGTCATCGAGCCCTCGGGCACGTAGACCAGGTAGCGGCCGGGCAGCGAGACCTGGCTCGTCAGACGGGCGCCCTTGTGACCCATCGGGTCCTTCGTGACCTGTACGAGGACCGACTGGCCGGACTTCAGGGCGCTCTCGATGCGGCGGGGGCCGTTGGCCATGCCCAGCGCCTCGAAGTTGACCTCACCGGCGTACAGCACCGCGTTGCGGCCCTTGCCGATGTCGATGAAGGCGGCCTCCATCGACGGCAGCACGTTCTGGACCTTGCCCAGGTAGACGTTGCCGACGTACGAGGTCGCCTCCTCCTTGTTGACGTAGTGCTCCACGAGCACGTCGTCCTCAAGGACACCGATCTGCGTGCGCTCGCCGCTCTGACGGACGACCATCACCCGCTCGACGGCCTCACGGCGGGCCAGGAACTCGGCCTCGGTGATGATCGGGACGCGGCGCCGGCCCTGCTCGCGCCCTTCACGGCGGCGCTGCTTCTTGGCTTCGAGGCGGGTCGAGCCCTTGATGGACTGCACCTCGTCCGAGCCGTCGTGCGCCAACCGCTCGTCCTTCTTGCGGGGCTCGCGGACCTTGACGACCGTGCGCTCGGGGTCGCTGTTGCCGACGGGCTCGGCCTCACCGGAGGAGTCACCGGCGCGGCGGCGACGGCGACGACGACGACGGCTGCTGCTGGAGCCGCCGGCGTCCTCGTGCTCGTCCTCCGCGTCCGCGGCGTCCTCTTCGCCCTGCTCGGCGGCGTCCTCGGTGGCCTCGGTGGCCCGGGCACCCTTCTCGCCGCGCTCGGTCTGCTCGCTCTGCTCGCTGCCGAACTCGTCGTCGGCGTCGGCGGACTCGCCACGGCGGCGACGGCGGCCACCACGGCGGCGACGGCGGCGCGAGCCGGTCTCCTCGCCGTCGTCACCGTCGGCGGTGTCCTCGGCGGACTCCTCCTCGGCGGGTTCCTCGGTGACAGGCTCCTGGGCCTCGGGGGCCCGCTCCACCGGCCGCTCCACCGGTGCGGCAGGCTCCTCGGACTTCCTGCGGCGGCGACGGCGCGATCCGCCGGTCTCCTCCTCGACGACCACGGGGGCGGCCTCCTGGACCGGCTCCGTGACGTCCTCGGTCTCCTCGGCGGCCTCTGCCGCGGCGGCGGCCGCGGCACGCTCCGGCGTCTGGAACATGGGCTCGGCGAAGACCGGCGCCTGGAACACGGCGACGGCGGGGCGGGCGGGGCGCCGGCCCGACTCCTCCTCGGCCTGCGCGGCCGTGCGCGGCGCGGGAGCGGAGAAGCCTCCGGCCGCCTTGCGGGTGGCCCGGCGGCGGGCGCGACGCGGGGTGGCGTCCTCGGCGTCGGCGGGGGCCTCGGTCTCGGCGGACCGGTCGTCCTTGGCGGCGGCCACGGGGGCCTCCCTGCGCTCGTCGCGGACAACGGCCTCGGCGGGCTCGGTCGCGGTGGGGGTCGCGGCGCGCTCCGCCTTCGGCTGGGCGGCGCGGCGAGTGGGCTCGGCGGGCGCCTCTACGGGCGCCGCCTGGGTGGTCTCGGTCTCCGCCTGCGGCGCACCCGCGGGAGCGGTGGCCCGACGCGTGGCACGACGACGCCCACGCGGCGCGGGAGCGGCCTCGGCCTCGGCCTCGGCCTCAGCATCGACAGCCGGTGTCTCTTCCACAGCCGGAGCAGCGACAGCAGCAGCCGGTACCTCGGCAGCCTCGTCGGCCACAGGCGCCTCAACGGACACCGGAGCGGCCTCGACAGCAGCCGCCTGCGGCGCACCCGTCGGAGCGGTGGCCCGACGCGTGGCACGACGACGCACACGCGGCGCGGAAGCAGCCTCGGCCTCAACGGGCGATGCCTCTTCCACCGCCGGAGCAGCGACAGCAGCAGCCGGTACCTCGGCGGCCGGCGCGGCGATGGTGGGCCCGGTGGTGTCCGCCGTCTCGGCGGCCTGCGGCGCACCGGTGGGGGCGGACGCCCGGCGCGTGGCGCGACGGCGCGCACGCGGGGCGGGGGCGGTCTCTGCGGCGGATGCCTCTACAAGTACGTCCACGGGCGTCTCGGCGGTCACAGCCGCCTCCTGCGCCTCTGCCGCCGCTTCGGTCTCCGGTGTGTCTTCGGCCGCGAGGTCGGCGGAGCTCACAGCCGGTATGGCCGGCGCCGTGGTCTCTGCCACATCGGCGCTCTCGGCGTTCGCCGAGGGCGGCCCCGCGGGGCGTGAAGCGGCGCGACGGCGCCGGCGTGGCGGCAGCGTGTCGCTGGGGGTGTCGTTGTCGGAGCCCTTCAAGGGCTCGGTGGGTTCGGTCGGCTCAAGCATGCGGGTGGATCTCCCGTCAGGCTCCCGGGCGCCGCAGATCCGGTGACGTCCGCGGCTCGCGCGTTGCGCGGTGCCGCCGTCCGGGGCGCGGGCGCCGCACGGGAGCTCTCTGTGTCCTGTCTCGCCGGTTCCGTACGCCATGTGTGCGTACGGCCTGGCGAAAGTCTTCTGGTCGGTGCGCTGCCCGACCCAGGTGGCTCCCGGATACAAGGGCGGCGCTTCGACGTCCGTCCCTACGCGGGACCTTCCTTACGCCGACGCCTTCGCGGTGGCAGCCGCGGTGTCTCCGGAGAAAACCGGAGAGGATGCTGCTGCCTCGCGGTCGGGCGCGAGTGGGTCGGTCACCGTGCCGGTCTCTTCATCGAAAAGCCCCTGCGCCAGCCTGGTCACCGCTGCGGGGACCGGCGGCGCCAGGTCGGCCACAGCTCGGAGACCGGACAGAACGTCGTCGGGTCGAACGGCAGGCGTCACGTGCCGAACAACCAGCCGCAGTATCGCACAAGCCTGGTCGGTCGGCCTATCAGCCTGGGGATCATGTGCGTCCGGCTGCGCACTGGGCGCCTCCGGCTGTGCACTGTGAGCCTTCAGACTGGCGACAGCGCCACGGGCGTCGAACGTACGCATCCCGTTCTTCGCCTTGCGCTGCACCTCGACGGTCTCGGCCGCCGTGAAGGCGTCGACCGCCCGCTCCGCGTCCTCGGGAGACACGCCGTCGAGGCGCAGCTCCCACACGGACGCGGTGAGCCGGTCGGCGAGACCCGACGTACGGGCCTCCACCGCGTCGATGATGTCGAGCCCGACGGGCATCGACTCGTCGAGGAGCTCGCGCAGCTTGTCGGGATCGCGCGCGTCGGTGAGCGCGATCTCCAGGTACTCGGCCTCACTGCCCGTGCCGGTGGGTGCGGCATTGGCGTACGACACCTTCGGGTGCGGCGTGAACCCAGCCGAGTACGCCATGGGCACCTCGGCTCGGCGCAACGCGCGCTCGAAGGCACGCTGGAAGTCACGGTGGCTGGTGAACCGGAGGCGGCCGCGCTTGGTGTAGCGCAGTCGGATGCGCTGCACCGCGGGTGCGGGCGGCGGGCCTTCGGGCTGTCGCTTGCCCAGTGTCGCTCAGTCCTTCGTGAGTTGCGGTCGTACTACTACCTAGAGTACGTGTCCCGGCGCCCGCCGGTTCCCCACAGGAGCGGTCCGGCGCGCATTACAGGGACGCGTCGGGCTTGACCAGGCGCCCCGGCTCCGGCTCGCTCCGGGGTCCGGCCAGGGGCACAGGCTCGGGCTCGCGCGGGGCCCCGAACACCATGCGCCGGATGTCGGCCCTGGTCTGCCGTGCCGTCTCCCGGGCGCTCGCCAGGGCCTGCCGGGTGGCGCGCCCCACGCTCCGGGCGGCCTCCGCCACGGGCCGCCAGAAAGCGTCCCGCACGAGATGCCCCAGAGGAGTGAGCACGCTCTGGTACGCCCATCGCACCGGCTCGATGAAGATCCACCGGAAGAGTCGCCCGAGGAACCGCCCGACTGCCAGCGACACGTAGCCCGCGACCCGCCACGCGTGCCCCACGGCCCCGCCGATCTCCCGCGCGACGACGGCGATGCCGCGTCCGACCGGGGCGAGCACCCAGCGCCACAGGGCGACGGCGGGTACGACGAAGATCCACCGCAAGAGTGTCCCCACGACCATGGCGAGCCAGACCACCACGGCGCGGACCCCCCGGCCCACCCACGTCAGTCCGGCCCACACCCCTCCGCCCACCCATGTCATGCCGGCCCACAACCCTCCGGCGATCCATGTGATGCCGACCCACATCCCACGAGCGACCCACACAACACCCGCCCACGCCCCAAGAGCGACCCACACAACACCGGCCCACAATCCGCGGGAAACCCACACCGCGCCGCCCCACACCCCCTTGGTGATCCAGGCGATGCCCCGCCCGGTCGGCGCGAGCAGAGCCCGGTACAGCCAGCCCGTCGGGGCGACCACCGACATCCGCCACAGCCAGGCGCAGCCGGCTCCGAGCCCCCGCAGCGTCCACACGACGCCGTGGCCGAGGGGCGTCAGCACCCGCTCATACAGCCACCGGGCGGGGACGACGAGCAGCACGTGCCCGAGCCAGGCCAGCGCCCGCCCCACCGGCACGGCCACGTAACGCCACAGCCCCACCCACGGCCACACGAACACCAGCCGGCCCAGCCACATCAGTGCGTAACTGAGTCCGGTCAGCAGCCACCCGACGACGGTCGCGATGCCTTCCACCAACCACACGACGGCCCGTCCGACCGGCGCGAACACCCACATGAGAGCCCGGCCGAACGGCCGGAACAGCGTGTCCTTGAGGAACCGGCCACCGACGACCAGCGCGTCCCACGCCATCCGCACGGGCACGATCAGCACGAACACCACGATCCGCACCGGAATACGGATGGCGACGGCGAGGCACCCCTCGGGAGCGGCGTCCCGCTGCCGCGCGGGCGTACGGGAGGTGGCGGACGGCTCGGGCAGTTCGGGCACCCCAGGTGCCCCAACTTTCCCAAGGTCCCCAGGCGTCCCAGTTGTCCCGGGTGGCGCGGACTGCGGCGTTTTCTCCAGGTCCATATTCACCAGGACGCGTCAGCGGCCGGTACGGATCCAAAACCGCGGCTTTCCTCCGCGTGGGCCGCATTCCGTAACCGACGCAGCCGCCGAAGTCGCGCAGCCGCGGAGCCAGCCGGTCGTGACGCCGGTCAGTGAACGTGTCCGCTTGCCGTGGGCGTCTTGACCGTCAGCGGCAACAGCTTCTTGCCCGTCGGGCCGACCTGAATGTCGAGGTCGAGCTGCGGGCACACCCCGCAGTCGAAGCACGGCGTCCAGCGGCAGTCGTCGACCTCGGTCTCGTCGAGTGCGTCCTGCCAGTCCTCCCAGAGCCAGTCCTTGTCGAGGCCCGAGTCGAGGTGGTCCCAGGGCAGGACCTCCTCGTAGGTGCGCTCGCGGGTGGTGTACCAGCCGACGTCCACGCCGAAGGCGGGGAGCGTCTTGTCGGCGCAGCGCATCCAGCGGTCGTACGAGAAGTGCTCGCGCCAGCCGTCGAAGCGGCCGCCGTCCTCGTAGACGGCGCGGATGACGGAGCCGATGCGGCGGTCACCGCGGGAGAGCAGGCCCTCGACGATGCCGGGCTTGCCGTCGTGGTAGCGGAAGCCGATGGAGCGGCCGTACTTCTTGTCGCCTCGGATCCGGTCGCGGAGCTTGGTCAGGCGGGCGTCCGTCTCCTCGGCCGACAGCTGCGGGGACCACTGGAACGGCGTGTGGGGCTTCGGGACGAAGCCACCGATGGACACCGTGCAGCGGATGTCGTTCTGGCCGGAGACCTTGCGGCCCTCGGCGATCACCTTCATCGCCATGTCCGCGATCTGGAGGACGTCCTCGTCGGTCTCGGTGGGCAGGCCGCACATGAAGTACAGCTTCACCTGGCGCCAGCCGTTGCCGTACGCCGTCGAGACCGTCCGGATCAGGTCCTCTTCCGAGACCATCTTGTTGATGACCTTGCGCAGGCGCTCGGAGCCGCCCTCGGGGGCGAAGGTCAGACCGGAGCGACGGCCGTTGCGGGTCAGCTCGTTGGCCAGGTCGACGTTGAACGCGTCGACGCGGGTGGAGGGGAGGGACAGGCCGACCTTGTCCTCCTCGTACCGGTCCGCCAGGCCCTTGGCGATGTCGCCGATCTCCGAGTGGTCCGCCGAGGAGAGGGAGAGCAGGCCCACCTCTTCGAAGCCGGTGGCCTTGAGGCCCTTGTCGACCATCTCGCCGATGCCCGTGATGGAGCGCTCACGGACCGGGCGGGTGATCATGCCCGCCTGGCAGAAGCGGCAGCCTCGGGTGCAGCCGCGGAAGATCTCCACCGACATGCGCTCGTGGACCGTCTCCGCGAGCGGGACGAGGGGCTGCTTCGGGTAGGGCCACTCGTCCAGGTCCATGACCGTGTGCTTGGACACACGCCACGGGACACCCGACTTGTTGGGGACCATGCGGGCGATACGGCCGTCCGGCAGGTACTCGACGTCGTAGAACGCCGGGATGTACACGCCGCCCGTCTTCGCGAGGCGGAAGAGGACCTCCTCGCGGCCGCCGGGGCGGCCCTCCGCCTTCCAGGCGCGGATGATCTCGGTCATGTCGAGCACGGCCTGCTCGCCGTCGCCGATGACCGCCGCGTCGATGAACTCGGCGATCGGCTCGGGGTTGAAGGCGGCGTGGCCGCCGGCCAGCACGATCGGGTCGTCGAGACCGCGGTCCTTCGACTCCAGCGGGATGCCGGCGAGGTCGAGCGCGGTCAGCATGTTCGTGTAGCCGAGTTCCGTGGAGAAGCTCAGCCCGAACACGTCGAAGGCCTTCACCGGCCGGTGTCCGTCGACCGTGAACTGGGGGACGCCGTGCTCGCGCATCAGCGCCTCAAGGTCCGGCCAGACACTGTAGGTGCGCTCGGCGAGCACGCCCTCGCGCTCGTTCAGGACCTCGTAGAGGATCATGACGCCCTGGTTGGGCAGTCCGACCTCGTACGCGTCCGGGTACATCAGCGCCCAGCGGACGTCGCAGTCCTCCCAGGGCTTGACCGTGGAGTTGAGCTCTCCGCCGACGTACTGAATCGGCTTCTGCACATGCGGGAGCAGAGCTTCGAGCTGTGGAAAGACCGATACAGCGGATTCGGCAGGCATCTCGCGAACTTTCGTGAGCTGAGAAGGGGTGATTGTCCAGCCTAACGTGCTCGCGGGCACCCCCCGCCCGCTTCCCCGAGTCCCTCGCACCAGCCGGTGCCGCCGACCGGCCACTCAGACAGCCGTTCGGCTCCTGATCGTCTCCCACGTTTCCGGCAGCCCGGCCTCCACGGACGCGGCGTTGCGCTCCTCGCGCCCGTACAGGACCCCGTACGTGAAGCCGTTCTCCCCCGCCGCGTGCGCCTGGGTCGCCAGGTCGCGCAGTGCCAGTCTGGCCATCACGCTGTCCTGGTGCTCACCGAGCAGGCCCTGGAGGGATTTCATGTCGCCCACCAGGTTCTTCGCGGGCTTTCCGAGTACGGGGGCGGCGAGTTCGGCCGCGTAACGGGTGCGCTTGGCCTTCTTGCGGGCCTCGTGGATCGCGAGGTCGCGGCCCTCGCCGGACGGCAGGTCGACGGCCGCCCCCACCAGGCCGGACAGCTTGTCGAAGTCCTTGCGCACCGTCTTGGTGATCGCCTTCTCCGTGGTGTCCGCGGCGGCCCTGAGCAGTGGCGGGGTGGCGAGGAGCGCGTCGAGGGAGACGAGGAGGTTCAGGTAGCGGCCGCCGTCCAGGACCGCGATCAGTCGGCGCCGTGAGCCGGAGCGGCGGGCCCCCGCCCAGGTGCGCAGGCGGCCGCGGACGGGGCCGGCGAGCAGGGAGCGCGGCAGGTCGCCGAGGGCCGCCGTGAGGCGCTCGGTGAGGACCTCCTGGTCGCGGTCGACGCCCAGCTCCCCCGCCAGCCACTTCAGTTCGTCGCGGATCGGGTCGGTGACGGCCCGGTCCAGGATGGTGCCGTACGAGCGGAACGTGCTGCGCAGCCTGCGGGTGGCGACGCGCATGCTGTGCACGGCGTCGTGGACGTCCCGCCGGACGGCCGGGTCGAGCTCGACGATCGCCTCGCGCTGGGCTCGGAGGTACGTGAGGACGTGGTCGCCCGCGGTGACCGGCGCGGCCTCCACGACGGCTTCCTTGCGCGGTTTGCGGCCCGTCTCGCCCAGGGCCCTGGCCAGTTTTGACGAGGACTTGGAGCGGGAGACGCCGGCCTTGCGCAGTTTCTTCTCGACCTTGTCGAGGAAGGCGGGGTCGCCCTCGTCCGCCAGTTCGACCTCGATCTCGGTCCACTGGGCGGTGCCGTCACCGCCGCTGAGCCGCTCGGCCCGTACGCGGTCGACGCTGATCTCGGCGAGCAGGCCCCCGGCTTCGTCGACGAGGTGGCGGACGTCGCGGGCCGACAGCAGCCGTACGACGGGGACCAGTTCGGCGTCGCGCACCCGGGAGCGGACGAGTCCGGTGAGGGTGTGGGGCACCGTGTCGGACAGCGGGGCGTGGATCTCGTCCCGTACGCCGTCGGAGACCGGGAGTTTCAGGTGCCAGCCCGCGTCGTCGCCACCGGTACGGCGGCGCAGGGTGAGTGACGCGGCGGCGAGGCGTTGGTCGGCCGTGTCGTAGTAGGTCGCGTCGAGTTCGGCGACGCCCTTGTCGATGACGGCCGAGACGCCCGGCACACGCGTCAGGTCCGGCAAATCCGACAGTCCGGCATTCGCATCGGCTTCGTACTTACGCTCGATCTCCCGCTTGGTGTCCGCCATGACCTGAATCTAGGCCCCGAAAGGGGGGCGGGGAACTGCGCGCTCAGCCATGACCGGCCTGCACGCGAATAAACCCGCGCCCCTCCGGGCGGACCCGGTGGAACGGCTACGCCGACATGGGCCGCTGCACCCTGATCGACTGCAGCAGTCCCACCGCCACCCACACCGCGAACATCGACGAACCTCCGTACGAGACGAAGGGCAGTGGGAGACCCGCGACCGGCATGATGCCGAGGGTCATTCCGACGTTCTCGAACGCCTGGAAGGCGAACCAGGCGATGATTCCGGCGGCGACGATCGTGCCGTACAGCTCGGTCGTCTCGCGGGCGATGCGGCAGGCCCGCCACAGGACGACGCCGAGCAGGAGCAGGATGAGCCCGGCCCCCACGAAGCCGAGTTCCTCGCCTGCGACCGTGAAGACGAAGTCCGTCTGCTGCTCGGGCACGAACTGGCCGGTGGTCTGCGAGCCCTTGCCGAGACCGGTGCCGAACAGGCCGCCGGAGCCGATCGCGATCCGTGCCTGGTTGGTGTTGTAGCCGACGCCCGCCGGGTCCAGTTCGGGGTTGGCGAACGCGGCGAAGCGGTTGATCTGGTACTCGTCGAGGATCCCGAGCTGCCAGACCGCGATCGCCCCGAGCGCGCCCGTCCCGATCAGGCCGAAGATCCAGCGGTTGGAGGCGCCGGAGGCGAGCAGCACACCGAGCACGATGATCACCATGACCATGACCGAACCGAGGTCGGGCATGAGCAGGACGACGAGTATCGGTACGACGGCCAGGCCGAGCGCCTGTAGGACCGTGCGGTGGTCGGGGTGCGGTTTGTCGCCGGCGTCGACCCGGGCCGCGAGCAGCATCGCCATGCCCAGGATGATCGTGATCTTCACGAACTCGGAGGGCTGGAGCGAGAAGCCGCCACCGACGACGATCCACGCGTGGGCGCCGTTGATGGTCGCGCCGAGCGGGGTCAGCACCAGCAGGACCAGGAAGACGGAGATCCCGTACAGGATCGGTACGGCCGTGCGCAGGTTGCGGTGGCCGAGCCAGACCGTGCCGATCATCAGGGCGAAGCCGATGCCCGTGTTGAGCAGATGCCGGAACAGGAAGTAGTACGGGTCGCCCTGGTTGAGCTCGGTGCGGTTGCGGGTCGCCGAGTAGACGAGGGCCGCGCCGATCACGGAGAGCGCGATGGCCGCGAACAGTATCGGCCAGTCGAGTCTGCGGGCCAGCGAGTCGCGGGCGAACACCCGCGTCCAGCTGCCGCGTTCGGGTCCGTATCCGGAGACGGAGAAGCCGTTCGCGCCGGTCATACGAGCGCCCTCCGCCTCTTCCTCGGGCGGGCCGAGCGCCTGCGGTTGTCCCGGTTGTTGCCCGTGTTGGGGTTGGGCACGGCGGCGGCCGGGTTGTCGCCCGCCGTCTGCTGCTGTCCCTCCTCGGTGGCCTGCTCCTCCGCCTTCGGCGGGTACACCTCGGCCTTCGGGGAGTCGATCGACCCGTCCTTCTCGATCTTCGGCAGGTTCTTCTGCGGCGTGGCGAGCAGGGCCTTCTTCTTGTCGATCTTGCCGTCCTCGGAGACTCCGTACAGCGCGTTGTAGATCTTGCGCACGGCGGGGCCCGAGGCGCCGGAACCCGTACCACCCTGGGAGATGGTCATGATGACCGTGTAGTCCTTGGTGTATGTCGCGAACCACGAGGTCGTCTGCTTGCCGTAGACCTCGGCCGTACCCGTCTTGGCGTGCATCGGGACCTCGTCCTGCGGCCAGCCTTCGAACCTCCAGGCGGCCGTACCGCGGGTCGCGACTCCCTCCAGGGCACCGTCTATGGCGTCGCGGGTCGTCTTCGTCATCGGCAGCTTGCCGTGCGACTTCGGCTCGATCTCCTGGACGGACTTGCCGTCCGGGCTGACGACCGCCTTGCCGACGGTCGGGTCGTAGAGCGTGCCGCCGTTGGAGATGGCCCCGTAGATCGTCGCCATCTGGATCGGCGTGACGAGCGTGTCGCCCTGGCCGATCGAGTAGTTGACGGAGTCACCGGCGCGCATCCTGTTGCCTTCGAGGCAGTTCTCGTACGCGATCTGCTGGGCGTACGAGCCGCCCTTCTTGCCGTACTTGCACCAGGCGTCCTTGTTGGCCTTCCAGTAGTCCTGCTTCCACTTGCGGTCGGGGACGCGGCCGGTGACCTCGTTCGGCAGGTCGATGCCGGTCTCCTTGCCGAGGCCGAACTGGTGGGCCGTCTTGTAGAACCAGTTCTTTGCGTTCTTGTTCGGCTTGATGCCGCCGTCCTTCTTCCACTCCGCGTGGGAGAGGCCGTAGAAGACGGTGTCGCAGGAGACCTCCAGGGCGCGGCCGAGGCTGATCGGGCCGTATCCCTTGGACTCGAAGTTCTTGAAGACCTGGCCGCCGATGGAGTACGAGGCGCCGCACTGGTAGGGGCCGTCGAAGGAGTAGCCGGCGTTTATGGCGGCGGCTGTCGGGACGACCTTGAAGATCGAGCCGGGGGCCGACTGACCCTGGATCGCGCGGTTCAGGAGCGGGTAGTTGGAGTCCTTGCCGGTGAGCCTCGTGTAGTCCTTGCCGGAGATCCCGCCGACCCAGGCGTTCGGGTCGTACGACGGGTTGGACGCCATCGACACGACCCGGCCGGTCTTGGCCTCCATGACGACCACGGCACCGGAGTCGGCCTTGTAGTTCACGCCGGTGTTCCGGTCGATCTCCTTGCGGGCGGTCTTCATCGCCTCGTTCAGCTCGTACTCGGCGACGCGCTGGACGCGGGAGTCGATGCTGGTGACGACGTTCGCGCCGGGCTCGGCCTCGTCGCTCTTGGCCTGGCCGATGACCCGGCCGAGGTTGTCGACCTCGTAGCGGGTGACGCCGGCCTTGCCGCGCAACGCCTTGTCGTACTGGCGCTCCAGGCCCGAGCGGCCCACCTGGTCGGAGCGCAGGTACGGCGAGTCGGTGTTCTCGGCCTTGGTGATCTCCGTGTCGGTGACGGGCGAGAGGTAGCCGAGGACCTGCGCGGTGTTGGCCTTGCCGGGGGCGGCGTAACGGCGGACGGCCTGCGGCTCCGCGGAGATACCGGGGAAGTCCTCGGCGCGCTCGCGGATCTGCAGTGCCTGCTTGGGCGTGGCCTCGTCGGTGATGGGGATCGGCTGGTAGGGGGAGCCGTTCCAGCAGGGCTGCGGGGTCTTCGCGTCGCACAGCCGGACCTTGTCCAGCACGTCCGCGGCCTTCATGCCGAGGACGTCCGCGAGCTTGGTGAGGACGGCGTCGCCGTCGTCCTCCATCTTCAGCAGGTCGGTCCGGGACGCGGAGACCACGAGCCGGGTCTCGTTGTCGGCGATCGGCACCCCGCGGGCGTCCAGGATCGAACCGCGCACGGCGGGGCTGACGACCTGCTGGACGTGGTTGCCGGAGGCTTCCTTGGCGTACTCGTCGCCGTTGCGGATCTGGAGGTACCAGAGGCGCCCGCCGAGGGTGCCCAGGAGGGACAGTACGAGGATCTGGATGACGATGAGCCGGATCTGGACCCGTGGGGTCCGGCCGGTCTCCGGAATATTGGTCACTGCTCCCCCTCCCTCAGCTCGTTCGGTGTGCTGTGGTCGTACGGCTCGTACGGCTCGTACTGCCCATGCGGCTCATACGGTTCGTACTGCTCGTTCGGTGTGCTGTTGTCGTGAGCGCCGGTGTCACAGCCGCTTGACCCCCTTGATGCGTCCCGCGCGGGCCACCCGGGCCTTCGCGGCCCGCACTCTCAGTCCCCCGCGCTGGCTGCCGATGCGCAGGCCCGTGCCGGAGGCCAGCCAGCCCGCGGCGACGTCGGCCGACTTCCCTGAACCGTTGGCCTCTGCGAGCGGATCGTTCTCGGCGCGCCGGGCCAGGGCCATGATCCCGGGGACCACGAACGGGGCGAGCAGCAGGTCGTACAGGGCGGCCGTGAACAGCAGGTTGCCGAGGCCGACGTGGCGGGCGGCGGTGTCGCCGACGAGGGCGCCCACTCCGGCGTACAGGAGTGTGGAGCCGACCGCGGCGGCCACCACCACGGCCATGGGGCCCGTCGCGGACTTGAGCTGGCCGTTGTCGGGCTTGGCGAGTCCGACGAGGTAGCCGATGACGCACAGCACGAGGGCGTAGCGCCCGGCGGCGTGGTCGGCGGGCGGGGCCAGGTCGGCGAGCAGGCCCGCGCCGAAGCCGACGAGGGCGCCTCCGACGTGGCCGTAGACCAGGGCGAGGCCGAGGACGGTGAGCAGCAGGAGGTCCGGTACGGCGCCCGGCAGGTGCAGCCGGGCCAGGACGCTGACCTGGATCACCAGGGCGACGATCACCAGGGCGGCGGAGAGCAGCATTCGGTTGAAGCGCATGGGGAACTCAGCTCCTACTGCTCTTGCTGCACGCCGTCGGCGGGCGCGCCGGCCGACGGCGTGACCGTCACGGTCACGGTCGGCGTGGGCGTTGGCTTGGGTTTGGGCGGCAGCACCTCGTCGCGCGGGTCCTTGCGCGGGGCCTGGACGACGACGCCGACGATGTCGAGCTTGGAGAAGGACGCGAACGGCGTGACGTAGATCGTGCGGGTCAGGTCGCCGCCGGACGGGTCGACGCGGGAGACCAGGCCGACGGGAACACCGGGCACGAACGGCTTGTCGGCCTGGGAGCCGAAGGTGACCAGCCGGTCGCCCTTCTTGATCTTGGCCTTGCCGTTGAGCAGTTCCACGCGCAGCGGGCGGTCGCCCTGGCCGGAGGCGAAGCCGAGCTCGTCGCTGGACTCCATGCGCGTACCGACCGTGAAGTCGGGGTCGTTGGCGAGCAGCACGGTGGCGGTGCCGGGGCCCACGGTGGTGACGCGCCCGACCAGTCCGTCTCCGTTGAGGACGGTCATGTCGCGCTTGATGCCGTCGTTCGCGCCGGCGTCGATGGTGACGGTCCAGGAGAAGCCCTGGGCCGCCCCTATGGCGATGACCTCGGCGCCCTTGATGCCGTACTGCCCGGCGCCTGCCGTCTTGAGGATCTTGTCGAGCTGTTTGACGCGGCTGCGGTTACGGTCGTCACTGCCCAGTTTCGCCTTCAACCCGGCGTTGTCCCGCTCGAGTTGGGCGACGCGGCTGTGGCGGCCACCGGAGTCCTTCACGGCCTGGATCGCGTTGCCGACGGGGTCGACGGCGGTCGACACCCCGTCCTCGATCGGGCCGAAGACCGTGGCGGCGCCACGGCGGGCACCGTCGACCGGGGAGTCCTCACCACCGCGGATGTCCACCGTGATCAAAGCGAACGCGATGGCGATCAGCAGCACCAGGAGCAGCCGGCTCTCTCGTGTGTCCCTCACGTGCGGCGGCCGTGCCTTCCTCGTCGGAATTCGTATGTGGCTCACCCAGTCGGGTTCCGAAGAACCCTGGAGGGCTCCGGAGTGCCCCTGAGCGGGGAACCGAGGCCGGAACCCGCAGGTTCCTTGGGGAGCTTATGCCTCAATATCAACGATCCGCCGTACGAGAAGGGATCATCTCGTACGGCGGAATCGAAGAGTTACGTCATCTGCGCGGCTGGGCGTCCAGCACCTGCTGGAGCGCCTCGAATTCCTCGACGCACTTGCCGGCGCCGAGCGCCACGCTGTCCAGCGGGTCCTCGGCGATGTGGATCGGCATGCCCGTCTCGCGGCGCAGCCGCTCGTCGAGGCCGCGCAGCAGGGCGCCGCCGCCGGTCAGTACGATCCCGCGGTCCATGACGTCGCCGGACAACTCCGGCGGGCACTTGTCGAGGGTGGTCTTGACCGCGTCGATGATCGCGTTGACCGGTTCCTCGATCGCCTTGCGGACTTCGGCCGCCGAGATGACGACGGTCTTAGGCAGGCCGGAGACCAGGTCCCGGCCGCGGATCTCGGTGTGTTCGTCCTTGTCGAGGTCGTACGCGGAACCGATCGTGATCTTGATCTGTTCGGCCGTCCGCTCACCGAGGAGGAGCGAGTACTCCTTCTTGATGTGCTGGATGATCGCGTTGTCCAGCTCGTCGCCGGCCACGCGGATGGACTGTGCCGTGACGATTCCGCCGAGCGAGATGACCGCGACCTCGGTGGTGCCGCCGCCGATGTCCACCACCATGTTGCCCGTGGCCTCGTGGACCGGCAGACCGGAACCGATGGCCGCGGCCATGGGCTCCTCGATGATGTGTACCTGGCGGGCGCCGGCCTGGGACGACGCCTCGATGACGGCACGGCGCTCGACGCCCGTGATGCCGGAGGGCACGCAGACGACGACCCGGGGGCGGGCGAGGTAGCGCCGCTTGTGGATCTTCAGAATGAAGTAGCGGAGCATGCGCTCGGTGATCTCGAAGTCGGCGATGACGCCGTCCCTCAGCGGACGGACGGCGACGATGTTGCCCGGCGTCCGCCCGATCATCTTCTTCGCTTCCGAGCCGACGGCGAGGATGCCACCGGTGTTGGTGTTGATCGCGACGACGGAGGGTTCGTTGAGCACGATCCCGCGACCCCTGACGTACACCAGCGTGTTGGCGGTCCCGAGGTCGACAGCCATGTCACGGCCGATGAACGACATTGAGTTCCCCATCAGGATTCGTCTGGCCTTCCCAAGTGGAGCTTTTGATGGCTTTTTAGGACGGCGAGGGTGAGCGCTGAGACGTGAAGGCTTCCATCGTAGTCTCGCCTGCACGAACACTGCGCGAGGGTCTTCGCCATTGTCACCAGATGACCCGCTGTCTCGCTTCTGGAGACGGCCCATCGGGGGAATGCGTTCCCCCGATCGCCACGCATATGCCAGCGACCGGCCACCATTCTGCGCAGACCGCAGGTCAGACGCCTACCTGCCTGACAAGGCTTCAGAAGGTTTTCACTACAGCCTGTTCACTACAGCCTGTTCGCTACACCCTAGAGGGCGGCCCTGCCCGGCGCGCAGCCGCCCCCGGGCGAGGCGGCCGCTGCCTGCTGTGCCGCAGAGGTCACACCAGGCCCGGGAAGAAGATCTTCAGCTCACGCTCGGAGGACTCCTCGGAGTCGGAGGCGTGGATCAGGTTCTCGCGGACGATCACGCCGAAGTCACCACGGATGGAGCCGGGAGCGGCGGCGATCGGGTCGGTCGGGCCCGCCAGCGCCCGTACGCCCTCGATGACGCGCTCGCCCTCGACGACCAGCGCCACGACCGGGCCGGAGGCCATGAAGGCGACCAGCGGCTCGTAGAAGGGCTTGCCCTTGTGCTCTCCGTAGTGCTGCTCCAGCGTGTCCTGGTCCAGCGTGCGCAGCTCCAGCGCGGTGATCTGCCAGCCGTCCTTGCGCTCGATACGGCCGATGATCTCGCCGGTCAGGCCACGACGGACGGCGTCGGGCTTGAGAAGGACGAGGGTGCGCTGGCTCACGGTGGTGGCTCCTTCGGGTCACTAATGTGCGGATTACGAGGCTACAGGGCGTGTCCGAATGCGTGTCACTCACCGTCAGGTGCTACGGCCAGGTGCTACGGCGCCGACCCTGTTGTCGCCCCCGCCGCCCGCGGGGTTCGGTCCAGGCCGATACGGGGTTCGAGGGCGGAGCCCTTGAGTCCCTTGAGGCCTTGAGGCCTTGAGTACGGGTCCATGGAGGTCGCCCCTACGCCGTACTGCCCCCCGCGTCCGCCTGCGCGGCGAACCGCGCCTTCGCCTCCTCCACCTTGCGTCCGAAGTGGACCGAGGCCCACCACAGCGCGGCGAAGACGACTCCCAGGAAGAACATCACCGGCACCACGAACCCGCTCCCGATCAGCGCGATCTGCAGCGCCCAGCCGAACTGGACACCTCCCGGCCGCGTGATCATCCCGCACAGCAGCAGACACAGCACCATCGCGATCCCGCTCACCGTCCAGACCATGGTCATGGACAGATCGGGATCCTTCATCGCCACAAGCCCGGCGAACCCGATGACGAAGAACTCACCGATCAGCGTCGAAGCACAGAGCGTACGCACGGCTCAGTTTCCCCCCAGAAGCAGCCGGGCCTCGCCGACCGTGATCACGGAACCGGTCACGAGGACGCCACCGCCCGCGTACTCGGCCTCCTCCTCGGCCAGGGTGATCGCGGCCTCCAGAGCGTCGTCCAGCCGGGGCTCGACCTGCACACGGTCGTCCCCGAACACCTCGACGGCGATCCCGGCCAGCTCGTCCACGTCCATCGCACGATGGCTGGAGTTCTGCGTCACGACGACCTCGGTGAGGATCGGCTCGAAGGCCTCAAGCAGCCCCCGTACGTTCTTGTCCCCGCTCGACCCGACGACGCCGATCAGCCGGCTGAAGTCGAAGACCTCCTGAACCGCCTCCGCGGTCGCCCGGGCGCCCGACGGATTGTGCGCGGCGTCCAGTACGACGGTCGGTGACCGGCGCATGATCTCCAGGCGCCCCGGCGAGGAGACCGACGCGAAGGCCTTGCGGATCGTGTCGATGTCGAGCGCCTCGGGCCGCTGGGACCCGACGCCGAAGAACGCCTCCACGGCGGCGAGCGCCACCGCGGCGTTGTGCGCCTGGTACGCCCCGTGCAGCGGGATGTACACCGCTTCGTACTCCCCGCCGAGACCCCGGAGCGTCAGCAGCTGCCCGCCCACCGCGACCTGTCGGCTCATCACACCGAACTCGAGCCCCTCGCGGGCCACGGTGGCATCGACCTCGACGGCCTTCTTGAGCAGCATCTGGGCGGCGTCGACGGGCTGCTGGGCCAGGATCACCGTCGCCCCCTGCTTGACGATCCCGGCCTTCTCCTTGGCGATCTCCCCCGGGGTCTCCCCCAGCCGGTCGGTGTGGTCCAGATCGATGGGAGTCACCACCGCGACATCCCCGTCGATCACGTTCGTGGCGTCCCAGCTGCCGCCCATCCCGACCTCCACGACGGCCACGTCGACGGGCGCGTCCGCGAAGGCCGCGTACGCCATGCCCGTGAGCACCTCGAAGAAGGACAGCCGGAACTCCTGAGCCGCGTCGACCATCTCGATGTACGGCTGGATGTCCTGGTACGTCTCCACGAACCGCTCGGCCGGGATCGATGCCCCGTCCAGGCTGATCCGTTCGGTGATCGACTGGACGTGGGGCGAGGTGTACCGCCCGGTGCGCAGCTCGAAGGCGCCGAGCAGGGCCTCGATCATGCGGGCCGTCGACGTCTTGCCGTTGGTCCCCGTGATGTGGATCGCGGGATACGCGCGCTGCGGATCGCCGAGCAAGTCCATGAGCGCGGCGATCCGGCTCACGGACGGCTCCAGCTTGGTCTCGCCCCACCGCGTGGCGAGCTCGGCCTCGACCTCGCGCAGCGCCTTGTCGGCCTCCGGGTCGTCCGGGCGCGCGGGAAGGTCGGCCTGCGGCTGCCCGCCCTGCGTACGCAGGGTGCGGCTGCCGGCCTCGATCAAGGCGAGATCGGGATCGCGCTCCGTCTCGGCCTCGACGATCTCGTCGAACGGATCGGACTCACTGCTGTCGTGCGGGAACTCACTCACACACCCAGTCTACGGAGCCCCACAGACAGCCCTCCTCAGGGGCGCGGGGAACTGCGCGACCAGCCACAGACAACCCGCACCTCCCCAACGCACCGGAGGAAGCGCCCAGCGCCCCGCACGGGCAAGGGCCCCGGAACCGTCCATGGTTCCGGGGCCCGGGGCTCGAGGCCCGAACACATACCTGCCTACGCCTGCTGCGGCAACCCCTCCAGCTGCGCCTCCAGGCGGACGATGTCCTCGTCGGCCTTGGCGAGCCGCGCCCGGATCTTGTCCACGACATGGTCCGGCGCCTTCGCGAGGAACGCCTCGTTGCCGAGCTTGGCGTTCGCCTGGGCCTTCTCCTTCTCGGCGGCGGCCAGATCCTTCGCGAGCCGCTTCCGCTCGGCAGCCACATCGATCGTGCCGGAGAGGTCGAGCGCGACCAGCGCACCCGCGACCGGCAGCGTCGCCGTGGCGGCGAAGGCGTCCCCCTCGGGCTGCAGACGCAGCAGCTGGCGGATGGCCGCCTCGTGCGGGGCGAACGCGGTCCCGTCGAGGGTCAGCCTGGCCGGCACCCGCTGCCCCGGCTGCAGCCCCTGGTCGGCACGGAAGCGGCGGACCTCCGTGATGACCTGCTGGAGCGTCTCGATCTCGCGCTCGGCGTTGGTGTCGCGGAAGCCGCCCGGGGCGTCGGCCCCAGGAACGAGCACAGCGTTCGGCCAGTCGGCGATCACGACCGACTCACCGCCCGTGAGGGTGGTCCAGAGCGTCTCCGTCACGAACGGGACGACCGGGTGCAGCAGCCGCAGCATGACGTCCAGGACCTCGCCGAGGACCCGCTTGCTGACCTCGGCGGCGGCGCCGCCCGCCATGAACGTCGTCTTCGACAGCTCGACGTACCAGTCGAAGACCTCGTCCCAGGCGAAGTGGAACAGCGCGTCGGAGAGCTTCGCGAACTGGAAGTCCTCGTAGAGCGCGTCCACTTGGGCGACCGTCGCGTTGAGCCGCGACAGGATCCACCGGTCCGTCGCCGACATCTCGGACGAGTCCGGGAGCGGGCCCTCGACCGTCGCGCCGTTCATCAGCGCGAACCGCGTCGCGTTCCAGATCTTGTTGGCGAAGTTCCGGGACGCCTGGACCCAGGCTTCGCCGATCGGCACGTCCGTACCGGGGTTGGCGCCGCGGGCCAGGGTGAAGCGGACGGCGTCGGCGCCGTACTCGTCCATCCAGTCGAGCGGGTCGACGACGTTGCCGAACGACTTCGACATCTTCTTGCCGCGCTCGTCACGGACCAGACCGGTCAGGGCGATGGTCTTGAAGGGGGCCTCGCCGTCCATCGCGTACAGGCCGAACATCATCATCCGGGCGACCCAGAAGAAGATGATGTCGTGGCCGGTGAGCAGGACGTCGGTCGGATAGAACTTCTTGAGGTCCGGGGTCTGTTCGGGCCAGCCGAGCGTGGAGAACGGCCACAGGCCGGACGAGAACCAGGTGTCGAGGACGTCGGTGTCCTGCGTCCACCCCTCGGCCTCCGTGCCGGGCGGCTGCTCGTCGGGGCCGACGCAGACCGTCTCGCCGTCCGGGCCGTACCAGATCGGGATGCGGTGGCCCCACCACAGCTGACGCGAGATGTTCCAGTCGTTGAGGTTGTCGACCCAGTCGAAGTACCGCTTCGACATGTCCTCGGGGTGGATCTTCACCCGGCCGTCGCGGACCGCGTCACCGGCGGCCTGCGCGAGCGGGCCGACCTTGACCCACCACTGCAGGGACTGCCGCGGCTCGATGGTGGTCCGGCAGCGCGAGCAGTGCCCGACGCTGTGGACGTACGGACGCTTCTCGGCGACGATCCGGCCCTGCGAGCGCAGCGCGCCGACGATGGCGCTGCGCGCCTCGTAGCGGTCGAGTCCCTCGAACGGGCCGTGGACGGTGATGACCGCCCGCTCGTCCATGACGGTGATCGACTCCAGGCCGTGGCGCCGGCCAATGGCGAAGTCGTTCGGGTCGTGGGCGGGGGTGACCTTGACTGCACCCGTGCCGAACTCGGGGTCGACGTGCGTGTCCGCGACGACCGGGATGGTGCGGTCGGTCAGCGGGAGCTTGATGCGCCTGCCGATGAGGTGCCGGTAGCGCTCGTCGTCGGAGTGAACGGCGACGGCGGTGTCACCGAGCATGGTCTCGGCACGCGTGGTGGCGACGACGAGGGTCTCGTCACCCTCGCCGTACGTGATGGAGACGAGCTCGCCGTCGTCCTCCTGGTACTCGACCTCGATGTCGGAGATGGCCGTCAGACAGCGGGGGCACCAGTTGATGATCCGCTCGGCGCGGTAGATCAGCTCGTCGTCGTACAGCTTCTTGAAGATGGTCTGGACGGCCTTGGACAGCCCTTCGTCCATGGTGAACCGCTCGCGGTCCCAGTCGACGCCGTCCCCGAGCCGACGCATCTGGCCCAGGATCTTGCCGCCGTACTCCTCCTTCCACTGCCAGACGCGCTCGACGAACGCCTCGCGCCCGAGGTCCTGCCGCGACCTGCCCTCCTCGGCGAGCTGCTGCTCGACCTTGTTCTGCGTGGCGATACCGGCGTGGTCCATGCCGGGCAGCCAGAGCGCCTCGTACCCCTGCATGCGCTTGCGGCGGGTCAGGGCGTCCATGAGCGTGTGCTGGAAGGCATGGCCGAGGTGCAGGGACCCGGTGACGTTCGGCGGCGGAATGACGATGGTGTACGGGGGCTTGTCGCTGTTCGCGTCGGCGGCGAAGTAACCCCGTTCGACCCAGCGCTCGTACAGCTTCCCCTCTACCTCGGCCGGCGCGTACTGGGTCGGCAGTTCGGGGGTGTTGGCTGGCGGCTGCTGCTGAGCGTTGTCGGTCACGGACCCAGTTTAGAGGTGTCACGGCCGTGTCCCGAAACACGATTCTTTCGTAACGGTGAGCCCTCCGGCGCGCCCCGCACCCAACGCCTGCGCCAGGATGTCGGGAACGTATAAGCACCTCGTCTCTCTGCAGCACTGACTACTGACCTGAGGATGACCGACTGGAGGGGAACCCAGATTGGCTTCCTCACCCCTCTTGGAGGGGGGAGTCCCATGGCTCGCGCCCTGGGGTTTCCTGCTTCACCGCCGACTGCCCGCCCGGAGTGCTCCGTTGGGGTCTTACACCGGCTCCACAGGCCGTCACCGCCAGCCCGGCGGCCTTGAGGTTCTGTGCCGCGTTTACATCGCGATCGTGGGCCGTTCCACAGTTGTCGCACGTCCAGGTACGGACATTCAGCGGCATCTTCTCCCGCACTGTGCCGCAGCGGGAGCACAGCTTGGACGAAGGGAACCACCGATCCACCGCGATCACCTCGCGGCCGTACCAGGCGGCCTTGTACTCGACCATGCTCCGAAACTCGCTCCACGCTGCATCGCTGATGGCGCGGGCGAGTTTGCCGTTCTTCAGCATGTTCCGAACAGTCAGGTCCTCGATCACGATCGTTTGGTTTTCACGAACGAGCCGGGTGGACAGCTTGTGCAGGTGGTCACGACGCCGGTCGGCGATGTGGGCGTGGATGCGAGCCACCTTACGACGGGCCTTGGCCCGATTGACCCCGTCACCCTTGGCCTTACGGGACAGCTCCCGCTGAGCTTTGGCGAGCCGGGCACGGTCCTTCCGCTCATGCCTCGGATTGGTGACCTTCTCTCCGGTGGAGAGGGTCAGCAGGTTGTTGAGCCCGGCGTCGACCCCGACGGCGGTCCCATTCGCTGGGAGCTGTCCGACGCCGCGGTCTTCGCACAGCAGGGACACGAACCAGCGCCCAGCCGCGTCCTGCGAGACAGTCACCGTCGAAGGCTGCGCCCCCTCCGGCAAAGGACGGGACCACACGATCGCCAGAGGTTCGGCCATCTTCGCCAGCGTCAGGTATCCGTCCCGAAAACGGAACGCAGAGGTGGTGTACTCGGCCGATTTCCGCGACTTCTTCTTCGACTTGAACCGCGGGTACCTGGACCGCTTACCGAAGAAGTTCGTGAACGCCGTCTGCAGGTGCCGCAGCGCCTGCTGGAGCGGAACCGAGGACACTTCGTTGAGGTACGCCAGCTCCTCTGTCTTCTTCCATGCCGTCAGCATCGCCGACGTGGCGTTGTAGTTGACCCGCTCCTGCCGCAGCGCCCACACCTCGGTACGGGCGGTCAGCGCCATGTTGTAAACCTTCCGCACGCATCCGAACGTGCGCGACAGCTCCGCCGCCTGCGCATCGGTCGGATAGAAGCGGTACTTGAACGCCCGCTTCATGCGAGAGACTCCATGCCTCACAATCTAGCACGTCAGCTTGTGAATTATCACCCACGGCGATCGAGTGATGACGCTCCGCTCCGGCGGCGCCGTCATTCCGCCCTGCCCGCAGAAGTTTGTTCACCCCTCGCCCAAGGCGGGGGTTTCAGCGGAGGAATCCAGATGAGCTACAACCAGCCGGGCCCGTACGGCGGGCAGCCCCAGCAGCCCGGACCGTACGGTCAACCGGGTCCCTACGGCCAGCCGCAGGCCCCCCAGCCCGGCTACGGCTACCCGCAGCAGGCTCCCCCGCAGCAGCCCGGTTACGGGTACCCCCAGCAGCCGCCTCCCGGGGCTCCTCAGCAGCAGCCCGGCTACGGCCAGCAGCCGCCGTACGGTCAGCAGCCCCCCGGCGCCCCCTACGGCGCCCCGATGCCGCCGGCTCCCGGCGGGGGCAAGAAGAAGACGGGCCTCATCGTCGGCGCGGTGGCGGTCGTGGCCGCGATCGCCGTCGGCGCGTACTTCGTCATCGGCGGGGGCGGCGGCAGCGGTTCCTCGGACATCGCGGACGACGGGCCGCACAAGCTGACGGCTCCCTCGGCGCTCTCGTCCGACAAGTACCGGCGTCAGGGCAACGCCCAAGAGAAGAAGGCGAGTTCCAGTGACGCAAAGGACCTTGCGAAGGCCGGGGTTACCAACTCCACGTCGATCGCTGCCATTTACTCGACGATGGACCTGACGACTCTCGATCCCACTGACCCCGCCGACATAGCGAAGACCGCAACCGCCGAGAACATCACGCTTCTCGGCGTCTACGGCGAGGTGAAGGATCCGGGGAAGGCACTCGACGTCACCTTCACTCAGATGAAGTCAGAGACGGACGATAACATCGAGCTGATCGGCGAGCCCAAGTCCGTCTCGCCCGATGGTTTTGCGGGGGCTCTGATGAAGTGCCAGCAGGCAAAGAGCAAGAACCAGCTCACGGAGAAGACCCAGAACACCCACATGTGCATCTGGGCCGACTACAGCACCATGGGGGTGGTGGAACCGACCACGGGCTCCAAGACATACACGTTGGACGAATCGGCCCAGATTGCGGCCGATGTCCGCAAGGAAGCCCGCGTGGCGAAGTAGCGCCAGCTACCAGGAGGGGCGCCCGATAGAACTCACCGGCGCCCCTCTCTCGTGTCCCGCGCTCGCTACTCAGGCACGCAGGCAAGCCGGATTGGCGACAGACAGCCTAACGTTGATCGCCGCCAACCTCGTGAGGCAGTGCGGGTTAGCGACCGTCCCGGGCACAGAGGTGATGGCCCCGTTGCTACAGGCGGCTCTCACCTTGGGGCCTGCGGTGTAGCCATGGCTCGCCACGTAGTTAACGCAGTTGATCTGGTCAGCGTGTGCCGTCGAGGCCGCAACCAGTGGCACGGCCCCAGCTGCTGCCGTCACACACAGCGCCAACACGGCGCGCTTCATCTTCATACTCTGAACCTCCCGTTTCGGGTCTGCCGCAAGGTGGTCAACCCTTGCTTGACCTAGACGATCATTTGAGGTGACCATGACGCCAGCGCCCAGTGTGAACTTGGCTTGATCTATGTAGGGATGACGTGAAAGCACACAAGGAGGGCGCCCGACGAAGATCGCTGGGTGCCCTCCTTGGCGTACGAGAGCCGGTCACGCCGCCTTCCCTGCAGGCGCCCCTGCCGTGCGGCGGCCCCACATTGATGCCCGGGCTGAACGGGAGCCAAGACAAGCAGCGTCTTCCCGGATGCCGTCGCGAACAAGAGAGAGGCCTTTGACGCCGGTCAAGCAGCAAACCCCTCTCTGTCGAACGCGACTACGAACAGCCCGCGGTCCAGCCTGCGCCGCCGACCGGACGGCATGACATCGCCGAGTCCGGTCAAAACCTTACGGACACATTCCCCACCGTGGCCAGTATCGTCAGCTCCCCACCGATGGCCTGAAGGTACACAGCCATCGTCGAGGTATCTAACTGGACACCCCCGCGCTCAATCTGGCTGATACGCCCCTGCGTCACGCCCATCGCCTTGGCGACCTGGACCTGCGTCATCCTCTGAGCCTTGTACAGAGGGGCGAGTTCGTAACCCCGCTCCGCGTCGACCATCTCCCGCTTGATCTCGTCGATGCGGGCACGCTTCTCCGGAGTGATCTCGGCGGTCACGTCATTCATGCTGCCGAGCTTCAAGGTACGCGGCGTACCTGGCGTCAGCCTGCTTGATCGCCTTCGGACACCACGCTCCCCACTGCCGCCCGCTCGCCTTGTTCCCAGCTACCAGGAACACCCCGCGCCAGACGGGATCGAAGACGAACGACATCCGGATACTGACCGAGCCTCCACTCCGGGGCCGCAGCATCCGCATATGCGGAACTGACTGCCCTCGATGGCTCCCACGGTCGGGCGCCGTAAGGGGCGCCCGGCAAGTTCCAGCCGGGCGCCCCTTACTCGTCTGCTTGCCGCTCAGGCGGTCTTCTGCTCCCCCGGGCCGCGGCCCCGCGCGTCGCGCGGGATCAGGGTCGGGTTCACGTTCGAACGGACGACCTCCGAGGTGATGACGACACGGGCCACGTCCTTGCGGGACGGGACCTCGTACATCACCGCCTGCAGGACCTCTTCCATGATGGCGCGCAGGCCGCGCGCGCCGGTCTGGCGGAGGATCGCCTGGTCGGCGATGGCCTCAAGGGCCTCGCGCTCGAACTCCAGCTCCACGCCGTCCAGTTCGAAGAGGCGCTCGTACTGTTTCACCAGCGCGTTGCGCGGCTCCACCAGGATCTGGAGGAGGGCCTCGCGGTCGAGGTTGTGGACCGACGTGATGACCGGGAGACGGCCGATGAACTCGGGGATCATGCCGAACTTCACCAGGTCCTCGGGCATGACGTCCTCGAAGCGGTCCTTCGCCTCAAGTTCCTTCTTCGAGCGGATCGTCGCGCCGAAGCCGATGCCCTTGGCACCCGCTCGGGACTCGACGAGCTTCTCCAGGCCCGCGAAGGCACCGCCCACGATGAACAGGACGTTCGTCGTGTCGATCTGGATGAACTCCTGGTGGGGGTGCTTGCGTCCGCCCTGCGGAGGCACGGAGGCCGTGGTGCCCTCCAGAATCTTCAACAGGGCCTGCTGGACACCCTCGCCCGACACGTCACGCGTGATCGACGGGTTTTCGCTCTTACGAGCCACCTTGTCGATCTCGTCGATGTAGATGATGCCGGTCTCGGCCTTCTTGACGTCGTAGTCCGCTGCCTGGATCAGCTTCAGCAGAATGTTCTCGACGTCCTCGCCGACGTATCCCGCCTCCGTCAGTGCCGTCGCGTCCGCGATGGCGAACGGGACGTTCAGCATGCGGGCCAGTGTCTGCGCCAGCAGCGTCTTGCCCGAGCCTGTGGGGCCGAGCAGCAGGATGTTGGACTTCGCCAACTCGATGGCGTCCTCGCGGTTCTGACCCGCGCTGTTCTCGCCGGCCTGGACCCGCTTGTAGTGGTTGTACACCGCGACCGAGAGGGCCTTCTTGGCCGGCTCCTGGCCTACGACGTATCCCTCGAGGAACTCGTAGATCTCGCGAGGCTTGGGAAGTTCCTCCCAGCGCACCTCGCTCGTCTCCGCGAGCTCTTCCTCGATGATCTCGTTGCAGAGATCGATGCACTCGTCGCAGATGTACACACCAGGGCCTGCGATGAGCTTTTTGACCTGCTTCTGGCTCTTGCCACAGAACGAGCACTTGAGCAGATCGCCGCCGTCACCGATGCGTGCCACGGTGTGCTTCCCCTTCGCCTGGGAGACGCCTAGGTCCAGCGGCTCCTGGTGCTGCCTTATGTCCGACGGTACCTTGCCGAGCCCCTCGTTCGGGCCCCCCTTGGCGCGGTTCACTTTGTCGTGAACCGCGCCAAGGAGCGGCAGACGATACAGCGACGCGTCACGCGACCGAGGCGTTGTTCATCTTCCGGGTCGAGATGATCTGGTCGACCAGACCGTACGCCAAGGCGTCCTCGGCCGTGAGGATCTTGTCGCGTTCGATGTCCTCGCGGATCTTCTCGATGGGCGTCGTCGAGTGCTTGGCCAGCATGTCTTCCAGCTGACCGCGCATCCGGAGGATCTCGTTGGCCGCGATCTCGAGGTCCGAAACCTGGCCGCGGCCGGTCTCGCTGTAGGGCTGGTGGATCAGCACGCGCGCGTTCGGAAGTGCCATGCGCTTGCCCGGCGTACCGGCCGCCAGCAGGATCGCGGCGGCCGAGGCGGCCTGACCCATGCAAACAGTCTGGATGTCGGGCTTCACGAACTGCATCGTGTCGTAGATCGCAGTGAGGGACGTGAAGGAGCCGCCGGGGCTGTTGATGTAGATCGAGATGTCACGGTCGGGGTCCATCGACTCCAGGCACAGCAGCTGCGCCATGACGTCGTTGGCGGAGGCGTCGTCGATCTGCACGCCGAGGAAGATCACGCGCTCCTCGAACAGCTTCGCGTACGGGTCGTACTCACGCACGCCCTGCGAGGTGCGCTCGACGAAGCGCGGGATGACGTAGCGGGACTCCGCGCTGGGACCCGTGTACTCGGCCTGCGCGCGGGTGTGGATCCCGCTCCCGGGGAAGTCGTTCACTGTGTCTCCTGAAGAGCCTGATAAGGGCTGAGGCGGTCGGCTGGGCGGGGGAGGGGTGGGTGCCGGCCTGCGCCGACGCCCGGGTCGGCGCCGGCCGCCCTACGCCGCCCCGGTGCCGCCGCCGCCCGGCATTGCGGCAGCGGTGGGCATGATGTCGTCGATGAGGCCGTACGCCTTGGCCTCGATCGGGTCGAACCAGCGGTCACGGTCCGAGTCGCGGGTGACCTGGTCCACGGTCTGGCCGGTGTGGAAGGAGGTCAGCTCCGCCATCCGCTTCTTGGTGTGCAGCAGCCGCTCGGCGTGGATCTTGATGTCCGACGCGGAACCGGCGAGGCCGGCCGAGGGCTGGTGGATCAGGATCTCCGCGTTCGGCAGCGCGAAGCGCTTGCCCGGAGTGCCCGCGCTCAGCAGGAACTGGCCCATGGAGGCCGCCATGCCCATCGCGATCGTCACGACGTCGTTCTTGATGTACTGCATCGTGTCGTAGATCGCCATGCCCGCGGTGATGGAGCCGCCGGGGCTGTTGATGTAGAGGTAGATGTCCTTCTCCGGGTCGGAGGCAAGGAGCAGCAACTGCGCGGTGATCTTGTTGGCGATGTCGTCGTCGACCGCCTGGCCGAGGAAGATGATCCGCTCGCCGAGCAGCCGGTTGTAGACCTGGTCGCCGAGGCCACCACCGATGGGGTCGCCGGCGGCTGTGGGCATCAGATTCGTCACGTATCCACCTGCTCGTCTTACGACGGCGCCGGGCCGTCTACACGTCTTCTGCTGGGGGCGTGGGACCCCGTGTGCGCGCCGTGTCGGACGGCTCCGGGGACTCCCCTGCCCTCGTACTCATGGACCCTAACGCGCGGGTCCCTCCGGGGAATCCCGGAGAAGGAACTGTTCGCTGTGAGCGCATGCGCTCCGCGGGGCCCAGCAGGGAATTCGCCGGGCCCAGCCCCCTCCAGGGGCGCGGGGAACCGCGCGCTCGGCCACCGCCGGGCCGCAGGCGCGTCTGCCTCCGGCGGTGCGTCGGCGGGTGCGGCTTGTCGTGGGTCGCCCGCGCCATTCCCCGCGCCCCTGGAAGGCCCTACGGGCCCCCAGGACAATTCCTGGGGGCCCGTAGGGCGTACTGCAGAGGCGGATTCAGGCCTCGGACTTCTCCGAGGAGGCCTCGGGAGCGTCGGTGGCCTCGGGGGCCTCCTCAGCCGCTTCCTCGGTCGAGTCCTCGGCAGAGGTCTCCGCGGAGGCCTCGTCCTCGTCCTCGTCGTCCAGGTCCACGACCTCGCCGTTCGTGTCCTTGACGGTGGCGGCCTCGACGACCACGGCAAGAGCCTTGCCGCGGGCGACCTCGCCGACCAGCATCGGAACCTGGCCGCCTTCGACGACCTGCTGGGCGAACTGGTCGGGGGACATGTTGGAGGAGGCGGCACGCCGCATGAGGTGCTCGGTGAGCTCCTCCTGGCTGACGTTCAGCTTCTCCTTGTTGACGAGCTCGTCCAGGACGAACTGCGTCTTGATGCCCTTGACCGCGGCTTCCTTGTTCTCGGCGTCGAACTCCTCGGCCGTCTTGCCCTGGATCTCGAGGTACTTCTCGAGGTCGAGGCCCATCTGGCCGAGCTGGTGGTGCTCCAGGTTGTGCTTGCGGGTGTTGATCTCGTCCTCGAGGAGCTTCTCGGGAACGGGCACCTCGACGAGCTCCAGCAGCTTCTCCAGGACTCGCTCCTGGGCCTGCGTGGCCTGGTCGTACTGCTTCATGTTCTCAAGGCGCTTGCGGCTGTCGGCGCGGAGCTCGTCGAGGGTGTCGAACTCCGACGCGAGCTGCGCGAAGTCGTCGTCCAGCTCGGGCAGCTCGCGCTTGGCGACCTGGCTGACCTTGACGGTGACCTCGGACTCCTTGCCGGCCGCCGAGCCGCCCTTGAGCTCGGAGGCGAAGGTGGCCTCGCCACCGGCCTCCAGGCCCTTCACGGCGTCGTCGATGCCGTCCAGCAGCTCACCGGAGCCGATGGTGTAGGAGACGCCGCTCGCGACGCCGTCCTCCAGGACCTCGCCGTCGACCTTGGCCTCCAGGTCGAGGGTGACGACGTCACCCTCCTCGGCGGCACGCTCGACGGGGGCGGTCGACGCGAAGCGCTCACGCAGCTCCTCGACGGCCTTGTCGATGTCCTCCTCGCCGACCTCGACGGCGTCGACCTCGACCTCGATGCCGGAGTAGTCCGGGATCTCGATGGTCGGGCGGACGTCGACCTCGGCGGTGAAGTTCAGCGTGTCGCCGTCCTTCAGCTCCGTGATGTCGACCTCGGGCTGGCCGAGGACGTTCAGCTCGGCCTCGTTGACCGCGTCGGTGTAGAACTTCGGAAGCGCGTCGTTGACCGCTTCCTCCAGAACCGCACCACGGCCGAACCGCTGGTCGATGACACGGGCCGGAATCTTGCCCTTCCGGAACCCCTTCACCGTGACCTGCTGGTTGATCTTCTTGTACGCCGCGTCGAGGCTGTCCTTGAGCTCCTCGAAGGGCACCTCGATGCTGAGCCGAACCCGGGTCGGGTTCAGGGTCTCCACGGCGCTCTTCACGGTTGGGTCTCCTTGGGGGCTGACTTCTTCGGGGTTCTGCTGACGTTCTCCGCCGGATACGGCGGAGCCTCAGCGGATTGGCGGCCCTTGAGGGACGTAACAAACGCAGACACACGGGCGCGCAGTCTGCATAGTAGCCGCAGGCGGTACACGCCCCAAAAGGCGATCATGCCGATGGTCCGGCAGATGGTCCGGCGCGGTGATCCGGCACGGTGGTCGGGGTGGCGGGATTTGAACCCACGGCCTTCCGCTCCCAAAGCGGACGCGCTACCAAGCTGCGCCACACCCCGTCTGGTGCGACACGTAGGGTACATGCCCGGGGACCGTGCGACGCCCGCATTTCCCGTGGCGTCCTCCCCCGCCGGACCGCGGTGTGCGGCGACGGGGTGCGACCCGCTACGATGCTCCTGTGCCGCGCGTCACTGACCTGCGGCGCGCTCTGTGCGGGCGTAGCTCAATGGTAGAGCCCTAGTCTTCCAAACTAGCTACGCGGGTTCGATTCCCGTCGCCCGCTCTCGACAGTTCAGGGCCAGGCCAGAGGTTTACTCCTCCGGTCTGGCCCTGACTCGTTCCGTGCGGGCGGGTCAGTCGCGGAGGAACGTGAGCAGGGCGGCGAGCAGCCGGGCCGGGGCGTCCAGGGGGACGAGGTGGTCGGCGGCCGGGTAGCCGGCGGCCGGGATCACGCGCAGACGGGCTCCGGGGATCAACGCGACCAGTTCCTCGCCCTTGGCGGGCGGGATCCAGCTGTCCTCCGCGCCCCAGCAGACGGTGACGGGCAGGTCCATCGTGCGGGGTACAGGCCCTGGATCTCGTCCGTGTGGCGCTGGTCGGCCTGGGGCGATCTAGGCGATCTGGCGGTAGAACGCCGCCTGCCCGGCGAACGCCTCGTCCTGCGCCCTCGGTGAGACGTCCTGGCCTTCGCCCTTTCCCGAGCTGCCGTAGCCGGGCATGCCCCAGACGTGGACCCGGTAGCCCTCGGCGGCCGGCGCCGGGGCGATCTCGTGCCACACGCAGGAAGAGAACGGGGTGCCGTGCAGCAGCACGGCCGGCGGGCCGTCCACCGGTCCGAGGCGGTCCCACCGGAGGGTCCCGACCGGACTCTCCCAGCTCTCGCGCAGCCGCCGGTCGGTCTTCGGGTTCACATCCGCTCCTCCGCCGCGCGCCCACGGTTCGCCGGGCCTCTGGGCCCGCTCAGAACTGGATCGAGTTGATGGTCTCCGCTACCGAGTTGAGGAAGCGCTGAATGTCGTCCGCCATGCCCGTGGAGGCAAGGAAGAACCCGAAGAGCACAGCGACAACCGCCGGCCCCGCCTTGATCGATCCACCCCGGATCAACACCACCAGGACGATCGCCAACAGCAGCACCACTGACAGCGAAATGGCCACAACTGATCACACCCTACGGTCGGTCCGCTCTCCCGGCCCGGAGGTGCAGCCCCGCACACCCCCGCCAGAACCATCGTGCCACCAACAGGCCCCCCGTATGCGGCGGGTGAGGTATCCATCGGTCACCGACGCGAACGGCCGGACGACGCACGGCAATTCGAGTCACCCGCCCCTGGGAAATCAAGAACGATCGTTTCCATGCCCACACATCTGTCCACACAACTTGTTCGCAGGTAATTCGAATTGTCGGCACAGGCACACCCATCGGCCCGACACGGGGGTTATTAACAGATCACTAAAGCTGACTCAACCGGACATTTCACCAGAGTCGCCCGCGAACGTTATGCGGCGTTTAGTCGTGACAAACCTGGACGCACCACCCGTACGTGATGTGGCGAGCGCCATAGTCGTTGCCATGTCAACTTCCCCGAATACTGGGTACCCGCAGAACCATAAGCAGGACTCGCCTCAGGGGTTTTACGGAATCCCACAGACAACGCTAGGGTGTTTCAGATGTCCTACGCTGCCTCGTCCCCCGCATGTGCAGCGAGGTCGCGGATCGTCTCCCCCAGCTCCTGGTGGGTGGGTCTGTGACGAACTCGCTCCGTCCGCACGGCCAACAGAAGGCTCCGCTCCCGCCGGCCCGGTCACCGGCATCGGCACCGGGAGTACCGAGTCCGCGACCACCCGAGGCTCCGCAGGCGGGCACCGCCACCGCCGGGCCGGACGCCAAACCTGTCAAGCAGCGCGACGCGTTCTTCGACAACGCCAAGTACCTGGCGATCGTGTTCGTCGCCATGGGCCATGCCTGGGAACCGCTGACCGACCACAGCCGCGCCGCCGAGGCGCTCTACATGGTCGTCTACAGCTTCCACATGCCGGCCTTCATCCTCATCTCCGGTTACTTCTCCCGCAGTTTCGACATGCGCCCCGACCGGCTGCGGCGGCTGATCACGGGTGTCGCGGTGCCGTACGTCCTCTTCGAGGTGGCGTACTCCTTCTTCAAGAAGTGGGCCGACGACGACCCGAGCCACCCGATCAGCCTGCTGGACCCCTGGTACCTCACCTGGTTCCTGGTCGCGCTGTTCGTGTGGCGGATGACCGTCCCGCTGTGGAAGGTCGTGCGCTGGCCCGTGCCGCTCGCGCTCGCCATCGCCGTCCTCGCCTCCGTCTCCCCCGACATCGGCGACGACCTGGACCTACAGCGCGTCCTGCAGTTCCTGCCGTTCTTCGTCGTGGGCCTGTGCATGAAGCCCGAGCACTTCCAGCTGATGCGGCGCCAGGAGGTCCGGGTCCTGTCGGTGCCGGTCCTCGCGGTCACTCTGGCCTTCGCGTACTGGGCGGGGCCGCGCATGAGTTCGGCCTGGTTCTACCATCGCGACAGCGCCCAGGAACTGGGTGCGCCCTGGTGGGCCGGTGTTGTGATGACGCTCGCCATGTTCGGCTGTTCGATGGTGCTCACGTCGTGCTTCTTCGCGTGGGTGCCACGCCGCAGGATGTGGTTCACGGTGCTCGGCGCGGGCACGCTGTACGGCTACCTGCTGCACGGCTTCCTGGCCAAGGGCTCCCGTTTCTGGGGCTGGTACGACGACTACGCCTGGCTGAACAGTCCGGTCGGCTCGGTCCTGGTCTCCGTCATCGCCGCGGCCGTCATCACCGCCCTGTGCACCCCGCTCGTGCAGCGTATGTTCCGCTTCGCGATGGAGCCGAAGATGGAGTGGGCGTTCAAGCGGGACGCCACGGAGCTCGCCCGCGAGCGGGCCAAGCCCTGAGGGCTTGGCCCGGCTAAAGGCCCTGCGGGCTTGCGGTATGCGTATGTGCCTGCCTGCCGGTCCGGTGGGGGCTTGTCGCGCAGTTCCCCGCGCCCCTTAGGAGCGCTCAGGGCTGCGGTAGGCCCAGGAGTTCGCGCATCGTCGCGTACTTCTGGGTCAGGCGGGCCCTCGTTGGTTCGTCGAGGGCCGCGAGCCGTGTCGGGTTCGCGTTGTGGGACAGGTCGGACTCCTTCACCAGGAGGGCTCCGGGAACGGCCAGGATGCGTCCGGCGTACGTCTCCGGGGACTCGCCCGGCCGCTTGGTGACCGCCAGCACGATGGCCTTCGTACGGGCCGACAGTGCGGCTTCGCGCAGCCAGCCCTCGGAGAGTGCGTCGTCCTCGACGGAGTCGTGCAGCCAGGCGGCGGCGATCTGCTCCTCGTCGCCGCCGCGGGCCCGCACCCCGTCGGCCACCGCCCGCAGATGCTCGGCGTACGGGCGGCCCGCCTTGTCCCTCTGGGCGGCGTGCGCGCTGCGCGCCAGGGCCTCGACCTCTGTGAGCGACAGAGTCGGAGTCGGGGAGGAGGGCCCAGGCGTTCGGCGCTCGTTGTCGGTCATGCGTCGAGTGTGCCCCTTGACGCCCTCGCCTGCCCGAGGGCAGGCGATTCCGGTCCGTACTGCTACGCAGTACCACCACGGGTTCCTGTTTCACGGGCCTCTGCCGACCGGTGAGGGTCGGTCTTACAGGGCCTCCGCAGGCCTGACTTCCCGCCCGTCCGGCGGTAGGCCGGACAACTCCGTTGTCCGGCAAGGCCATTCTAGCCATGCCGCTGCGACCCTCCGGGCCGCTATGGGCAGGATGCCCTTCACCTCCACTCCACCCTGAAGGGTGGAGCACTGGGCAAGTGTTCGGTAGCGCCGCCCTGGCCGGCACGGTCACCGCCGTCAGTCCGAGGACCAGGATGCCCGCCGCGAACGAGCCGTACACCAGCGGGGGGATGTACGGTGCCTGGCCCGTCAGACCCTTCATCATCGGGACGAGGGTGGCGAGCGCGATGGCCGTGCCGAGGGCGATCCCGGCCAGTGCGACGAGCAGCGCCTCCCAGCGGATCATGCGCATGACCTGGCGGCGGGTGGAGCCGATGAGCCGCAGTGTGTCCAGTTCGCGGCGGCGGTCGAGCACCGTCATCACCAGGGTGTTGGCGGCGGCGACGGCCGCGAAGCCGCCGAGGACGGCCGCCATGACGGTGTTCGCCCACTCGTTCAGTTCGAGGTCGCGCGACCGGGCGGTGACGTAGTCGCCGCGGTCCAGGACCGTGCCCACCTTCGCCAGGTCGGCGGCGCTCCCGCCGCGTGTCCACACCTCGGTGGTGAAGGCGGAGGTGACGCGGGCCGCCAGGCCGGCCCGGCCCATGGTGACCTGGGACAGCCCCATGCCCCTCCCGTACGTGGCCACGACGCGCGGCGACGTCTTCGTACCGTCGGGCAGGCGCAGCTCGATACGGTCGCCCACGCCGGCGCCGGCGCTCCTGGCCAGTGCGGCGTCGACCGCGACCTCGCCCCGTTCCAGCGACAGGGCGCCCTTCTCGACCTTCAGGTCCTGCACGCGGGCCAGGTCGCGAGGCGAGCCCGTGACCCCCTGCGCGGAGGCCGAGTCGAGCATCCCGTTCCCCCGGAAGAGGACCTCGGTCTTCAACAGGCCGACGGCCGCGGTGACTTCGGGGACGCGGGCGGCCTCCCGTACGGCGCCCGGGGCGAGGCCCGCGTCGGACGTCACGATGTGGTCGGCCACGATGCCGTCCCGTTGCTGCTCCTGGGTGGCCCGCTCCTCACTGGCGTGCATGAAGACGAGGACGGACGAGAAGGCCGTCGCGAGGACGATCGGGGTGATCGCGGAGGCCATCCGACGGGCGTTCGTACGGGCGTTGGCGGCGGCGAGTGAGGCGGACGCGCCCGCTCCGCGCAGCGGAAGCCCGAACAGGGCGGCGCAGGCACGTGCGACGAGCGGCCCCAGCAGTGCCACCGCAAGCATGAACAGCATCACGATGCCCAGCGCCGCGTTGGCGGCGTCCTCGCCGGTCAGTGAGGCGGCGAACCCCGCGCAGACAAGGCCCCCGACGGCCGCCGCGATCCCCAGCGGGGTGCGGATCCAGCCCGGGCGCAGCCGCTCCACGGAGGCCTCGACGAGCGCCTGCCCCGGCTTGGTCCTGGCCGGGCGGCGGGCGGCCGCGTATCCCGCGACCAGCGCGGCCACCAGTACCGTGCCGATGGCCGCGAGCAGCGGGATGTACGAGACGGACAGGCCGACGGCCTCCGGGACGGCGCCCTTGTCCCTGAGCTGCCCGAACCACCACTTGGCCAGGGCGATTCCGGGCAGGCAGCCGGCCAGGCCCGCGAGGGGTGCGACGAGCAGGGTCTCGGTGGCGACGGAGCGGCGGATCTGGCGCGGGGTCGTACCGATGGCACGCAGCAGGGCGAACTCGCGGGCGCGCTGGGCCACCGACAGGGCGACGGTGCCCATGGCCGTGAAGACGGCGACCGTCGCGGCGATGCCGCCGAAGGAGCCGCCGAGTGCGATGAGCATCTCCTTGGCCTCGGCGAGGGAGGAGTCCTCCACGGCCCCGCGGTCGTCGCCGGTGTGCACCTCGGCGCGGTTCCCGAGGGCGTGCGCCACCTGGGACTTGAGGGTCGCGGCGGGTGTTCCGTCCTTCGGGAGGACGGCGATGGCGTCGATGCGGCCGGGGTGCCCGGAGATGCGAACGGCTTCGGTGTCGGCGAACCAAGCCGTGGGCTCCGCCGCCTCCTCCGCATTCCCCGTCTCCCCCGCCGTCCACGCCTTCGTCAGGCCGGCGACGCGGAAAGTGCGGGGGCCGTCGGCGGTCGTGAGGGTGACGCGGGCGCCCACCTTGCCCTCGGTGCGGTCGCCGATCCTGCCCTCGGCGAGGACGACTTCGCCCTCGCGGGGAGCGTGTCCCGCCGTCAGCCGTTCGCCCGTGAAGGCGGTGGAGCCCCAGCCGTGCGCGGTGACCCGCTCACCCGTACGCGTCCGGAGGGGGAAGGTCACGTCCGGCACCGCCGCCCGCGCACCCGGCACCGAGCCCGCCTTCGCGACCAGCGAGTCGTCGAGGCGGGCCCGGTCCGTGACCGGCACGGGGTCGTCCTCGCGGTCCTCGCCGTGCCCGGTGACGAGGTGGGCGCGCTGGTCGGCGGCGGCGATCACAGGGGCCTGGGCATAGCGGACGGGCGGGACCGAGGCGCGCAGGCCGGTCTCCAGGAGGATGCCGCAGGCCGAGACGATGAACGCGGCCATGGCGAGTGCGACGAACGTGCCCACGAACGCGGCGGGCTTGAAGCGGACGGCGGCGCGGGCGAGCCCGTTGGGCACGAACATCAGGCTGCCGCTCCCGTGACTGCTGCTCCCGTGACTGCCGCTCCCGCGTACGAAGGGACCGTCAGGGCGGTCATACGGGCGGCGATCCGGTCGGCCGAGGCGCCTTCGAGGCGGTCGGTGATCGAACCGTCGGCGAGGAAGAGCACGCGGTCGGCCCAGGCCGCGGCCGTCGGGTCGTGGGTGACCATGACGACCGTGGCCCCCAGCCCGTCCACGGCCTGCCTGAGGAGCCCGAGGACCTCGGACGCGGTCGTCGTGTCGAGCGCGCCGGTGGGTTCGTCCGCGAAGACGACATCGGGCCGGGTGACGAGGGCGCGGGCGATGGCGACCCTCCCCCAGTGCCTTAAGGGCCTGGGGGGACCCCCAGCTGCTGGCCGCCGGAGAGCTGGCCGGGGCGTCGCCGTCCGAGGCCGTCGAGGCCGACCTGACGCAGGATGTCGGCCGCCCGTCGCCGGTCGGGCCGGTGGCCCGCGAGGCGCATCGGCAGCACGATGTTCTGCTCGACGGTCAGGGACGGCAACAGGTTGAACGCCTGGAAGACGAATCCCAGGCGGGAACGCCTCAGCGCCGTCAGCTTGTTCTCGCTCATGCCCGTGATCTCGGTGCCGCCGAGCCGGACCGTGCCGCCGTTCGGCCGGTCGAGACCGGCCGCGCACTGCAGGAACGTGGACTTGCCCGAGCCGGAGGGCCCCATGACGGCGGTGAAGCTGCCGCGCGGCAGGGCGAGATCGATGCCACGCAGGGCGTGCACCGCCGAGGAGCCACGCCCGTACTGGCGCCGCACGCCCCGGAGTTCGACGGCCCAGTCGCCCGCCGGGCCGGTCGGGTCGTGTACGGCGTTCCCGTCCTCGTACCGCTTCCTGCGCAGCCCCATGGCCGGGTCCGCCTTCCGTCATCCGTCGTGCCGCTCGTCGCAGCGGTCGCTGCCGATGTCTCGAAGCTACGGATCCGGGACCACCCGGGCCATGAGGACGGCCGCCGGGCCCAGGTGGGGAAAACCCCACCCAACTGTCACTCCTTAATCATTTGGTAAACTAACTACTGACGCTTCCTTGACCCTCCCTTGACCTCCTTATATCGCTCGCAACACTCGCCCCGCTCACCGCCCCCACTCGACCAAGAAGGAACGGGCCCATCGGACACGCAGAGCTCCTGATCGCCATGGGCGGTGCCTTTCTGGCCGCCGCCGTTCTCGCCCGCGCGGGTGCCCGGATCGGGCTCCCCACCATCCCCCTCTTCATCCTGGCCGGGATACTGCTCGGCCCCCACACGCCCGGTTTCGTCCTCGTCTCGGACCCGCACGAGATGGAGATGCTCTCCGCGCTCGGCCTGGTGCTGCTGCTCTTCTACCTCGGCCTCGAGTTCCACATGGACGACCTCAAGGCGGGCGGGCGCCGCATGGCACTCTCCGGAGGGACCTATCTCGCCCTGAACGTCGGAGCGGGCCTGGGCTTCGGATTCGCCCTCGGCTGGGGTACATCCGAGGCGCTGGTGCTCGCCGGAGTGCTCGGCATCTCCTCGTCGGCGATCGTCACGAAGGTGCTGGTCGACACAGGACGGCTCGGCAACCCCGAGACCAAGCCGATCCTCGGCATCATCGTCGTGGAGGACATCTTCCTCGCCCTCTACCTGGCGGCCCTCCAACCGATCCTGTCCGGCGCCGACTCCCTCGGCGCGGCGGTCCTGGACGGTGGCAAGGCCTTCGCCTTCCTCCTGCTGCTGGCGCTCGCCGCCCGCTTCGGCACGCGGATCGTGGGACGCCTCTTCGACACCAAGGACGACGAACTGCTGGTCATCTCCTTCCTGGGCGCGGCCGTGTTCGTGGCGGGGGTCTCGGAGTGGTTCGGGGTCGCGGACGCGATCGGCGCGTTCATGGTCGGCCTGATGCTCGGCAGCACGACCTCCGGCGAGCGCATACGCAAGCTGGTCCACCCTCTTCGGGACGCCTTCGGCGCGATGTTCTTCTTCGCCTTCGGTCTCTCCATCGACCCGGGCGACCTCGCGACGGTCCTGTGGCCGGTCCTGGCGGCGGTGGCCGTGACGCTGGTCATGAACGTGCTCGCGGGGGTGGGTGCGGCCCGTATCTACGGCTTCGGGGCCGGGCCTGCCGCCAACATCTCCACCACACTTCTCGCTCGCGGCGAGTTCGCGCTCATCCTCGCCACGATGGCCGCGGCGGCGGGGCTCGACGAACGGCTGTCGCCCTTCATCGCGGGGTACGTGCTGGTGCTGGCCGTTCTGGGTCCGCTGGCGGCGGGGCGGTCGGAGTGGCTGGCCCGGGTGTTGCCTGGCGGGAAGGGGCGGGCGGACCCGCAGGTGCGGGAGCCGGCGCAGATCGGCTGACGGGGGCCTTCAGGGGCGCGGGGAACTGCGCGACCAGCCCCCACCGGCCCGCACCCGGCACCCGGTCAGGCAGCCGGCATCAGGCAGCTGGCACCCGAGTGGAACTCACAGCGTGGCGGGCCCGGTCGTGGCGCCCTCGCGGCAGATCAGCAGCAGCGCCCGGTCGTCGTTCACGTCCTTCGCGACCGCCTCGATCAGGTGCCAGGCCGCACCGTGGAAGCCGCCGGCCACATACCGGTCGGCCTCCCCGGTCAGCCGGTCTATGCCCTCGACGATGTCCCGGTCGGAGGTCTCCACCAGCCCGTCCGTGAACAGCATCAGAACGTCGCCGGGGCGCAGTGATCCCTTGACCGGGTCGAACTGCGCACCGTCGTACACCCCCAGCAGCGGTCCCTCCGCGGTCTTCTCCTCCCAGCGTCCGTTGCCCGCGCTGAGCTGGAGGCCCGGCGGATGTCCCGCGGTGAAGAGCTCGTAGTCCCCCGAGTCCAGGTCCAGCACGAGGTGGATCGACGTGGCGAACCCCTCGTCCCAGTCCTGCCGCAGCAGGTACCCGTTCGCGGCGGGCAGGAAGGCGTGCGGCGGCAGGGAGCCCAGCAGGCCCCCGAACGCGCCGGAGAGGAGCAGCGCTCGCGACCCCGCGTCCATCCCCTTGCCGGAGACGTCGGTGAGGACCACCTCAAGGGTGCGCCCGCCGTTCGTGCGGGCCGCGACAACGAAGTCACCGGAGAACGACTGGCCGCCGGCCGGCCGCAGCGCCATCTCCCGGTGCCAGCCCATCGGCAGCTTCGGCAGTTTGCTCTGCACCCGGATCCGCTCGCGCAGGTCGAACAGCATCGTGCCGCCGCGGCGCCACGGCACTCCGACCCGGCTGCGGAACTGGGCGATCAGCAGCCCGAAGAACCCGCACGCGGCCACGACCAGCACGATGCCCGGTGTCACCCGGGAAGCGCCCTCGGTGTAGGGGCCGAGTTTCACGGACTCCACGATCAGCGCGGTGGCGGCCGCGGCGTACAGTCCGAGCAGACTCGACGGCCGCAGCAGCAGCCCGCCCGCGACGATCGGCAGGACGAGCATCGCCGGCGAGCACCAGACCGAGTTCATGAGTGTGACGAAGGCGATCACGGGAATGGTCATCAGGAGACCCGCGAGCGCGACCCAGTCGGATCCGTCGCCGCGGAAGTAGTCGACGGCGGATCTGCGCAGCCCGGTGCGGACCCGGTGTACCTGCTTCTTCAACCGGGCCGTGAACGTATCGGCTTCCGCTCGCCGCTCTCGTCCTGCTGCCATTAGTTCGGGACCCTATCCATCGGACCAGGTGCTTGGCACGGGAGGTCCCACTTGTCCCCCGTCCGGGGACGGAAGTCACAGGGAAACCCGGTCCTCGCAGAGCGTACGGCCGGATGAGGACCTGCCGCCCCCGGGCTGGGAGAAATCCAGTCGCTGATCCCGGATTGCCCTGGTAGGCATGGGGACATGACGACAGACTTGCGCGTGCTGCGTCCGGCGGACTGGGACGAGTGGTACAGGAAACTGGAGCTGGCGTTCGGCGGGGTCCCGGAATCCCCCGAGGAGCGGGCTCTGTGGAGCGACCTCACGGAGCACGACCGTTCCATCGGGGTCTGGGACGGTGACGAGTGCGTGGGCACGGCCGGCGCCTTCACCTTCCGGGTCACGGTCCCGGGCGGCGCCGCCGTGCAGGCCGCGGGCGTCACGATGGTGAGCGTCGCCTCGACGCATCGCAGGCGCGGGGTGCTGACCTCGATGATGCGGCGCCAACTGGACGACGTACGGTCCTGGGGCGAGCCGCTCGCCGTGCTCACCGCATCGGAACCGGCCATCTACGGCCGCTTCGGCTACGGCATCGCGACCCAGCAGCTGCGCGCCGAGATCGACACGACCCGGGTGCGTCTTTCGGTGCCGGACGGCACGGACGACGTACGGCTGCGGCTGGTGAAACCGGACGCGCCGGACGTGCGCGACGCCTGCGAGGCGGTGTACGCGCGACAGGTGGCGACCCGGCCCGGGATGCTGGAGCGGCGGCCAGGCTGGGAGCGGCTGCCGCTGCTCGACCCGGAGAGCGACCGGAAGGGCGCGTCGCCGCTGCAGTGCGTGCTCGCGCGGCGGGGCGACGAAGTCGTGGGCTACGCGCGCTACTTCAACAAGCCGGACTGGGACGCGGCCGGGCCGAAGGGCACGGTCGAGCTGCGCGATCTGGAGGCGCTGGACCCGGCTGCGTACGCGGCGCTGTGGCGGCATCTCTTCGACATCGATCTGACGTCGACGGTGAAGACGTACAACAGGCCCCTGGACGACGCCTGGCAGCATCTCGTCTCCGACAACCGGCGGTGCGGCGTGGCACCGCGGGACTCGCTCCATGTGCGGCTCGTGGACGTCGGCGCGGCGCTTGAGGCGCGGACATATCAGGCACCGGTGGACGTGGTGCTCGATGTCGTGGACGCCTTCTGCCCCTGGAACGAGGGGCGTTGGCGGCTCACGGGCGACACGAAGGGGGCGTCCTGCGCGCGGACCGCCGACGCGGCCGATCTCAGTCTGTCCGTACGGGAGTTGGGGGCGGCCTATCTCGGTGGCGTGTCCCTCGCCTCGCTGGCCGCGGCGGGACGGGTGCGGGAGCTGCGCCAGGGCGCCCTCGCGGAGGCCTCGCTCGGCTTCGCCTCCGTCGTGGCTCCCTGGCTGCCGCACGGCTTCTGAGGCGGCCGGGGATGTGACACAGGCTCTCAGGCCTTCTGGCAGGTGGGGCACCAGAAGAGGTTGCGGGCGGCGAGAGCGGCGGTGCGGATCTCGCCGCCACAGATGTGGCAGGGCAGGTCGGCCCTGCGGTACACGTAGACCTCGCCGCCGTGGTCGTCCTTGCGCGGCGGGCGGCCCATCGCGTCCGGTTCGTGCTCCGGGCGGACCGTGTCGATGCGGTTGTTGCGGACCCCTTCGCGCATGAGCACCACCAGGTCCGCCCACATCGCGTCCCACTCGGACGGCGTGATGTCCCTGCCAGGCCGGTACGGATCGATGCCGTGACGGAAGAGGACCTCCGCGCGGTAGACGTTTCCCACGCCCGCGATGACCTTCTGGTCCATCAGGAGGGCGGCGATCGTCGTACGGCTGCGGGAGACGCGCGCGTACGCGCGGGCCGGCTCGGCGTCCCGGCGCAGCGGGTCGGGGCCCAGGCGGTCGTGTACCGCCTGCTTCTCCGCGTCCGCGATCAGGGTGCAGGTGGTGGGGCCGCGGAGATCCACGTACGCGGTGTCGTTCATGAGCCTGAGGCGGACCGTGTCGGTGGGCGGGGGCGCGGGGACACCCCCGAAGTTCACCTTGCCGAAGAGGCCGAGGTGGATGTGGGTCCAGTCCTCCGTCCCGAAGCGGAGGAAGAGGTGCTTTCCGTGGGCTTCCGCCGTGGTGAGCGGCGTGCCGTCCAGAAGGGCCGCGGCGTCGGCGAACTTGCCCTGCGGGCTGGTGACGCGTGCCCTGCGGCCACCGAAGGCGGCGAGGTAGTCCTCGGCCAGCCGGTGAATGGTGTGCCCCTCGGGCACGCGGACCTCCTGGTCGACAGCGTTCGGCCCGTCCGGCGGTCGCGGACCGGGCGTTCGGGGGGGGGCGGACGTGCCGGGGGCCCGGACGTGCCGGGGGGCCGGACGTGCCGGGGGGGGCCGGACGTGCCGGGGGGGGCCGGACGTGCCGGGGGGGGCCGGACGTTTGGGGACCGACCCCCGGGCAAGTGAGTCCTCAGCCCTGCGGGTGGTGCGGCGGGATCGCCGGAAGGGCGCCCGTCGTCTCGTACGCCGACAGCATGTCGATCCGGCGGATGTGGCGCTCGTCGCCGGAGAACGGCGTGTTGAGGAAGGTCTCGACGAACTTCGTCGCCTCTTCCTCCGAGTGCATCCGCGCCCCGACGGCGACGACGTTGGCGTCGTTGTGCTGTCGCCCGAGCGCGGCGGTCTCCGCGCTCCACGCGAGAGCGGCCCGCACCCCCTCGACCTTGTTCGCGGCGATCTGCTCACCGTTCCCGGACCCGCCGATCACGACACCCAGGGCCTCGGGGTCGGCCGCCGCACGCTCCGCGGCACGCAGGCAGAACGGCGGGTAGTCGTCCAGGGCGTCATAGATGAGCGGCCCGCAGTCGACGGGCTCGTGCCCCGAGGACTTGAGCCACTCGACGAGGTGGTTCTTGAGTTCGAAACCGGCATGGTCGGAGCCGAGGTACACGCGCATGGTCCGAGTGTGACACGGCTGTTTCGGATCGGCCCCGTCGGGGCAGGCGCACGAAATGCCGCGAGGGGGCTGCCGGAAAAGTGTGAGTAACACTACGGAAGCTCATGGAAAGCTCAAGTAACAATCTGGATTCAAAGGTTCAAGAATCCATTCGCCTGGGATTCACTGGACCGGCTCGCCACACCTCATATCCACCACCCGTACACCGCTCGTACGGGAATCCCCGGGTGGACCGTGGCGATCAGCAGCCCCCACACAGTCCCCTCTCCCCATTCGCCCCACCTCCCCCCACAGTCCCCGGCGCAAAGGAACACCGCCCATGACTTCGCAGCCGACCCTGACGAAGGCCGGTAACGGCCCCGAAGGTCCTGGAAAACCCGGCGACGGCCTTCAGGCCGGGCTCAAGAACCGTCACCTGTCGATGATCGCGATCGGCGGAGTCATCGGCGCCGGCCTGTTCGTCGGTTCCAGTTCCGGTATCGCCACCGCGGGCCCCGGCATTCTGCTGTCGTACGCCCTCGTCGGAACGATGGTCGTCCTCGTGATGCGGATGCTCGGCGAGATGTCCGCCGCCAATCCGACCTCGGGCTCGTTCTCCGCGCATGCCGACCGGGCGCTCGGCCGGTGGGCGGGCTTCTCGATCGGCTGGCTGTACTGGTTCTTCTGGGTCGTCGTGCTCGCGATCGAGGCCACGGCGGGCGCGGTGATCCTGGAGAGCTGGGTCCCGGCCGTGCCGCAGTGGGGCTGGGCGCTCATCGTCATGTTCGTACTGACCGCGACGAACCTGGTCTCCGTGGGCTCGTACGGGGAGTTCGAGTTCTGGTTCGCCGGGATCAAGGTCGTCGCGATCGGCGTCTTCATCGTCATCGGCGGGCTCGCGGTCTTCGGCGCACTCCCGGGTGCCGACACCGACAGCGCCGGCCTCGGGAACCTCACGGCCCACGGCGGCTTCCTGCCGAACGGGCCCGGCTCGATCCTCACCGGCATCCTGCTCGTCGTCTTCTCCTTCATGGGCAGCGAGATCGCCACCCTCGCGGCCGGCGAGTCGGAGAACCCGCAGCGCGCCATCACCAAGTCCACCAACAGCGTCATCTGGCGCATCGGCGTCTTCTACCTCGGCTCGATCTTCGTCGTCGTCACGCTTCTTCCCTGGGACTCCGCAGCCATCCAGAAGGACGGCTCGTACGTCGCCGCCCTGAACTCGCTCGGCATCCCGAACGCCGGTGAGATCATGAAGTTCATCGTGCTGACGTCCGTCCTGTCCTGTCTCAACTCCGGCCTCTACACGGCCTCCCGTATGGCGTTCTCGCTCGGTCAGCGCGGTGACGCACCGAAGGCCTTCGCCCGCACCACGAGCCGTGGCGTCCCGATGACCGCGATCCTCGCTTCGGTCGCCTTCGGCTTCGTCGCGGTGTTCTTCAACTACGAGTTCCCCGACTCGGTCTTCCTCTTCCTGGTCAGCTCCTCCGGCGCGGTCGCCCTCTTCGTGTGGCTCGTCATCTGTCTCTCGCAACTGCGCATGCGGAAGATCATCGAGCGCGAGTCGCCGGAGAAGCTGGTCGTGCGGATGTGGCTGTATCCGTATCTGACGTACGCGACGATCGCGGTGATCGTCTTCGTACTCGGCTACATGCTCACCGACACCGAGCACGACGGCCGCAAGACGGTCCTGCTGTCGCTCCTGGTGGCGGCCGTCGTGGTGGGCATCGCGCTGGTGCTGGAGAAGGTGCGCCGCGGGAAGGAACGACTCCCGGAGGGCGTGGCGGCGTCGGACACATCTGACGCGCCGGACGCCCCGGACGCCAAGCAGGTCTGACACCTGTCCGTATCACCACTCCACCGCTCCACCGCTGTCCCGTACGACGCCTTCGCGGTCCTGGTCCTGATTCCGCGGAGGCGTCGTCGTGTGCGGTCACAGGGGAGTGAAGCTGTTCCGGATGTTGTCGTAGACGCGGCGCGCCCGGTCCTCTATGTCCGGGCGGTACCAGGTGGTGAGCTCATAGGACTTGCCGCCGGTGTCGAAGCCGAGCAGGCGGGCGTGCCAGGGCAGTCCCTTGGCCGTGACCGTGTACTCCCAGACGACCGCGGGGTTCCCGCGGAACGTGGTCTCCTCCAGACGGATCCGCTGGTAGTCCAGGCCCTTGCTGGTGCTCTTCTCCGTCTTCTCCCACTGGTCCATCAGGTTGCCGCGGGCCGGGGACGCGTTGGCCAGGATCTCCTGCTTACGGTCGGGTGAGGTGTAGTGGACCTCGGCGCCGCTCTGCGCCACGCGGTCCCAGCCGTCGGGCGGCACCCAGGCGTACATACCGGCCTCCGTGCGGGAGCCCGCCGGGCGCGCGGTACCCGCGACGGTGGGGGGCGCGCTGCTCCCGCCGGAGGCGGAAGAGGACGGGGAGGCCTTGTCCTTGCCGCCGGGCGACCCACCGAGCATCGGGATGAGCAGACCGGCGAGGGCTCCGGCGACGACCACGCCCACGGCGGCCACGAGGCCTTTACGGCCACGAGTCCAGCTCTCGGTGCGGCGCGGGCCGACCGGCCCGGCGGGGCCGGCGGGGCCGAGCGGTTCGCCGGTCGGCACCGGGGTGACCCGGGGACGCCTGGGCGGTTCAACGCTGCCTTCGGGTGGCGGGGGCAGCGAGGACGGCGGGCTCGGCGGGCTCGACGAGTCGGGTGATTCCGTCGGCCCCGGTATGGCTGATTCCGGTACTGATGCTTCCGGTACTGATGCTTCTGGTGCCGTTGATTCCAACGGCTCCGGTGCCTGCGTCCGCTCCAGCCTGATTCCCGGTGCGCGGAACGGGTGCGCGGGCGTCGCGCCCGCGGAGGGGAGCTCGGGGGTGCCTTCGAGCGGGGCTTCGGAGGATGTGTTCTCGACGCCGGGGGCGGGGCCGGGTGTCTCCGGTGCCGGGGGCGGTTCGGGGGCTGGGGGCTCCGGCTCGGCGGGCGTTGCCACTTCAACGGGTACGGCGTCCTGTGCGACGGGGACGGCGTCCTGCACCGGCTCCGTAACGAGTGCCGGTGCGGGCGTCAGCATGGGCGTCGCCTCCGGCGGGGTCTCCCCCTCGCCGAAGCCGAAGCCGGGGCCGGAGCCGGAGTTGAGGCCAGGGCCTGAGCCGGGGCCATGACCGGGGTCAGGGCCAGCGCCGGGGGCAGCGACAGCCGGCGCCGCCGTCCCCGTGCTGCCGTCCGCCGCCGGGGCGAGGAGCGAGACCAGTTCCTCCAGCCCGGGGCGTTCCGCCGGATCCTTCTTCAGCAGGGCGGTGAGCGCTTCCCGCAACGCCCCCGCCGCCGCCGGCGGGATCTCGGGCTCCTCGTACAGCACGGCGTGCAGGGTCGCGAGGGTCGTCGCCCGGGAGAAAGGGGAACGGCCACCCAGTGCCGCGCAGAGGGTGGCACCCAGGGACCAGAGGTCGGACGGCGGACCCTGCGGACGGCCGGAGATCCGCTCGGGTGCCATGTAGTCGGGGGAACCGACCAGCATGCCGACCATGGTCAGGGCTTCCGCGTCCTGGATGGCGGCGATGCCGAAGTCGGTCAGCACGACCCGGCCGGCGCGCCGCTCGACCAGGACGTTGCCCGGCTTGATGTCCCGGTGCAGAACGCCGCCCGCGTGCACCTGGCCGAGCGCCGCCACGAGTGCGAGTCCGATCCTGGCCGCGTCACGCGGACTCAGCGGCCCGTCCTCCGCCACGACCCGTTCGAGGGAGCGCCCGTCGACCAGTTCCATCACGATCCACAGGCGCTCGCCCTCGTCCACGACGTCGTACACGCGCACCACGCTGGGATGGTCGATCCGGGCGGTGGCCCTGGCCTCGCGCAGGGTCCGTTCGCGGCGGGTGCCGGCGTCCTCCTGGTCCACACCGTCTATGCGCATTTCCTTGACGGCGACCTGTCGGTCGAGTGTTTCGTCGGCGGCTCGCCACACCCGCCCCATTCCTCCTTGGCCAATACTCTCGACCAGTCGGTATCGACCTGTCACCAGCAACCCCGGAATACCGCCCCTCGTTATTCCCGGCACCCCCATGCCCCCCTTCAACACGTGCCCCAGAAGAACCGCAAAGAAGCACAATGTCCACAACTTTGCACCGCACCAGCATAGTCCGGAGAAATCTTGTGGTACCTCTTCAAGTACTGCGAATTCAGGCGCAGACACGGGGATACAAGGGGGACGAACATGGGTTCTCGTCGCACGACGATCGCCACGGGGTCGCTGCTCACTGCATCTTTCTCGGCGGTGATGATCTTTTCCTTCTCCGCCGGGGCGGACGATCCGGGACCGATGAGCGGCAAGGGAGGGAAGGTCATTGACGAAGCGCCCGCAGGCGTAAAGCTGACGACCTCACTTCCCGAGAAGATCAACGTCGACAACAGTTCGCAGGAAACGGCGATCACCGCCACGGTAAAGAACAGCGGAACGAAGGAGAGCGGCAAAATTCGACTGCTCGTGGTCGGATTCGATGGTCTCTCGGTCAAGAGCGTCGAGGGATGCTCGGAAATCGCCGAGAAGGATCTCCCCGAGGGGTCGAACAGCGGCTACGCCTGCGCCATCGACAATCTGGCCGCCGGAAAGTCGAAATCGTACGCCGCGGACGCGACATACGATCTGAAGAAGGCGGGCAAGATCTGCCTGCCCGTCCAGGACACCGACGGCAAGAAGACGTTCTGGCAGCAGGGCCCGGTTCCGTTCGGTGCGAACAACCCCGCGCCGAACGCCCCCGCGACGCCTCTCCTGCTCGGCACCGACAACAGCCCGGTCACCCCGGGTGGTGACAAGGCCGGCGACAAGACCGGGGGCGAGGATCTGCCCAGGACCGGGCCGGCCGACCAGGTTCTGCCGCTGGGCGCGGTGGGCGCCGCACTCATCTCCGCGGGAGCGGTGGGTCTGTGGTGGACACAGCGGCGACCCGGGCTCGGGGGGAGCGAGTCGTAGGTCCCGTCCGTCCTCAGGCCCGCACGGAGACGCCCCTCGCAGGTCGAGGTGGGGTGGGGCGGCGCGGAACCGGTGCAGGGCCTGTATGACCCGCGGACGCACAAAAGGCTCGCCGGGCTGAAGTCGCCGTACGACCCGGCGAGCCTCTTCCGCAGGAACTACAACCTGGCCGTCAGCCCTCGCGCTTGACGAACTTCCAGGCCGTGGGGAGCACGCCCATCGCCAGCACGGCCTTGACGGCGTCGCCGATGAGGAACGGGGTGAGGCCCGCCGCCACGGCCTGGGCCGCCGTCATGTCGGCGACGACAGCCAGGTACGGGACACCGACCGCGTAGATGATCGCCTCGCCCAGCAGCATCGCGCCCGCCATGCGGACGACCGAGCGGTCGGCGCCACGGCGGGCGAGCGTGCCCACGACGGTCGCCGCGAGCAGCATGCCGAGGATGTAGCCGAACGACGCGGTGGCGCCGGAGGTTCCTTCGGAGAACCACGGCATACCGGCCAGGCCGAGCACTGCGTACAGGGCGAGGGAGGAGAGGCCGCGGCCGGCGCCGAGCGCGGTGCCGACGAGCAGGGCGGCGAAGGTCTGGCCGGTCACCGGCACCGGGGAGCCCGGTACGGGCACCGCGATCTGGGCGGCGAGGCCGGTGAGCGCGGCGCCGCCCGCCACGAGTGCGATGTCCCTGACGCGGGAGGCGGGGAGGAGGTCGGCGAGGACCTGGCGCGGGCGGGCGGGGGCGACGGCGGTGGTCATGGGGGCTCCGGCGGGGATGAGGGCGGCGGGACGCTTTGACGCTATCCCAGGCCGGTTGGGTCGATCACCGTCAGCGGTCGACAAAGGGGGGAAGCGGGGGTTGGTGCACCTCTGACAAAGGGTGCCGTGCACACCCGTGGGGCCGTGATGCTGGTCACTGAGGTGGGATGGGTTTCCCGACGGCTGCGCTGCCGCGCCGTCTGAACCGGGTGACGGTCGCCGGTGGCGTGCCGGTCGGCATCGAGGGCAAGGAGAGCTACTCGATCACGGGCGACGCCTCGCACTACACCTCGGTCGCGTAGTCAGGAACGTGTAGTCGGAACCGTGTTGTCGGGACCGCGTTGTCGGGACCGTGTAGTCGGGGTTTCACCCTGGGTGCCGGGCGTGTCCGCATACTGGACGGCCTCTTCGTGTGAGCGTGGGGGCCGCCCAGACTGTGGGCGTTTTTGCCCAGTCGCACGTAAGGGACCACCCCACTCATGTCCCGTACCACTCAAGACATCGCTCCCGGCACCGACGCCTCGCTCTCGCACGGTCTCAAGCAGCGCCATCTGTCGATGATCGCCCTCGGCGGGGTGATCGGCGCGGGCCTGTTCGTCGGCTCAGGGGCGGGGATCGCCGCCGCCGGCCCGTCCATCGTCGTCGCGTACGCCGTCTCCGGTCTCCTCGTCATGCTGGTGATGCGGATGCTGGGCGAGATGTCGGCCGCGTATCCGTCGTCGGGTTCCTTCTCCGCGCACGCCGAGCGGGCCATCGGGCCGTGGGCGGGGTTCACCGCGGGCTGGTCGTTCTGGGTGCTGCTGTGCACGGCCGTCGGCCTGGAGGGGATCGGCGCCGCGAAGATCATGACCGGTTGGCTGCCCGGAACGCCGGAGTGGGCGTGGGTGGCCCTGTTCATGGTCGCCTTCTGCGCCGCGAACCTCGCCGCCGTGAAGAACTTCGGCGAGTTCGAGTTCTGGTTCGCCGCACTGAAGGTGGGCGCCATCGCCCTGTTCCTGATTCTCGGCGTGCTGGCGATCGCCGGAGTGCTGCCGGGCTCGGACGCCCCCGGCCTCACCAACCTCACCGGTGACGGCGGCTTCCTGCCGAACGGCGGCGAAGGGCTGGTCATCGGCCTGCTGGCCTCGGTCTTCGCGTACGGCGGCCTGGAGACGGTGACGATCGCCGCGGCCGAGTCCGAGGACCCGGTCCGGGGAGTCGCGAGCGCCGTACGCACGGCGATGTGGCGCATCGCGCTCTTCTACATCGGCTCGATGGCCGTCATCGTGACGCTCGTCCCGTGGGACTCGCAGGCCGTCGTCGAGAACGGCCCCTACGTCGCCACCCTCGACCACCTCGGCATCCCGGGCGCGGGATCGCTCATGAACGTCGTCGTCCTCGTCGCGCTGCTGAGCGCGATGAACGCCAATGTGTACGGGGCCTCGCGCATCGCGTACTCGCTGGTGGAGCGGGGCCAGGGGCCGCGGGCGCTCGGCCGGGTGTCCGGCGGGGTGCCGCGCGTCGCCGTGCTGGCCTCCTCCGTGTTCGGCTTCGGCTGTGTGCTGCTCAGCTACTGGCGGCCCGACGACGTCTTCCCCTGGCTGCTGAACATGATCGGGGCGGTGATCCTGGTCGTCTGGATCTTCATCGCGGTCTCGCAGCTGCGGCTGCGGCGCGGGCTGGAACGGGAGGCTCCGCAGAAGCTGGTCGTACGGATGTGGGCGTACCCGGCGCTCACCTGGGTGGCGCTGGCGGGCATGCTGGCGATCTTCGTACTGATGGCGAGGGAGCCGGACACGCGGGTGCAGCTGTACGCGACAGGTGGGTTGACGCTGCTCCTGGCGGCGGTCGGATACGCCCGGCAGAGGGCGCGTGCCAGGAGCTGACGGGAGCTCAGGCCGCTGATCACCGGCCATGGAAGGGCCCTCGCGCGGAGGACGGTTCGCGCGAGGGCCCTTCTGCGCGCTCGAGCACGCCGCTTCACTCTCTTGCTATTAGAATGCATTTGCAAGACACTCGCAATAAGGGTCCGGAGGCTGGCCGAAGGGCACCCGCGGAGCGCCTTCAGCACCCCCGCAGAACACCCGAAGCGTCCTGCCTCGTGACCGTCTTCTCACCTTTCACGCAGGCAGGCGGATGAACGGAAGACCCCCCGCGAGGACATGACTCGCGGGGGTTTTCCCCATCCCCGGGGTCCACCGATCGTCCCCGGGGTCCACCGATCGGCGGACGGCAGGTTCAACCGAGGCCTTCCGGTACTTCCGGTACGGGGGACTCCGGGTGATGGTTACGGGATGCCGAGGACATTTCGCTGCTACACCTGCGGCACCTATGAGCCGCACCGCCAGCCGAAGGACGACCGGGAACGGAACGTGATCCGGAAACTCGCCGACAAACAGAAGGACAACGCGTTCGTCGACGACTACTGGATCTGCGTCACCGGCGACCGCGACTGCCGCAACATCCGGTACGCGTACGTCGACAAACCGTTCGACCCTCCCCGGAAGATGCCCGAGCCCGAGTGAGTCCCCGCAACCTCACAGGACTGCCTCACAGGTTGCTGAAGTCCGGGCCCTTCGTGCGCGTGCGCTTCAGTTCGTAGAAGCCCGGCACCGAGGCGACGAGGAGCGTGCCGTCCCACAGCCTGGCGGCGTCCTCGCCCTTGGGTGCCGGGGTGACGACCGGGCCGAAGATCGCGATCTGTTCGCCGTCGGCGCCGGGGACAGCGATGACAGGCGTGCCGACATCCTGGCCGACCTTGTCGATGCCCTCCTTGTGGGAGGCACGCAACTCGGCTTCGAACTCGAAGTCCGTCTGGTCCGCGTAGTCGATCAGGTCCGCGGGGAGGCCCACCTCGTCGAGCGCGCCGGCGATCGCTTCCATCGTCGCGCCCTGGCCCTCGTTGTGGAAACGGTTGCCGAGCGCGGTGTAGAGCGGGCCGAGGACCTCGGCGCCGTGCTTCTGCCAGGCCGCGGTCACCACGCGGACCGGCTGCCACGCCGTGCTGGACATCGACTTGCGGTAGTCCTCGGGGAGCTCGTCCAGCCTCGGCTCGTTCAGTACCGCGAGGCTCATGATGTGCCAGCGGACCTCGATGTCCCGGACCTTCTCCACCTCCAGGACCCATCGCGAGGTCATCCACGCCCAAGGGCACAGCGGGTCGAACCAGAAGTCGACGGGGGTCTTGGCGGAGGTCTGCTCGGACAGGGGATCGGACAGAGGCTCGGGCATGGTTCTCCTTCGTGGGGGCGTAGCCGGCGTCTTCGGCGTCAGGAGTCCTGAGTGCTGCTTCCAGACTCAACAGTGCTGCTTCCAGACTCAACGAGATCGGTCGTCCGTGCCATTCCCGGGTGTCCCGTGTCAGAGGCGCATGACAGGATCCTTCCTGTTCACGCATACCCATGACGCCACGAAGGAGTGCCGCCCGTGCCCGGTGAGAATCTGTCCCGCGACGAGGCCCGCCAGCGGGCCGCACTGCTGTCCGTCGAGGCGTACGAGGTGTCCCTGGACCTGCGCTCCGCGGTCGGCGGGACGGACGCCGAGCCGCGCACCTTCCGGTCGGTGACGACCATCCGGTTCCGCAGCGCCGAGCCGGGCGCCACGAGCTTCGCCGACCTGATCGCGCCGAGCGTCACGGCCCTCTCACTGAACGGCAGGGACCTCGACCCGGGCGCGGTCTTCGACGGCTCCCGCATCCTCCTGGAGGACCTGGCCGAGGACAACGAACTGGTGGTCGACGCCCAGTGCGCCTACAGCCGCACCGGTGAGGGCATGCACCGCTTCGTCGACCCGGAGGACGGCGAGGTCTATCTCTACACGCAGTACGAGCCGGCCGACTCCCGCCGCGTCTTCGCGAACTTCGAACAGCCCGACCTCAAGGCACCCTTCCGCTTCGAGGTGCGGGCCCCCGAGGGCTGGGTCGTGTGGAGCAACGGCGTCGGTGAACTCTCCGACGGTCTCTGGACGTTCGCCGAGACCAAGCCGATCTCCACGTACATCACGGCTGTCGTCGCCGGCCCCTACCACTATGTGACCGACTCGTACGAGCGTGTCCTGGACGACGGCAGCCGGCTGGAGATCCCCCTCGGCGCGCTGTGCCGCAAGGGCCTCGCCAGGCACTTCGACGCCGACGACGTCTTCCTGGTCACCAAGCAGGGCCTCGACTTCTTCCACGACCACTTCGACTACCCGTACCCGTTCGGGAAGTACGACCAGGCGTTCGTGCCGGAGTACAACCTCGGCGCGATGGAGAACCCGGGCTGTGTGACGTTCCGCGAGGAGTTCATCTTCCGCGGCAACGTGACCCAGGCGTCGTACGAGCGCCGGGCGAACGTGATCCTGCACGAGATGGCCCACATGTGGTTCGGCGACCTGGTGACCATGGTGTGGTGGGACGACCTGTGGCTCAAGGAGTCCTTCGCGGACTTCATGGGCGCGCTCTCGCTGGTCGAGGCGACCCGCTTCACGAACGGCTGGATCACCTTCGCCAACAACCGCAAGGCCTGGGCGTACCGCGCCGACCAGCTGCCCTCCACGCACCCGGTCACCGCCGACATCCGCGACCTGGAGGACGCCAAGCTCAACTTCGACGGGATCACGTACGCCAAGGGGGCCTCGGTCCTCAAGCAGTTGGTGGCGTACACGGGCCGGGACGCCTTCCTGGAGGGCGCCCGCCGCTACTTCAAGCGCCACGCGTACGGGAACACGCGCCTCGGTGACCTGCTGTCGGCGCTGGAGGAGACGAGCGGGCGCGACATGGCGACCTGGTCGCGGTCCTGGCTGCAGACTGCCGGCGTCAACTCCCTGACGCCTCAGGTGATTCTCGACGCGGAGGGCCGTGTCACCGAGTTGTCGGTCCTGCAGGAGGCCGCCGAGTCGCATCCCGAGCTGCGCCCGCACCGGGTGGCGGTGGGCCTCTACCGGCGGGAGGGCGCGGACGGTTCGCTCGTGCGGTACGCGCGCGCCGAGGTGGACGTCGACGGTCCGCGCACGGTCGTCGGCGAACTGGCCGGCGCGGACGCCCCCGAGCTGGTCCTCGTCAACGACGACGACCTCACGTACTGCAAGATCCGCTTCGACGAGGGTTCGCTGGACACGCTGCGGGCCCACCTCGGCGACATCACCGACCCTCTCGCCCGCGCCCTGTGCTGGTCGGCGCTGTGGAACCTGACCCGCGACGCGCTCATGCCCGCCCGGGACTTCGTCGACCTGGTGCTGCGCTTCGCGGGCCGCGAGTCGGACATCGGCGTGCTCCAGACGCTGCACGCGTGGGCGAACTCCGCGCTCACCTTCTACGTGGCGCCCGAGAGGCGGGACACCGTCGGGCGGCTGCTCGCCGAGGGCGCACTGCGTGAGCTGCGGCTCGCCGGGCCCGGCAGCCAGCACCAGCTGACGTGGGCGCGCTTCTTCGCGGCGGTCGCGTCGAGCGAGGCCGATCTCCAGCTACTGCGGGGCCTGTTGGAGGGCACCGCGAAGATCGACGGGTTGGAGGTAGACCAGGAGCTGCGCTGGGCGTTCCTCGGACCGCTCGCCGCACACGGGGTCGCGGACGAGGGTGTGCTCGCCGCCGAACTGGCCCGGGACGACACCGCGTCCGGCAAGCGGCATCAGGTGCGGTGCCTGGCGTCACGGCCCTCCGCGGCGGTCAAGGCGCAGGCGTGGGCGGTGGTGGTCGAGTCGGACTCGCTGTCCAACGCGTTGGCCGAGGCGACGATCTCCGGGTTCGCACAGGGGTCGCACCGGGAACTGGCCGCTCCGTACGCCTCGAAGTACTTCGAGGTGATCGAGCGGGTCTGGGAGGAGCGGTCCATCCAGATCGGGATGGATGTGGTGCGGGGGCTGTTCCCGGCGCTGCAGGATTCGCCGGGGACGCTTGCGGCGGCCGATGCGTGGCTTGCCTCCCGTCGGGAGGCTGCGCCTGCGCTTCGGCGGTTGGTTCTTGAGGCTCGAGATGATCTGGCGCGGGCCCTGCGGGGGCAGGCGTGTGATGTGGGTGCCGGCGTGTGAGTTGCCGGGTGAACCTGGTGGTGAACTGTCGGGGCGCTGCGGGTGAGTTGCGGGTGAGTCGTCGAGCGCGGGTGCGCTGTGGCTGGTCGCGCAGTTCCCCGCGCCCCTGAAAGATTGCGCCGTTCCCCGCGTCCCCGCACTCGAAAGGGGGGCGGCGCTGGGGGTGTTGACGGCGGGGGCGTGCGCAACAGTTACGGAATTCGGGTCATCGGTGCCGTGACCCCCGTACGGACCAGGGGTTTTCGGCAGTCGAACGCTTGCACTTTAGGGCGGGCTTGTCCGGGTCTGTCGACGGACGTGTAACAGCGGTTAGGACGGAGGCCGGGCGCGGCAGATTCGAGGTCATGAACCACAACACCCCGCTCTCCCCCCGGCCTCTCCGCCACCTGTCCGACGTCCAGCAGCGTGTCCTGACCGCCGCGCAACTGCGGTCGCGCGGCATGAGCACCGCCGACATCAACGCGCAGTGCCGGCCGGGCGGGTCCTGGCAGCAGCTCCTGCCGGGGGTCTTCCTGCTCCGCCCGGGCCCCGCCACCGGCGAGGAGCGGCTGCACGCGATCCTCCTGTACGCGGCCCGCTCCCCCGCCGCCGAGCCCACCGTCCCCGCCCAGCCCGGCGCCGGCACGGCGCACGCCCCGCAGCGGTACGCCGACGTGATGATCACCGGTCTCGCGGCGCTCGCCCTGCACCGCTTCTCGTCCGCTCCCCCGCTGCTGTCCCTGGACCGCATCGACGTCCTCGTCCCACGGCTGCGCCGACTGCGCTCGACGGGCTGCGTCCGGATCGTCCGGACGCCGGGCATGCCGGAGCCGGAGCAGATCACCGGTATCCCGGTGGCGCCCGTCCCCCGCGCGCTGGCCGACGCGGTGGCCGACCTCACGGACGCGGGAGTCGTACGCCGGCTGCTCACCGAGGCGGTACGCGGCGGCCACTGCGAACCGTCCGCGGTCGTGAGGGAGTTGACCCGGGCCCGGCTGCTGAGCCGTCCGCATGTGGTGGACGCGGTCGACTCCCTGCTCGCCGAGGGCCGAGCCATCGCCGAGGACCGGCTCTACCGCATGGTCTCCGAGCACGGCCTGCCCGACCCGGTCTGGAACGTGGACCTCCAGTTGCCCGGCGGCCAACACCTCGGCGGCCTCGACGCGTACTGGCCCGACCACGCCGTCGCCGTCGAACTCGACACCCGGGCCCCGCGTCACGACGACGACGCGATGTGGTCCGAATACGCCCGCAAGCGCGAACACCTGGAACGTCTCGGCATCATCGTCGTGCACGTCACGCCCAAGAAGCTGCGCGACGCGGCGGAGCAACAGGCGACTGTCGTACGCACGGCTCTGATGGCGTCGGGGGACCGTGATCCGGCCGCGTACGTCGTGGTGCTGCCCCGGTAGCCGGTAGAGACGGACACCGGGCGGGCCCGGGGCCCGGGGCGGGGTCAGGGGCGGGGCGCTACTTCGGCTTCGCGCAGAACTCCGCCTCGACCACCGCGTCGCTGTTCCCCGACCAGTCGCCGTTGAAGTTGAAGGCGAGCGAGTGACGGCCGTCCGCGGTCGTGACGGCCTCGGAGGTGGAGCCGTGGATGCCGCCGCCATGACCCCAGACGACGACACCACAGCTCAGCTTGCGTTCGATGAGGCCGAGTCCGTAACCGGCGTTCGGGATCTGGTCGACCTTGACGGTGGCCTTCATCTCGGTGAGTTGCTTCCCCGGCAGGAGCCTGCCCCGCAGCAGCGCCGAGTAGAAGCGGTTGAGGTCGCCCGAGTCGGAGATCATCTCGCCCGCCGCTGAGGCCAGGGAGGGGTTGAGCTCCGTGACGTCATAGGTCGGGCCGGTGGCCGATTCGGCGAGTTTTCCGTACGCCCGGCTGCTGGGCCCCGGCACCTTCGGGTACGTACCCGGGACGAACGTGGAGCCCAGTCCGAGCGGTTCGATGATGCGCTGCCGGATCTCGTCCCCGTACGCGTGGCCGGTGGCCTTCTCGATCACCATTCCGGCCAGGACGTAGTTGGTGTTGGAGTAGTTCCACGAGGTGCCGGGCACGAAGTCCGGCTTGTGGGCCATCGCGATCTTCACGAGCGCCTCGGGCGACAGCTCGTCGAAGCGGTGCTCGAAGAAGCCGTCCTTCAGGAAGTAGGTCCGGACGAAGTCGTCGTCCGCCGTGTAGTCGAAGATGCCGCTCGTGTGGTTGAGGAGCTGTCGCAGGGTGATCCTGCGGCCGTCGTGGCCGTTGCCGCTGACCACACTCGGCAGCCACTGGTCCACTGTGTCGTCGAGCGACAGCTCTCCCTCCGCCTCCAGTTGGAGCAGGACCGTCGACACGAACGACTTGGTGATGCTGCCGACGCGGTAGCGGTCTTGTGCGGAGCGGGGCTGCTGCTTCGTCCTGAGGTCGCCCACGCCCGAAGTGGCCTTCCAGGTGCCGTACTTGTCCTTGACCTGGGCGGTCACGCCGGGGACTCCGTCCTTGACGGCCGCGTCCATCGCCAGCCGGGTCGGACCGTGGTGTCTCGCCGGTGCGGAGGAGTCGGCCAGGGCCGCCGGAGCGGTGAGAGAGGCCGCGACGAGTGCGGCTACCCCCGTGAGGCCGAGGCGGCCCAGGCGCAGGCGCAGGGTACGGGGTGACATGTCAGGTGCCTTCCGTCGTGGGTGACTCGTGGGTGACTCGTGGGTGAGCCATGCGTGAGTCATACGTGAACTGACGGGAGGGACTCTGCTGGTGGGCGTACGGGTTGCCTCGGCCCGGGACGGTTGAGCCGGTTCCGGCCCCCTTTCAGCTCTTCTTCAGCACCAGCTCCGTGTTGCGGTCGTTCGCGTCGCCGCCGAGGTCCGTGCGGGCGCCCGGGGCGTTGAAGGAGAGTTCCCGGTACAGGGCTGCCAGGCCCGTCTGGGAGAGGTCCGCGAAGTCCGTGGCGTGCGGGGCGGCAGACTCGATGAGCGTGGTGAACAGGGAGACCGTGCCGTCGTGGTTGTCGACGACCTCGATCACCCGGGCGAGCTGCGGGAAGTCGACGTGCGAGGCGGTGGAGACCTCCCAGAAGGAACGGCCGTCCGGGGCGGAGTGCGGGGTGATGTCGTTCTTGTGGCTGTGGCCGTTCACCCAGGCCAGCACCGGGCGGTGCGCGCCGAGCACGGACAGCAGCTCGTCGCCGCCGTGCCGCCGCTCCCCCGGGTGGGCCGGGTCCTCGCGGAGGTTGCGCATCGTCTTGCTGGTGTGGTGGCTGAAGACGATGACGTGTTCCTTGTTCTTCTCGGCCGCCTTCAGCGTGCGCTCCAGCCACCGCAGTTGGCCGGCGCCGACCGAACCCTCGTAGTGGCCGCCCGGGTCGGTGGTGTCGAGGCTGACACCGAGCAGGTCGTCCGCGATCCGGAAGGTGTAGTACTGGGTCTTCGCGGCGAGGTTGGCCTGCGAGTAGCCGTGTCCGACGGGGCCCGTGCCGGTGTGCGCCGGGTCGAGGTGGGCCTGGAGGTACTCGCTGGGTGTGAAGGGGGCGCGGCCCTCGTCCGGGGTGACCGAACGCATTCTGCGGGCCTGGGACTTGAGCATCGCCTTGAAGTCGGCGCCCTTGGGGTCGCCGCCCTTCTTGACGTTCTTCCAGAAGCCGGTGCCGACCGACGCGTCGAGCGTCATCAGCTTCCTGCCGCCGACCGCGAACTCGGCGAAGAAGGAGTCGCCGGGCGCGTAGCAGCCGCCGGGCAGGGAGTCGTGGTTGCCGACCGTGGAGTACCACGGCAGGTTGAGGCCGGGGCTGCGCAGTTCGCGGATCGCGGCGGCGAGGAAGCCGTCGACGCGCGGGAAGCCGAGCTGCTTGTCGGCGTCGCGCAGCGCGGCGTCCGGCTGCCAGTACAGCTTGAGGTCGCTGTTCTGGACGCCCTCGTAGCGGGCCGGGTCACCGGAGTTGGGAGTGATGCGGCCGCCGCTCATCACCTTCAGGAACCAGTCCAGCTCCGTCTTGGCGTTGTTGTCGGTGTTGTCGCCGGTGGTCATCACGAAGTGCAGCGGGGAGCCGGTGACAGGGGCTCCGCGCAGCGCGTTGACCCGCTCGACGAGCGAGACCGCGCCGGCCACCGACAGGGACTCCTGGGGGCGCCAGGCGCTGGCGGTCTGGGCGCGCAGGTACTCGTACCGCAGCGGGTGCTGTACGTCGACCAGGTGCAGGTCGGTGAACTGCACGAACGCGGCGAGCGCGGTGCGCCGCTCGGCCCGGCCCGCCTTGGGGGCGGCCAGGTCGCCGCGCACGACGCGCGGCCAGGCGGGCCCGTCGCCGAGCCGCCTGAACCCGGAGCCCGGCCGCGCGGTCGCGATGGTCGAGAGGGTGGTGCCCCGGGTGTACGGGGCCAGGGGCGCGGCGGGCGCTCTGCGGGAGACGGCCACGGGCTGATGGTGGGCGGTGTTGGCGGCGGTTTCGGTGGCGGCCTCGCTGGTACCCGGCCGCAGCGCGAAGCCGATGCCCGCGGAGAGGGACACCGCCCCGGTGGCGGCAAGGAAGGCGCGGCGGTCACGAGCGGCGGTGGCGACAGAGCGTATGCGCGACATGGCGCGGTCTCCCCGGGTGCGAACGCGTCAGCAGTGGTCGCGGGCGGTTCGCTCACACGAACTTCCCGCTCATACTTGATGGTTGGCACCGGGGGTGACCTGCGCGTTAACTGGACGGCAACGGGCAGCGCCGATCACCGTACGTGGATCTTGGACCACCCTCCGCGTCCACCGAGCCCTCTCCGAACCGAGGCGGCCCGGTCACTCCACGTTCACCTGCCTGGGTAGGGGCAGGCACTGTCGGCTGTCGCGACGCCGCGGAGATCCATCAGTGGCCTCCTGGTTCCGGCGTCAGTTCCCCGCGTCAGTTACCGGCGTCCGCGGGGTGCTCCGGGATGCCCGTCACGCGCCCGGTCCCGGGCCGCTCCCGCCACAGTGCGAGCCCGACGTCGACGAGTCCCACGCGGTCCAGCGAGGACACCTCGTCCAGGGGGTGCCAGGCCGCCATGTCGGTGGAGCCGTCGGTCTCGTACCGCAGTTCGCCGCCGGTGACGTGGGCCTCGTAGACGATCCGCAGACCATGGAAGCCGACGGGGGCGCCGAGGCGGCGCGGGTGGGTCCGCCGCATCGAGTCGACGCCGAGCAGGGCGACCGGCTCGACCGTGTAGCCGGTCTCCTCCTCGACCTCCCGGACGACGGTGTCGTACGGGTCCTCGCCGTGGTCCATGCCGCCGCCGGGCAGCGTCCAGCGCTTGCCGCCGTCCCGCGCCACCCAGCGCGCGAGGAGCATCTGCCCGTCCCGCACGCACACGGCGTAGGCCGCCACCCGCAGCTCCTTGTGCATGGGCAGACGGTACGACAAGGACACCCACGCGTCTCTGCTTCCGTTCTGCTCAGCCCCGGCCCTCGTTCGGGCCCGCGCACTTCATGCCGCGTGCTCCCGGGAGGGCCTTGAGGATCTCCTTGCGGGCGTCGCCGACACCCCAGCCCGTCTCCCAGTCCTGGCGGTCCTGCGCGTACACCGGCACCCGTACCAGGGTGTACGTGCCGACCTTCAGGTCGTCGCGCGCGCTCTCCAGCAGCGTCACGGTGATCGTCGGGTGGTCCGTCACCGACTGCTCGGGCCGGTAGTAGCGCTTCGCCTCGAGTACGACGCGTACGTTCCCCTCGCCCACGGGTGTGATGCTCAGCACGGTCCCCTCGACGAGGACCTTCGCGCAGGCGAGGTGCATCTCCGGTGAGTAGTCGTGAACGCCGCCGTCCTGCTGTTTCGCCGCCGACGCGTCGTTGGAGCCGGAGCCGCCGCCCCCCTCCACGCCGAGCCACACGAGCCCGCCGAGCAGCGCCGTGCCCGCCGCGATCGCGAGGGCGCCCACGGCCGCTCCCGCGTAACGCCGGTACCGGCGCGACTGCCGGGTTCTGGCCTCCCTCGGCGGCCTGAGCGGGGCGGGCGCCCGGGCCGGCACGCGTACCGGCCCGGTCTTCTTCTCGGCCGCCCGCTCCCCGGCTGCCCGCTCCCCCGGCGGCGGCTCCCCCGGCGGCGGCTCCTCCCCGATCAGGGTGTCGCCCATGATCCGCAGCTGTTCCCTGAGCAGGGCCACGTCCGCGACCGCCGACCGGTGCTCCGCCATGAACCGCGCGTCGTCCCGGGCTCCTTCGGGGAGGGGTTCGTCCGTGATCGCGGCCAGCAGCGCGTCGATCCCCTCGTACTCGGCTTCTCCGTACTCGGCGCCTTCGTACTCGGGCATGTCACACCACCTCGTCCTCGTGCAGGCGGGCGCGCAGCGCCCGGACCGCCGTGTGCAGCCTGCTCTTGACGGTGCCCTCCGGGATGCCGAGCTCCTCGGCGATCCCGCGGACGGGCAGATCGGCGTAGAAGCGCAGCACGAGGATCTGCCGCTGGGCGTCGGGCAGCTCGTCCAGGCCCTGGGCCACGGCGAGCGACAGCACCTTGGTGTCCTCGCCCGAGTCGCCCACGGCGTGCTCCGCGGGCCTCAGCGAGGCCAGGCGTTCACCGATCCGCTCCTGCCGGCGTCTGGCCCGGTGCCAGTCCATGGCCAGGTTCGAGGCGACGACAGCAGCCCACGCCGACACGTCACGGGGTGCCTCGGCCCCGCTCGCCTCCCGTTCCAGAAGCCGCAGACGGACCTGCTGTACCCCGTCCGGCAGGTCCGTCTGCGGCACCCCGCCGAGTGCGAGCACCGCACGCACCCGGCGCTCCTGGACCGCGTCCAGGGGGTCGTCGGCCGCGTCCAGGAAGCCGGGGAGCGTTCCCCCGACCGTCTCCCCGCCCCCCTGGACGCGGCGGGCTTTTCTGCGCAGCACAGCCAGCTCTCCCCTCGCCGCGTTTCCTCTAGGACGCCGGTGGCGCGAGAAACGTTCGCCCGACCTCGACAGAGGCGTATGTCACACCGGTACACGAAAGCGAGAGGATCCGGGCAAAGGATTGGACACGTGGGCCGGGGTGAGACGCATGATGGAAACGATGGCCAGTAACGAACAGGCAAAAGGAGTCGCTGTGAAGGTAGGAATCGTCGGAGCCACCGGTCAGGTCGGCACGGTCATGCTGAGGATCCTCGCCGAGCGTGCCAACAGGAATGGATACAGCCCGGTGGAGACGCTGCGTCTGTTCGCCTCGGCCCGTTCGGCCGGTTCGACGATCGACTACAAGGGCGACGCGGTCACGGTGGAGGACGCGTCCACCGCCGACTACTCCGGCCTCGACATCGTGCTGTTCTCCGCGGGCGGCGCCACCTCCAGGGCCCTCGCCGAGAAGGTCGCCGCCCAGGGCCCGGTCGTGATCGACAACTCCTCCGCCTGGCGCCGGGACCCCGAGGTCCCGCTGGTCGTCTCGGAGGTCAACCCGCACGCCGTGGCGGACCGGCCCAAGGGGATCATCGCCAACCCGAACTGCACGACGATGGCCGCGATGCCCGTGCTGAAGCCCCTCCACCAGGAGGCGGGCCTGGAAGCCCTCGTCGTCGCCACCTACCAGGCCGTCTCCGGCTCCGGTCTCGCCGGTGTCGCCGAGCTGCACGGCCAGGCGCAGAAGGTCGTCGCGGACGCGGACAAGCTGACCCACGACGGTTCGGCGGTCGACTTCCCCGAGCCGGGCGTCTACCAGCGGCCCATCGCCTTCAACGTCCTGCCGCTGGCCGGCTCCATCGTCGACGACGGCTCGTACGAGACCGACGAGGAGCAGAAGCTCCGCCACGAGTCCCGCAAGATCCTGGAGATCCCGGGCCTCAAGGTCTCCGGCACCTGTGTCCGCGTCCCGGTCTTCTCCGGCCACTCGCTCCAGATCAACGCCCGTTTCGCGCGGCCGCTGAGCGTGGAGCGCGCCACCGAGCTGCTGGGAGGCGCCCCCGGGGTCGCCCTCTCGGAGATCCCGACCCCTCTCCAGGCCGCCGGCCAGGACCCGTCCTTCGTCGGCCGTATCCGCGCCGACGAGACGGTGGAGCACGGCCTCGCCCTCTTCGTCTCGAACGACAACCTCCGCAAGGGCGCGGCGCTGAACGCGGTCCAGATCGCGGAGCTGGTGGCGGCGGAGCTCAGCTGACCGCTGCCGCGGCTGAACAGGGCCGGGACTTGCTGAGGCCGACCGGGTGCAGCCCCGGTCGGCCTCAGCTCGTTCCGGCGGCCCGGCGGCCATGCGGCGCCCGCCATGGACGGGTCCCGCCATGGACGTCCCGCCGTGGACGGATGCCGCCGTGGACGGGTGCCGGCCGGCGGGGGCTGAGCGCGCAGTTCCCCGCGCCCCTAGCGGGGTCCTGCTCCCTGCGTCACTGCGGGGCGGTCAGGCCGTGTCCTGGGACTTCGAGGCGTCTGCGAGCTTCTTGGTGACGTCCACCGTGTCCGCGGCGGCCGGCGCCTCGACGTCGGCTTCGGTACCGAAGTCACTGAACTTGAGCGTGGTGGTGCTGGTGACCTTCTGGTCCTTCTGCCCCGCCCCCGACTGGGGGCGCAGGGTGAGCCGGATGGTCTCCTGCCGGAGTCGGCCCTCGTCGTCGAGCCACAGTTCGAGCGGCAGCGTCGAGGTGCCCAGCTGCTTCCGCAGCTGCTCGGCCTTGGCCTGGTCGCCCTTGGCCAGATCCTTCACGTCGACCTTGACGCGGTAGTGCGTGGTGCGCGCCCCGTCGATCGTCTCCGTCCCGACCTTGGTGACGTCGCCGTCGGTCACGCCCTTGGTGTACGCGAAGGACTCGGCCGGGTCGTTGACCTGTCCGCCCGTACCGCCCGAGCCCTTCAGCCGGGCCGGGTCGATCTTCATCCAGGTCTTGTTTTTGGGCAGATCGAGCTGGGCGCGCTGCTCGGCCGGCGCCTTCTGGTAGACGACGCCGTCGAGGACACGCTGCTGTATCTCCTGGCCCTGGGAGGTCAGCGTCATGCTGCTGGCGCCGTCCTCCAGGTCCATCACGCCGGTGCCACGTACCGTCACCGACTTGCCGGCCGCGGCCGCTTCGCTGGCGAGGGTCATCTTCGCGGTGTCCGCCGCGGTCGTCTTCTGGTGGGCGGCCCGCACCACCTGGGCCTCGGAGGCCCCCTTCTGTGACGCGGACGTACCCTTCGCTCCGTCCTTCGATTTCCCGTCCGACGTGTCGTCCCCGTCGGAGCAGGCTGCCATCCCCGCGGTGAGCACCAGCACGGTGGCAACTCCTAGGACGCGCTTTCCCGTCATAGGGATATTCCTCCTCAACTCGGTTCATAGCCGGGCTACTTGACTCGAACCGGGTTCCCCGTCCTTTACGTGCCACTCCTCCCTGCCCACGCCCTCGCCCTCGCCCATGCCCGGGTCCGGCGTGGGCCTCGGCACGTCAGGGGCGGCGTACCTCGTAGAGGAAGCAGCCGTACTCGACGGCCCTGACGTGCACCAGGGCCACCTCGGAGTCGGCGAAGGCCTCCGCGAAGGCCGCGTCCAGCGCCTCGTCGGCCGACTCCGGGATCTCCAGGAAACGTCCGCCGAGGATGTGGCCGTCGGCGGAGTAACTGCGGATGGTGCGCAGGGCGCCGGGCCGGGCGAAGGGGTATCCGGCGAGGTCCGGGCCCGGGCACTCCTCGGTGTGGATGAAAACCGGCCCCTGCTCCTCGTACGCGCCGGGCCGCGCACCGGTTTCCGCGGCCCAGCGGCGAAGGGGCGCGTAGGAGACGAGGGCCATGCGCTCGCCCGGTTCGCTGCGCCTCAGGCAGCAGCGGAGCGGTTCCCTGCTCTCCGTGTTCACGACGGGGCCGCAGGGACGCCCCGCGTCGTCGGTCTCGCGGAGTTCCTTCAGCGCCTGGGGCTCGATGGGTTGCGCGTGATAGCTGGTCATGGCTCCAGGGTGGCTCCGCGACGCCCCGGACACCGGCGGGAAACGGACATCGCACTCCCGCAGCCGCCGTGGAAGGATGACGCAACTTACACCAAGCGAGGAGATGACCGCGTGCCTGGCACAAACCTGACCCGCGAAGAGGCGCAGCAGCGGGCGAAGCTGCTCACCGTTGACTCGTACGAGATCGATCTCGACCTCTCCGGCGCGGCGGAGGGCGGCACCTACCGGTCCGTGACCACGGTGCGGTTCGACGCGGCCGAGACCGGCGTGGGGTCGTTCATCGACCTGGTGGCCCCGGCCGTCCACGAGGTCGTCCTCAACGGTGACTCCCTCGATCCCGCCGAGGTCTTCAAGGACTCACGGATCGCGCTCGCGGGCATCCTGGAGGGTCGCAACATCCTGCGGGTCGTGGCCGACTGCGCGTACACGAACACCGGTGAGGGGCTGCACCGGTTCGTCGACCCGGTCGACCAGCAGGCCTACCTCTACACCCAGTTCGAGGTGCCGGACGCCCGCCGGGTCTTCGCGAGCTTCGAGCAGCCCGACCTGAAGGCCGCCTTCCAGTTCACCGTGAAGGCGCCCACCGGCTGGACCGTGATCTCCAACTCGCCGACGCCGGAGCCCAAGGACGACATCTGGGAGTTCGAGCCGACGCCGCGCATCTCCACGTACATCACGGCGCTGATCGTCGGCCCGTACCACTCGGTGCACAGCGTGTTCGAGAAGGACGGGCAGAGTGTGCCGCTCGGCATCTACTGCCGGCCCTCGCTCGCCGAGTTCCTCGACTCGGACGCGATCTTCGCGGTCACCCGGCAGGGCTTCGAGTGGTTCCAGGAGAAGTTCGACTACGCGTACCCGTTCAAGAAGTACGACCAGCTGTTCGTGCCCGAGTTCAACGCGGGTGCGATGGAGAACGCGGGCGCGGTGACCATCCGCGACCAGTACGTCTTCCGGTCGAAGGTGACGGACGCCGCGTACGAGGTGCGGGCGGAGACCATCCTGCACGAGCTGGCCCACATGTGGTTCGGCGACCTCGTGACGATGGAGTGGTGGAACGACCTGTGGCTCAATGAGTCCTTCGCGACCTACACCTCCATCGCCTGCCAGGCGTACGCCCCGGGCTCCCGCTGGCCGCACTCCTGGACCACCTTCGCGAACTCCATGAAGACGTGGGCGTACCGGCAGGACCAGCTGCCCTCCACCCACCCGATCATGGCCGAGATCAACGACCTCGACGACGTGCTCGTCAACTTCGACGGCATCACGTACGCCAAGGGCGCCAGCGTCCTCAAGCAGCTCGTGGCGTACGTCGGCATGGACGAGTTCTTCCGGGGCGTGCAGGCGTACTTCAAGGCGCACGCGTACGGGAACACGCAACTGTCCGACCTGCTCGGCGCGCTGGAGGAGACCAGCGGGCGCGATCTGAGCACCTGGTCGCAGAAGTGGCTGCAGACGGCGGGCATCAACATCCTGCGCCCGGAGATCGAGACGGACGGAGACGGGATCATCACCTCCTTCGCGATCCGCCAGGAGGCCCCGGCCCTGCCCGCCGGCGCGAAGGGCGAGCCGACCCTGCGCCCGCACCGCATCGCGGTCGGCCTCTACGACCTGGACGCTGCCGAGGCCGGCAGCGGCAAGCTGGTGCGCGGCGAGCGCGTGGAGCTGGACGTGGACGGCGAGCTGACCGCCGTGCCCGAGCTGGTGGGCAAGCCCCGCGCGGCCGTGATCCTGCTCAACGACGACGACCTCTCGTACGCGAAGGTCCGCCTCGACGAGCAGTCCCTCGCCTTCGTCACCGAGCACCTCGGCGACTTCGAGGCCTCCCTGCCGCGCGCCCTGTGCTGGGCCTCCGCCTGGGACATGACCCGCGACGCCGAGCTGGCCACCCGCGACTACCTCTCGCTCGTCCTCTCCGGCATCGGCAAGGAGTCGGACATCGGCGTCGTGCAGTCGCTGCACCGGCAGGTGAAGATGGCCGTCGAGCTGTACGCCGACCCGAACGCCCGCGAGGCGCTGCTGACCCGCTGGACGGACGCCACGCTGGCCCACCTGCGGTCCTCCGCGGCCGGCAGCGACCACCAGCTGGCCTGGGCACGCTCCTTCTCGGCGACGGCCCGTACGCCCGAGCAGCTGGACCTCCTGGAGGGCCTGCTCGACGGCCGGGAGACCATCGAGGGCCTGGCCGTCGACACCGAGCTGCGCTGGTCGTTCGTGCAGCGGCTCGCGGCGGTGGGGCGTTTCGACGACGCCGAGATCGCGGGCGAGTGCGAGCGGGACAAGACCTCCGCCGGTGAGCGCCACGCGGCGACCGCCCGGGCCGCCCGCCCGACCGAGGAGGCGAAGGCGGAGGCCTGGGCGTCGGTCGTCGAGTCCGACAAGCTGCCGAACTCCCTCCAGGAAGCCGTGATCGGCGGCTTCGTGCAGACCGGCCAGCGCGAACTGCTCGCCCCGTACACGGACAAGTACTTCGCGGCGGTCAAGGACGTCTGGAACTCGCGTTCGCACGAAATGGCCCAGCAGATCGCGGTCGGCCTCTACCCGTCGGTCCAGGTCGATGCGGAGACCCTGGCGAAGACGGACGAGTGGCTGGCCTCGGCCGAACCGAGCCCGGCGCTGCGGCGGCTGATCTCGGAGTCCCGCTCCGGCGTCGAGCGCGCACTGAAGGCCCAGGCCGCGGACGCGGCGGCGTCAGCGGCTTCGCCTACCGGAGAGTAGGCCGCGCCGACCCACAGGTGAGTGGCACGCGGAAGGGGCGCCCGGTGTTTCGCCGGGCGCCCCCTCTACGCGTGCCGCGCGGGCGGGCACGTGTCGTTCGTGGGTCGCGCGGGCCCGGTGGGGGCTTGTCGCGCCCACGCGGCGGAGCCGCACATCGACACGGCCCAGCGCCCCTATAGAGCGGACCGGCCGACGGCCTCGGTCAGTGCCGTCTCCGTCTCCTCCGGGGTCGGCGACTCCGCCGCCCAGGCCGCGTACCCGTCCGGCCGGACGAGCAGGCTCGTACGGCGCTCGCTCGCCCACGTCACCACGCTCACGCGGTCTTTGAGAACCTCGGTTCCGGCGGCCGTGCCGGCCGGGGCCACCAGGACGAACCTGCCGTCCCGCAGGGCCTCGTACAGGCGGCCGTCCCGCAGGGCCACGTCCGGGACGCGCCTGCCGACCAGCGGATGGGCACCGCGCGGGGCAGGGTACGCGAATCCGATGCCGGTGATCTGGCCGACCATGCGGGTGCGGGCCGGGCGGGCGTGGTCGAGGAACGTGGTGAGCAGGGCGCGGGCCGCCAGCGTCCAGGGGCGCTTGGCCATCGCGAGCCGCACGATTCCGCCGCTGCTGCGCAGGACGGACCTGCCGACGGGGTGACGCTCGGACTGGTAAGTGTCCAACAGACCGGCCGGGGCGTACCCGTTGAGCGTCGCCGCCAGCTTCCAGCCCAGGTTCGCGGCGTCCTGGAGGCCGGTGTTCATGCCCTGCCCGCCGGCGGGGGTGTGCACGTGCGCGGCGTCCCCGGCGAGGAACACGCGGCCCACCCGGTACTCCGGAGCCTGCCGCTCGTCACTGTGGAAGCGGGACATCCAACGGGCGTCGTGCATACCGAAGTCACGGCCGAGTGCGAGCCGGGTGATCTCCTTGACCTCGTCGAGGGCGAGGGGTTCGTCGTCGGCCACGTTGCGGCCCCGGTGCCAGCCGATCACCCGGTAGTAGCCGTCCCCGAACGGCGCGAGGAACGCGAACGCGTCCCCGACCGCGTTCACGGTCAGCAGCGTCTCGGGCTTCTCGGCGAGCCTGACGTCGGCGAGGACGACGGAACGGATCACCGACTGCCCGGGGAAGGACAGCCCCACCGACTCCCGTACGGCGCTGCGCATCCCGTCCGTCCCGACGACGTACGCGGCCCGCAGCTCCTTCGCCTCTCCGTCGGCCCCGCGGCCCCCGCGGGCCCTGAGGGTCACGCCGTCCGCGTCCTGCGCGAGACCCGTCACCTCGGTCTCGTACACGAACCGCACCCCCGCCTCCACCGCGCGCCGCTCCAGCGCCCTCTCCACCTCGTACTGCGGCAGCACGAGCAGGTGGTTGAAGCGGGAGGGGAGGGTGGTGAGGTCGACGGTCAGCCGGGCGAAGAGGCGCAGCCGGTCGAGGGTCTGCCCCTTGGCCTCCAGCTCGTCGGCGAGCCCTCGGGCGTCGAGCTGCTCCAGCGTGCGGGCGTGCAGGACGAAGGCGCGGGAGAGGTTGCTGATCCCGTGCGGGCGCTTCTCGACGAGGGTGACGGGGACGCCGGCGGTCGCGAGGTCGCCGGCCAACAGCAGCCCGGTGGGGCCCGCACCGACGACGATGACGCTGCGGGACGCGGTGCCGGGGGCAGTGGTGGCGGCGTCAGTGGCAGGGCCGGTGCCGGCGTCGGTGGCAGCGTCGGTGCCGGTGGTGGCGGTACGGATCTTGCCGTGCATGGCGGCCTCCTGGTGCCGGTGGGTTCCGGTCGGGGGCGTTGGCCAACAACGGGTTGCCGACATTCACTGGCCACCATGCGTGGGCAAACGCTTGTAGGCCAACACTCGCAGGCAAACGACTGTAGGCAAACGTTCGTTGACCAACGCCCGTAGGCCACCATAGAGTGACCCCCGTGGACCGTCAACACTTGTTGGCCTACGCTTGTTGGCGTGACCCACACCGACTCGCTTCCGGAGCCTCCTCAGCCGCTCCGCCGCTCCGACGCCACCCGCGCCACCATCCTGACCGCCGCACGCGAGCGCTTCGCCGCCGACGGCTACGAGCGCGCGACCATCCGCGCCATCGCCCGGGACGCGAAGATCGACCCGTCGATGGTGATGCGCTACTACGGCAACAAGGAGGGGCTGTTCGCCGCGGCCATCGACATCGATCTGCGGCTGCCCGTGCCGGAGAAGGTCCCGAAGGACGACGTCGGCCGGATCTTCGTCGAGCACTTCCTGACTCTGTGGGAGAAGAACGAGGTGCTGACGGCGTTGCTGCGGGTCGGAGTCACCAACGCCACCGGGGCCGAGCGCATGCAGGGCCTCTTCAAGGAGCAGTTGCTGCCGCTCGCGCTGCGCCTGTGCCCCGATCCCGAGCAGGCCCCGGCCCGCGCGGCGCTCGTCGCGTCACAGATGCTGGGCATGGCGCTGACCCGGTTCGTCCTGCGCTTCCCGCCCGCCGTGGACCTGCACCACGAGGAGATCGTGGCCTGGCTGGCGCCGACGATCCAGCGCTATGTGACCGCCCCGCACCCGGGCCCGCTCGACTGAGAGACGGACTCCGAGGCCGGACAAAGGTCTGATGGAGGCCGCTCGAAGCAGTCGAGGGCGCCGTCGTCGCCCCCGTACGGCATCAGTTGCGTACGTGCGCGAGGACGGCGCCCTCGAAAGGAAACTCGTAACCCCGGCGGGGACCGGGATCAGGAAGCGTGTACCTGGTCCTTGCCCTGCATCTTGCCCTGGCCCTTGCCTCCCGGCTTGCGCCTCGGCTGCCGGTCCGTGGAGCCGTCGAGCACCCAGACCAGGCCGGCGATCAGCAGGAACAACCCGATCGGCGCCACGACATAGAGCCCCAGCGTCTCGACGACGCTCAGGCCCGGGCCCGGGTCGTCGCCGTCGTCGGGCGTCACCGCGAGCGCGGGGGACGACATCATCAGCATCATCAGCGTCGTACCGGCAGCCAGGGCGCCGGCGCGCAGGGCGTTCTTGGTGTCCACGGTGCCAACGTAGCGAACTCCTGTCGCGCCCGCGCGCCCGGGGTCCCGTACGAGCCCCCTACAGGACCGGTCCGCGCCCGCCGGCCGTGCGGGTACGGCCCTCGCGCACGACCTCGATGAGGGCGTGCAGCCGGGGTGAGGCGGCGAGTTCCTCCAACGTGACGGGGCGCCCCTCCGCGTCGGCGACGGGCAGGCGCCAGTTCGGGTACTGGTCCCAGGTGCCCGGCAGGTTCTGCGGGCGGCGGTCGCCGACGGCGTCCGGGAGCCAGACCCCGACGAGGCGGGCGGGCGTACGCAGCAGGAAGCGGTGCACGGCCTGGATCTCGGCTTCCTCCGACTGCTCCGAGACACCGCCGGCCGCTCCTTGGAGCAGTCCGAGCCGGGCCAGCAGCGCGAGCCACTCCCCCACGTCAGCGGCCGACTCGGCCCGCTCCTCCCCCACCGGGCGGGTCAACAGGCCCAGCCGGTCGCGGAGTTCGACGTGGTCGCCGGTGAGCCGGGACGCGGTGGGCGGCAGGTCGTGGGTGGTGGCGGTGGCCAGACAGTCGGCACGCCAGCTCTCGGGGGGCAACGGCAGCCCCGTGCCGTCCCAGTCGCGCTCGAACCAGAGGACGGAGGTGCCGAGCACCCCGTGCTCCTGGAGGGTCTCCCGCACGCCCGGCTCGACGGTGCCGAGATCCTCGCCGATCACCACGGCCCCGGCGCGGGAGGCCTCCAGGGCGAGGACCGCGAGCATGGCCTCGGCGTCGTAACGGACGTACGTGCCCTCGGTGGCGGGGCGGTTCAGCGGAATCCACCAGAGGCGGAAGAGCCCCATGACGTGGTCGATACGGAGGGCGCCCGCGTACCGGAAGAGGGCGCGCAGGAGGCGGCGGTACGGGGCGTAGCCGGACTCGGCGAGGCGGTCGGGGCGCCAGGGCGGCAGCCCCCAGCCCTGGCCCTGGACACTGAACGCGTCCGGGGGCGCGCCGACCGACATGCCGGCCGCGAAGTACTCCTGCTGCGCCCAGGCGTCGGCGCCGCCCGGGTGGACTCCCACGGCGAGGTCGTGCACGAGCCCCACCGCCATGCCGGCGTCCCGGGCGCCGCGCTGGGCGGCGGCGAGCTGGGCGTCCGTCAGCCAGGCGAGCCGGCTGTGGAAGTCGACGCGGTCCATCAACTCGGTGCGGGCGCGGGCGGTTTCGGCCGAGCGGGGGTCGCGCAGGCCCGGCGGCCACCGTGTCCAGTCGGAGCCGTACACCTCCGCGAGCGCGCACCAGGTGGCGTGGTCCTCCAGGGCCTCGCCCTCCTCGGCGAGGAAGTCGCAGTAGGCGGCCCGGCGGCCGGGCCCGAGCGGCACGTCCCGCACCAGTTCCAGGGCCTCGCGCTTCAGCTCCCACACGGCGTCGCGGTCGATCAACGCGCCCTTGTCGAGCACTGATTCGCGTTGCCGGGCTGCTCGTTCCAGGAGCGCACGGACGCGGCCGCGCTCGCCCTCGTCGACGTACGCGAACTCGGGAATGTCCTCGACACGCAGGTACACGGGGTCGGGGTAGCGGCGCGAGGAGGGGCGGTAAGGGGACGGGTCGGTGGGTGCGCCGGGCACGGCCGCGTGCATCGGGTTGACCTGTACGAATCCGGCCCCGAGCGCGCGTCCCGCCCAGGCCGTCAGTTCGGCGAGGTCGCCGAGGTCGCCCATGCCCCAGGAGCGCCGCGAGAGCAGCGAGTAAACCTGTACGAGCAGCCCGTAGGTACGCCCGGGGGGCGCGGGCAGCCTCGTCGGGGCGACGACGAGATGGGCCCGCGCGCTGCGTCCGTCCGGGGCGGTGGCCTCCAGCTCGTGCACCCCGGGCGGAAGCCGCTCCACGGAGGCCCGGGTCTCTCCCTGCTCGGTCCGGACGCGCAGGCGTGTCCCGGCGGGCAGCGCGGCGAGGGCTGAGGCGAGCGAGGAGTCGCCGGGCCTTCCGCCCTCCGGGCCGGCGGGGCCCGGACCGCCTTCCGCAGCCGCACCACCACCGCCGGAGGCGGCTCCCGGCCCACGATCGGCGGAGGCGGCTGCGGATGCGGATGCGGATGCCGAATCACCGCGGTCGGCGAACCCGGCGCCGGCATCAGTACCACTGCCGGTATCGATGTCAATACCACTGCCGGTGCTAGTGGCGGTACTGGTGCTGGTGCCGGTCCAGCACACCAGCGTCGGTGGCAGCAGGCGCTCCCGGAGTTCCGTCTCGCGCGCGGCGAGGGAGCCGCGGACGGCGTCCGGGGTTCCCGCGGCGACTCCCAGCGCGGCCAGCGCGGCGACGACCGCCGCGTCCGAGGCCGCGACCGTACGGCCGGGGGACGGGCTGTAGGACGTGGCGACGCCGTACAGCGCGGCGAGCCGGGAGAGCGGCATCAGACTCCCGACGGGTCCAGGTCGGCGGCGGCGCCCGTGGAGGTCGGCTCGCTCGTCAGGGGTGCGGCGTCGGCGAGAGGAGGTTCACTGGTGAGGGGTGCGGCATCGGGCAGCGGCGGCTCACTGGTGAGCGGCGCCTCGGCGCACGAGCCCTCGGCGCTGAAGATGCAGTAGAGCGGGTGGGAATCGGGGTCGGCGGGCACGTCCGCCGGACGTTTGGAAAGGGCCGAGAGCAGAAGCTGAGCCGATGCGGCCACAATGGCCTCCTTAGTAGTCGTGCGGGCGGGTCAGGCCAGCCCTACCCAACGGGCGGGCCCGCAGACGTAACAGCCCGGACAACGTGTCCCTGATCACATTCTTTCCCCGACGGACGCCCATAACCATCGCCAAGGGTGCACACACAAACACTATCCATGACTTTTCCGGCAGCCTCCATGGTAACTATTCACTCGCTACATATACTGAGTGCATAATGGCCGGCATGAGCACCCGCCACATCCTGTTGGGGCTGCTCGCCAGAGGTCCGAGCCATGGCTACGACCTCAAGCGACGGCACGACGAGCGCTTCCCGCAGGCCCGCCCACTGGCGTACGGCCAGGTCTATACGACCTTGCAGCGGCTGGTCCGCGACGGACTCGCCGAGGTCGACAGGACCGACTCGGACGGCGGCCCGGAACGGACGCTGTACCGGTCCACCGCCGAGGGAGCGAGGGAACTCGTCGGCTGGACGGGCGAGATCACCCCGCCCGCGCCCTTCGTGACGAACGAGATCTTCGCCAAGGTCGTCTGCGCGATCCTCGCCTCGGCCGACCCGGCCGGCCCGGCCTCCGCAGCCGACGCGGCCGGCTATCTGAGTGCCCAGCGCACGGCGCACATGACCCGGATGAGGGAACTCACGGCGGTCAAGACCACGCCGGGCGCCGACCTCTCGACAGTCCTCTCGGCCGACTACGCCCTCAACCACCTCGACGCCGATCTGCGCTGGATGACCACCACCGCGGCCCGGCTCACCACTCTGACCGCGGAGGTCGATCCAGCATGAGCAGTACGCACAAGGCCGTACCGATCCTGGCGGCGCGGGGACTCTCCAAAGCGCACGGCAGGGCCCGGGCCCTGAGCGGCGCCTGTGTGGAGCTGCAAGCGGGAGAGATCCTCGCCGTCACCGGCGCGAGCGGCAGCGGCAAATCCACGCTGCTGCACTGCCTGGCCGGGATCGTCCGGCCCGACGAGGGCTCGGTCGTCTACGCCGAGCAACGCCTGGACCAGCTGCCGGAGGGACGGCTGAGCGAGCTGCGGCGTACTGAGTTCGGCGTGGTGTTCCAGTTCGGGCAACTGATTCCCGAGCTGACGGCGCTCGACAACGTGGCGCTGCCGCTGCTGCTCGCGGGAGCCTCCCGCAAGGACTCCCATGAGCGGGCGGGTGAGTGGCTGGAGCGGTTCGGCGTACGCGGCCAGGAGGCGCTGCGGCCCGGAGAGATGAGCGGCGGCCAGGCCCAACGGGTCTCGCTGGCACGGGCGCTGGTGACCGGCCCGAAGGTCGTCTTCGCCGACGAGCCCACCGGCGCGCTCGACTCCCTCGCGAGCGAGCAGGTGATGACGGCGCTGGTGCACACGGCCCGGGAGACCGGCGCGGCCGTGCTCCTGATCACGCACGACGCGCAGGTGGCGGCGTACGCGGACCGCGAGGTGTGGCTGCGCGACGGGACCGTCGCCGAGGACGTGGCGGCGGCCCTGAAGGTGACCCGATGACCGGGAACCTCAACCTGGCGTGGCTGCTGACGCGCGGCTCGGACCGGCGGGAGTGGTGGCGGGTGCTGCTGACGGCGGTGGGAGCCGCCCTGGCCACCGGCCTCGGGCTCGCGGCGGTCGCGATCGCCTCGGTACGAGGGCAGGCGCACACCCCGTACTTCCACGGACTCCTGAACCAGCCGGGACAGCGCGCCGGAGTGGTGGCGACGCTGCTGCTCCTGTGGGTGCCGGTGCTCGGCTTCCTCGGCCAGTGCGCCCGTATCGGCGCCGTGCACCGCGACCGCAGGATGGCCGGGCTGCGTCTCGCCGGGGCGACGTCGAGGCAGGTTCGGCACATCGCGGCCCTGGAGTCCGGCCTCGCCTGCCTGCTGGGGGCGGCGGTCGCCGCGGTGTTCTCCGCGCTTCTCCTGCTGAACACGGTGCAGCAGGGGCTTCCACTCCCGGCCTGGGCCGGCTTCGTCCTGGTGACGCTCGCCGTGCCGCTCCTCGCCGTGCTGGTGAGTGTGGTCGCGCTGCGCCGGGTCGTGGCCTCGCCGCTCGGCTGGGTGCGCCGGGTGCGGCCGGGCCACGGCAGGGTCGCCGTCCTCGCCCTTGTGGTGCCGGCGGTGCTGGTGGGCCCGGCCGCCCTGCTGATCACCATGCGGAGCACCGGACCGGAGACCGGCGCGCTCCCCCTGCTGGTGTTCTCCACAGTGGCCCTGACCGGTGCGGGCGCGGTGGCGGTCGCCGGAATCACCGCACGGGCCACCGGCGGGCGGCTCGCCGCGCGGACCGGGAACCCCGCGATCCTGCTCGCCGCCGAACGGCTCCGGGCCGACCCGTGGGCCACCGCGCGCACGCACGCCGCCGTCCTCCTGGTGGCCGTGGTGGGCGTGGGCTTCATGGGCGTACGCCAGATGTTCCTTGACTCCGTGCACCACCCGCGGGAGAGCCGGCCGTACAGCCCCGAGGACGTGGCGTTCTACACCACCGGCGTCAACCTGGCGGGCGCCGCCGTCCTGGTGGCGCTGCTGATCAGCCTGGCCGGCCTTGCGGTGGGCACCGCCGAGTCGCTCGCCACCCGGCGCCGGGGCCTCGCCGCGCAGGCCGCGGCGGGCGTACCGCTGAAGGTGCTCGGCCGGGCGCTGCTGCTGGAGACCGCGCTGCCGCTGGCCCCGGCGATGCTGCTCGCGGCCTTCGGCGGCACGGCGGTGTACGTCGCGTACGGAACGGTCGTGGAGGCCGCGGCGATCCCCCTGCTGGTGCCGCTGCTCGTGCCCGTTGCCGGGTACGCGGCCTGTCTGCTCGCCGCCGCGACCTCACTCCCGCTGCTGCGACGCTCGGCCGCTCCGGCGGAGCTGCGCTTCGCCTAGCCGCACCAGTGCCGCTGAAAGGCCGCTGGAATGCCGCAGGACTGCGGCACCAGCGCCACCGGGGGCAAGACGAAGGCCCGGGTCGTCAGGCGGAAATGCCGTCGATCCGGGCCATCGCGTCCTCCGCGCCGTACGGCTGCAAGTAGGGCATCCAGCGCGGATCCCTGTGCCCGGTCCCGATGATGCGCCACGCGAGCCCCGACGGCGGGGCGGGTTTGTGGCGCAGGCGCCAGCCGATCTCGACCAGGTGTCGGTCGGCCTTGGTGTGGTTGCAGCGGCGGCAGGACGCCACCACGTTGTCCCAGACGTGCTGACCCCCGCGGCTGCGCGGGATGACGTGGTCGACGCTGGTTGCGACGCCACCGCAGTACATGCACCGGCCGCCGTCCCGGGCGAACAGCGCCCGGCGGGTCAGCGGAACGGGCCCCCGGTAAGGGACCCGCACGAACCTTTTCAGCCGGACCACGCTGGGCGCGGCGACAGTGACGGTCGCGCTGTGCATGAAGGCGCCGGATTCCTCAAGACTGACAGCCTTGTTCTCGAGGACGAGGACGAGCGCACGGCGGAGCGGTACGACGCCGAGGGGCTCGTACGACGCGTTGAGGACCAGGACATGCGGCACGGATGGCCTCCTTGTACGCCGGCGGCGCGTGGCTCGCGCCGGGACGATCTGTAGTCAGTCTCCCCTCATGCCTGGTGGAAGCGCCACCATGTCCCCGTAACGGGCTGGGAGTGTTTTCGACCACACCTTGTTCGTCACCTTGTTCATCCCCAGGTGAGCACAGTCTCTCCCTCGAACATTGCAACGATCCGCACACGGTGCCCCGTTAGTGTGGTGTTTCCGCCCAACGGCACTCCATCCGATATCCCTGCCCCGGGCGGACCGCTACGCCTGGAGGTACCTGCCGTGTTCTTGTCCGTCCTGTCGGCCGCCGATCCCACCGAGGAACCGACGTCGCCGACGCTCCAGGACGCCCAGGAAGGCGCGAACAACGCCGCGAGCTGGGTCGAACAGAACTGGTCCACATGGCTCAGCATCGGACTGCGGGTGCTGCTCATCATGGTCATAGCCGTGGCGCTCAGAGTGGCCATCCGGCGGACCATCACGAAGTTCATCGACCGCATGAACCGAACGGCCCAGGCGGTCGACGGCACGGCACTCGGCGGCCTCCTGGTCAACGTCGAACGCCGCCGCCAGCGCTCCCAGGCCATCGGCTCGGTGCTCCGTTCGGTCGCGTCCTTCACGATCATGAGCACAGCGGCGCTGATGATCCTCGGCACGTTCCAGATCAACCTGGCGCCACTGCTGGCCTCCGCCGGTGTGGCGGGTGTGGCGATCGGTTTCGGCGCCCGCAACCTGGTGACCGACTTCCTCTCCGGCGTCTTCATGATCCTGGAGGACCAGTACGGCGTGGGCGACACGGTCGACGCGGGCGTGGCCTCCGGCGAGGTCATCGAGGTGGGCCTGAGGGTCACCAAGCTCCGGGGCGACAACGGCGAGATCTGGTACGTCCGCAACGGCGAGGTCAAGCGCATCGGCAACCTCTCCCAGGGCTGGGCCACGGCGGGCGTCGACGTCACGGTCCGCTCCGACGAGGACCTCGACCGCGTCCGTGCGGTGCTGGCCGAGGTCGGCGAGGCGATGAGCAAGGCCGAGCCCTGGAACGAGCGTCTGTGGGGCCCGATAGAGGTCCTCGGCCTCGACAGCGTGATCCTGGACTCGATGGTCGTCCGCGTCTCCGCCAAGACGATGCCGGGCAAGGCCCTCACGGTGGAACGCGAACTGCGCTGGCGCATCAAGCAGGCCTTCGACCGGGCGGACATCCGCATCGTGGGCGGCCTCCCGGCCCAGCCGGACAACGAACCGGCCCCCGACCCGACAGCAGGCATGGCGGCCCCGTCGGCCTACTCCAACACAGGGTCCGCCCAGTCACAGGCAGCGTCCCCACTGGCACCGCCGGCGGTCGTACCGTCAAATGCGACGAAGTAGCGGCGAGACCTTTCTCATACGTGCGGGCGTGCGGGCGTGCGGGGCGGCATCCGGAGCAATCCGGGCGCCGTCCCGCTGCCATCCATCCCACTTCCCACTGCCGCTTCACGCACTCATCTGCGGCCCGGCGACCGCCGTAACGGTTCGACACACTCGTTCGTTCGACACACTCGTTCGAGTGAAGGCGGTCGGCCCGCGCGCAGCGCCCAGCGTCAGTCAGCCACCGGCAGCCTCGCGGTGGACCGCGCGCACGATGTCCCCGGCTTCCTGGACGGCGCGGTCACGCACGGACGGATCAGGGCTGCTGATCGGCCCCTCAGTCGACACAGAACTCGTTGCCCTCGATGTCCTGCATCGGGATGCACGACTCGTTGACGCCATCGGCAAACAGTGTTTGCACGTGTACCGCGCCGAGCGCGACCAGTCGTGCGCACTCGGCCTCAAGTACGGCCAGGCGCTCTTCACCCACGAGTCCGGTGCCGACCCGCACGTCGAGATGCAGCCGGTTCTTGGCAGCTTTCCCTTCGGGGACGCGCTGAAAGTACAGTCGCGGGCCGACACCTGAGGGATCACTGCAGGCGAACCATGAATCCCGCTCCTCAGGTGGCTGCGAGCGCTTGAAGTCGTCCCACGTGTCAAACCCCTCCGGCGGCGGCGGGACGACGTACCCCAACACCTCGCACCAGAAACGAGCGACGCGCTCGGGCTCCGCGCAGTCGAAGGTGACTTGGAACTTCCTGATCGACGTCATCGGTCCACCATATTGGCGCGCTCTGTACACCGAAACCTCCGGCATGGACCCCGCCGACGACGGCCCGCCACACTCCCCACGAGATGCCGACCAGGCCTACGACCACCGTCACCTGCGGCGATGGCTCCGCTTGCGGCACATCACAACGCGACCACCGTCATGTCACGAACGTGTCCTGAGCACGATCAAAATGCAACGGGGGCGACCACGCCGACTGTCTGAGAGGACAGAAAGCCACCCGGACGACCAGCCGTCCAGCTCACTCGCCCGCCCGCTCCCCAGGAGCGGCGCGACAGCCCCACGCAGAGGACAGACACCAGCATGCGCACTCGGAAGATCTCGGTACTGACCATGACCGCAGTGGCCCTCGGCCTGACGCTGACGGCATGCAACAACGACGGCGCCGGCAATGCGTCCCCTTCTGCGAGCAGCTCATCGGCGGCGGACACGAGCAAGGGGGCCGCCAAGAGCTCGTAGAGAGACATGGCTGAAAGGCGTTGGACCGGTCGTGGCGACGGTGCATCTCTGATGCACATACCAGCGGCGCGAGCCGAGAACATTCGGGATCCTGAAGGATGCTCCCGGATGACTGGCAACTCACCGAAGACGTCGACGACTTCCTCGCCCAAGCAGGAAACTTCCTGCGCACTCGCCCCGCCCTGCACAACACTCCCCTGACCGACATCGAGAAACTGCGGATACGCGGGGCGGCCGAACGCGACGCCGAAGCGGCCGTCTTCGGCCGACTGGAGTCAGGAGGCGAGGTCCGCGCGATCTCCTATCTCACTCCGCGCGGCCGTCTGGGCCTCACCCCCCTCTCCGTCGAGGAGACCGACGCCCTCGTCGCTCACCTGGCCGGCCTCGGCCACTCGCCCTCCAACGTCATCGCGGACCATGACACCGCCGGCGCCTTCGCCGAGGCATGGCAGCGGCACACGAGCGCGGTGTCAGTACCTTTCTGGCGGACGCATCTCTACCGCCTCGGTACGCTCACCCCACCGCAGTCGCGCCCGGAGGGCCGCGGTCGCATCACGGGCGGGAAGGACCGTGAGCAAGTCGTGCGCTGGTGCCGTGAGTTCTGTGTCGACGTCGGGGAGCAGCGCTCCATCGACCTGATCGACGCCGGCTCCTGGGACGACTCGCGGTTCGGCGACAGGCACTTCACGTTCTGGGAGGCCCCGGACGGCACTCCCGTCTCGATGGCGGCCGCAACCTCGATCGTCGGCGGCATGGTCCGGGTGGACCCCGTCTACACCCCGGCCCACCTCCGGGGCCGCGGCTACGCGGGCGCCGTGACGGTCGAGGCGAGCAGGGCCGCGCTGACCGCGGGCGCGACGGACGTCGTCCTGTTCACGGACCCGGACAACCCCACCAGCAACGCCCTCTACCAGCGCATCGGGTACGTCCATGTCGCCGACTTCACCGGGTACAGGTTCTCCTACGGCGGCTGACCCCGGGCGCCCGCCGAAGGCCCGGCCGACGCCGGGGCGGCGAAAAGGTTGGTGCGCGGGGCTGACGGAACCGGGTAACGTCTTTGTCATGTTCTTCCAGACGCCGATTTACGAGTGAGAGCGTGATGGGCCCCCGCTGACGTCCTTCGACGTCGGCGCCCGTCCTCCACCGATGAGTCCGTAGATCACTTCACATCATTACCGGGAGAACCCGTGACCGTGAGCAAGAACATCAACAACCCCGTGGGCATGGGTGGCGGCCAGCGCAAGAAGCTGTCCCGCGCCGAACGGCAGAACAACGGCCCGTACCGCAACCTCGACCGCCAGGGCGCAGCCGAGCAGAAGGCGGAGCTGGTGCGCAAGATGCGCGAGAAGACAGGCTCAGCTGAGGGCGCCGAGCAGGCGGGCGACGACACCGCACAGAGCTGACGCACCGCCGCCGCAGGGCGGCACCGCACGGGGCAGGGCCCGGACCGCGACACGCGGTCCGGGCCCTGTCGGCTTGAGCAACTCCTCCAGATTTCCTGCTCACCACGCTGATGGCGATGAAGCCGGTCGAGGTCGCCCCTCATATTGACGGCCCGTCACTACGCGGAGATGCTCTGAGAGCGCTCTCTGACGTGGACACGACTGGGAGGAACCTGATGTCCCCCACCCGCTGGCTCACCGGCCTGCTTCCGCTCGGACTCGTTGCCGTACTTACCCTCGGGCAGGCCGTGACCACCTCCGGCCCCGCGGAAGCCGCGACCCCCTCGGCGGACGACCAGTTGTCCACGCTCGGCCGCACCACCCTCGCCGGCGCCGACCCGAGCGTCATCAAGGTCGGTGACCTCTACGTCTCCGCCAAGTCCGTGGACGGCGGCATCGCGGTGCGGTCGGCGTCCACCCTGGAGGGGATCGCCGGCGCACCCAAGCAGCAGGTGTGGCGGGACACCGGCGGCCTCGGCGAGGTCTGGGCCCCGGAGATCGTGCACCACGACGGCAAGTACCGCATCTACTTCACCGCCGGTACGAGTGCGGCCCACCGCATGTACCACATCAGCTCGGCCAGCCCGGCCTCCGGCTACTCCGCCGCCACCAAGGTCGCCCTGCCCGACGACAAGTGGGCCATCGACGGGGCGCCCTTCACTTTCGGCGGCCAGCGCTGGTTCGTGTGGTCCGGCTGGTCCGGAGACATCAACGTCGAGCAGAACCTCTACATCGCCCGGATGAGCGGTCCCACCACGACCACCGGCGGCCGGTACGTCATCTCGCAGCCGCGCGAGTCGTGGGAGCGGGTCGTGGGCGACCCGTACATCAACGAGGCGCCCCAGCCGATCGTCGACCCCAACGGGCAGTTGCACATCGCGTACTCCGCGAACGGCAGTTGGAGCAACCAGTACTGCATCGCCGATCTGCGGCTGCGGGCCGGCGGCGATCCGACGTACGTCTGGGACTGGTACAAGAGCAACGGCTGCCTGTTCGGCTCGCACGCCGCGACCATGATGTCGGGCTGGGACCCCACACTGAACGTCGACGGCCCCGGCCACCACACGTTCGTCCTGCCGCGCGGCGACGCCACCGCGGGCCCGCCCTCCGGCAACCGATTCCCGACCATGTTCCACGCGGTCGCCAAGGGCACGCCGTACTCGTGGGCCAACCGCTACTACTACACCGGCACGGCCGTCTGGTGGGGCAACACCACATACCGCCGGGCCAACGTCCCCGGAGCCCCCACCAACACCGGGTACAGCCTCAAGTTCTTCGAGTGAGAACCGCGCCGGCCCCGTAGTCCCGTCACTCCTGCACGCTCATGAGTGGATCGAGTCCCGTCACCGTCATGGCAGACGTGAGGCTCCACTCCGCGTACACCGCCTTCCCCACGGCTCGCGGCTCGCATCCCCACCGTTCCGCGAGCGCCCCGACCAGCAGCAGCCCACGCCCGAACTGGTCCGTGTCCTCCGCCGAACGCGGACACGGCAGCCGCTTCCCACGCGGGTCGCTGACCTCGACGCGGAGTACGGCGGCGGTGAGCGAGATCCGTACGCGGATCAGCCGGTCCCGGACGCTGCCGTGCAGCAGGGCGTTGGTCATCAACTCCGAGACGACGAGCGCGACATCCCCGGCGATGGCCGGCTGCCCCCATTCGGCGACGAGCCGTGCGGCTCTGCGGCGGGCGAGGGTGACGCTGCGGGCGAGGGGGGTGTAGTCGAGGGAGTCCTCGTGAAGGAGGGGTTCGGATGCGGTGGGGGGTTCGGCCATGGGACTCGGGCCTCCTGTGCGGTAACCGAGGCCGCCGGGTAGGCGACCGGGCACCGAACGTAGTAGGCCAATTGCCGCGAGTGCAAGAATCTGAGAGACAATTGTCTCCATCGAGTGAACGTTGTCGACTGCGCAGTGCGAGCAGAGCGACACTGGAGCCGTGAATCGATCTGCTCAACTCGGAAACCGAGCGTCGACGGTGTTGGGACGCAAGCTCGGTGGCGAACTGCTGCGGCTGCGCGACGCGTCGGGCAAGACCCAGCACCAGGCGGCTCAGACCATCACTGCGACCAACTCGAAAATCGTGAAGATGGAGCAGGGTTGGGTGCCCATGCGGGACCCGGACATCCGAGTGCTCTGCGAGTTCTACGGACTGGAGGACCCGAAGGCGGTAGCCCGGCTGCTGGAGTTGGCGAAGCTGGACCGCGATCGCCGTAAGGCCAAGGGCTGGTGGCAGCACACTCCCCAGGCCGGCGCCATGGCGGAGTACATCGCCATGGAGGACGTCGCGACCGGCGTACGAGCCTGGCAACAGGCACTGATCCCGGGCTTGCTGCAGACACCCGAGTACACACGGGCGATCGTTGTCAGTGAGGGGCTTTGGAATGATCCCGACGAGATCGAGGGGATCGTCGACGTCCGGATGAAACGTCAGGACCGCCTGTCAGGACCCGAACCGCTGCGCTTCTACGCGGTGATCGGAGAAGGAGCACTGCGCCAGCAGGTCGGCGGCCCTGAAGTGATGCGCGCACAGTTGCAGCACCTGCTGAAGACAGCTCAACTCCCCAATGTGCGCATCCAGGTACTGCCCTTCCGAGCGGGCGGCCACGCTTGCGTCGGCGGCTCCTTCAACATCCTCTCGTTCGCCGAGACCGATGCTGTGGACGTGGTCCACGTCGACAGCATCGCCGCTACCGTGTGGGTCGAGAACGACACCGAGAGCGCCACGTACACCTCATTCTTCGAGCGCACGGCACGACTGAGCCTGGCCCCCAAGGACTCGCTCAGACTGATCGAGAGCATCAGCGAGGACATGCATTGATACACGGCTTCGACTTCGTGAAGTCCAGCTACAGCACTGGAAGCGGCGAGTGCGTCGAAGTCGCCCGCAACGTTCCGGACACCGTCGCCGTCCGGGACTCCAAGGACCCCGACGGCCCGATACTTCGTCTCGCTCCCACCACCTGGGCCGAGTTCACCGCGTCGCTGCACTGAAACGGGCCCGTCTGCGCCGCTCACCAGCACCTGACGTCGATCGCACTGCGGGCAGGCAGCCGGGTCTTGGAACACGGGGAGCTTTCAAGCTCGTCCCACCGGTCTTTCGTAACCGCGTCGGCTGTCAGCGGCAGAGCGCGTCGGACTCCGGGCACCTGCGCTGCCCCTCGGGGTAAAGGTGAAGGACTCGCGAAAAGGCCCGTCTCCGAAACGCACGGCGAGCAGGAGGGGTTGCTGGAGCCCGGGCCGCTCACCCCATGTTCAGGCGTTCGAACCGGCCGGGGTGGTGTGGGGTGGAACGGGCCGCTCGGCCGCTGGGAAGTCAGTGGTCGCGGTGCGCCGGAACTCGCTCGGGTTGATGCCACGGACCCGTTTGAACGCTGCGCTGAACCCGAACGGGTCGGCGTACCCCACGGTGCGGGCGACATCCGCGACGGTTGCGGTCTCCTGCTCGACCAGCAGATCTGCCGCGAGCGTCATGCGCCAGCAGGTGAGGTAGGTCAGCGGCGGTTCGCCAACCAGGTCGGCGAACCGCTTGGCCAGCGTCGAACGCGACACCCCGGTGTACTCGGCCAGCGCGGCGACCGTCCATGGTGCCGCCGGATCGGCGTGCAGCAGGCGCAGGGCGTGGCCGACCACCGGGTCCCGCTGGGCGGCCCACCAGGCCGGGGGCTCGCTGCCGGGCCGGTCGAACCACTCGCGCAGCGTGCAGACCAGCATCCAGTCCAGCAGCCGGTCGAGTACTACCTGTTGGCCGGGCGTGTCGACGGCGACCTCGGCGGCGAGGTGGTCCAGCACTGCGTCAGCCGTGCCCCCGGCGTCCACGCGCAGCACGACGGGCAGCGCGTCCAGCAGGCGGCGGCTGATCTCGCCGCGCACGGGATAGGCGCCGACGATCAAGGTCGTCGCACCGTGGCCGTCACCGGCGTCCCCGCCGCGGTCGTTCCAGCCGCGCCGGTGCCGGGTCCCGCCCTGCTCGGGCGTCGCGCAGTGCTCGCCGCACGCGATCGGTTCGGCCCGGGTGCCGACCTCGTCGACGAAAGTGAACGTCGCAGGGCCGCGCACGACGATCGTCTCGCGGGCGCGAAGCGGCTCGGGCGGACGGTGCTCCGGCACGATCCAGCCCGCCCCGGTGAGGACGGTGCACAGGGTCAGCGGCGCGCCGTCGACGAAGTGCAGTGCCCAGGGCGGGGACAGGGTCGAGCTGCCGAACAACGAGCCGTGGGCTCGCACTCCACGGATCAGGTCACTGAACGCGTCCACCTCAGCAAGTTTAGACGAATACGCAGGCGATCCGGCTTTTTGCCTATGGGTTTGTCCAAGTCGGCCGTGTTCAATCGGCGTCATGAGCAACGACACCACTCTCGTCCTCGGCGCAACCGGCAAGACTGGCCGGCGAGTCGTCGCCCGCTTGCGGCTGCGCGGCACGCAGGTGCGCGCCGCCTCCCGATCGAGCCAGACCCGGTTCGACTGGTCCGACCCCGGCAACTGGGATGCGGTCCTGCGGGGTATCGCCGTCGCCTACGTGGTGCCTCCGCCCGTGCCGGGCCCGGTGCACGAGTTCGTGGCCCGGGCCGAGGCCGCCGGAGTGCAACACCTGGTCCTGCTCTCCGGACACGGTGCCGACACCTGGGGCGACTCCACGTTCGGGCTGGACATGCGTTCGGCCGAGGATGCCGTGCGCGGCTCGGCGCTTGGGTGGACCGTCCTGCGGCCGTCGAACTTCGATCAGAACTTCGACGACGACGTCTTCCACGCCCCGCTGGTCGCCGGCGAGCTGGCACTTCCGGCCGGTGTGGTTCCCGAGCCGTTCATCGACATCGAGGACGTCGCCGACGTCGCGGCCGCAGTGCTCGCCGAGCCCGGTCGGCACGCCGGGCGGGTCTACGAGCTGACCGGGCCGCGCGCACTGACCTTCGCCGAGGCCGTCGAACTGATCTCCCGGGCGTCCGGGCGACCCCTCACCTACCGGCAGATCTCCCCCGCCGAGTACGCCGCGACGCTGGTCGAGGAGGGCATGAGCGAGGACGATGCCCACCACGTCGCCGAGATGTTCGTGCTGATGGAACGCGGGGTGATCGCCGGGACGACGGATGGCGTCGCCACCGTCCTGGGATGCGCGCCCCGGACCTTCGAGGACTACGTCGTGCGGGCCGCAGCGGCGGGAGCCTGGCGGCGATGATCTCCCAGCGGCTCCGGGCCCCGCAGGACGCCGATCGGTGGAAGCACTGCACGCCGGGGAGCCCGCCCCGACAGCGGCTGAGCTTCTTGACCAACGTCCTCGGAACACCCGTTCCGAACGAGTCGAAGCCTCGTCCAATGACCTCGGAACCATTCCTCCTCGCCTATAGGAAGTGCTGTGATGAGCACCGACGCCAGTTCGCTGACCACCCAGGACCTCGAGTTCCTCCGACGCCCCCTGCACGGGTTCCTGTCCGTGGCCGGAGGGCCACTCCCGCCACAGCCCCGGCCGGTGTGGTTCGAGGCCACTGCCGAGGGCACGATCCAACTGTTCACCGGTCCGGTCACACTCAAAGTGCGGCGCCTACGCCGCGACCCCCGAGCCTCGATCGTCGTCGCCGCCCCAGTGGGTGAACGCGAGCGCTGGCTGTCGGTCGCCGGCCGCACCACGGTGGAACCCGACGGAGCACACGACCTGGCCGCCCGCCTGGCGGCTCGCTACTGGAACCTCGACGACCCGGTCCGCGCCGACGACCTCGCCGGGATCCTGGCCGAAGACTGGGTTCGTCTCGTCATCCACCCGGAGACCGTAAGTCGCTACATGCATTAACCCCCACGACAAACGGCCGTCGTTGACGTCATATGCAAGATGTCAACTCCCTTGTGGCAAGGGTGTTTTCAGGGCTCTCGGCGCTGTTCATCCCTGGAGCAGGGCAAGGGTGCGGGCGCGGTCCTCGCCGGAGTCTCCCGGGTACAGCCTCAAATTCTTCGAGTAAGAACCGCGCCAGCAGTCTCGTAGCCCGTCACTCCAGCACGCTCATGAGCGGATCACGCCCGTCACCGTCATGGCAGACGTGAGGCTCCACTCCGCGTACACCGCCTTCCCCACGGCTCGCGGCTCGCATCCCCACCGTTCCGCGAGCGCCCCGACCAGCAGCAGCCCACGCCCGAACTGGTCCGTGTCCTCCGCCGAACGCGGACACGGCAGCCGCTTCCCACGCGGGTCGCTGACCTCGACGCGGAGTACAGCGGCGGTGAGCGAGATCCGTACGCGGATCAGCCGGTCCCGGAGGCTGCCGTGCAGCAGGGCGTTGGTCATCAACTCCGAGACGACGAGCGTGACGTCCCCGGCGAGGGCGGGATGCCCCCGCTCGGTGACGAGCCGTGCGGCTCTGCGGCGGGCGAGGGTGACGCTGCGGGCGAGGGGGGTGTAGTCGAGGGAGTCCTCGTGGAGGAGGGGTGCGCTACGCGTCATCCCGTTCCTGCAGGAACTCAAGCACCAGGGAGAACAGGACGTCGACCGCGTGCAGGTCCTGCTCCGGCTCCAGACGTCCCCAGTTCCGAAGGCTGACGCCAGGCAGCGCTTCCTGAAAAACGAACGCATACCACATGAGGCTGGAACATTCGCCCTTGCACACGACCAGCCACTCCCTGAAACCCCGCAGCAGGTCGCCGTCCCGGGCCAAGTCGAACCCGAGCAGAAGCATGACGGTCGGATGGTAAGTACCATTCAGTCCATACAGGCCCGGCCTGTCACGGATTTGCTCAACGAACTCGATGTACTGCTTGCCTCCCACGCGGCTCCTGAAATCCGAAGTTGATGACATCGCACCCATTTCTTCTCCAAGGCCTTCCCACACGCGATACGGCGAAGAACTGACGGGGTAGCCCACGAGAAAGACGCCCCCCAGAGTCATCAAAACACCAAGGCGAGGACATACCCTTAAGACTTATCAGCAACACTTAAGGAATCAGGCTACACCCGCATCTCGATGGAGATCATTTCGATATCCGGAAGTATGCTGGGCGGCTCATCCCCGTACCACGCATATTCAATTGCCGAGAGATATCCGTCGGTAACCCAGAGGATAATCTCCCCGAACAGCGAACCCGTTGCATCCACTGGAACAACGCCCGTGGCTTGCGGTGACCGAGGAGCCCCTTCCAGCACCCCCAGGTCGACGCTCGCTGAATCCAGTCCCCACCCCGCGACCACCTGCACCAGGCCGACTTGCGATCGCAGTTCGACCACGCCAGGGAACGCGGCTGCACAGTTCCTCCGACAACTGCACGGAGACAAGGAGTACGACTACTTCACCTGCGGCGTTGGCTGTCCTCCCGCGGCATCCGGCACCGTCTCCCCCAGATCCTCCGGAGATGAGCCATCAGCGCTTCGTCGCCCCCGTTGTCCAGGCACAGCTCCACCCTTCTCCCCCGCACGTCGCGGTGGAGCAGTTCCTCGCTGACGAGTTCCGCCGTCTCCTGCGGTTCCCACGCCGTCCAAGGTCCGCTCGTCCAGCCGCGCACGGAGGCGTCCTTCGCAAGGTCACTGAGCCGGAGCCTGACAGTATGCGAGGAATCTCCTCCCCAACCCCGGCGGCATACCAACAGGGAACCGGGCTCACCGTCGGGCAGGGGCCGTGGATCGAGATCCAGTTTCCTCAGGCACTCGCGCAGGTCCCGCTGCACGTCGAGGATCGGCCGGTCACGTCGGACCACCACGGCGTCGTAACAGCCCAGGCGTTCCTGCATGTCGAGTACCTCAGCCAGCACCCGCTGATAGCGGCGGTACCAACGGGAGTACAGACGCGGCTCGCGGGCGAGCGCCAGCGCTGCCTCGGAGTCCGGGTCACGCTCGTGCCGTAGCAACAGATCGAGTTGCCGGTCGTCATCGGGATGGCCGTCGGCCAGGTACCGGCTGCTCAGGCGCTCCACTCGCCGCAGGGCCTCGACGTGGTCCAGTCCCTCCTTGACCACCGCCGTCGCGGTGCACACGGCGACGAGCATCGGCCGGCCGCGGTCCTCCAGTGAGAGCCGCGGCCTGGCCCGGCGCCGTGCGACCAGCCCGGAGAAGAGCGCATCGACGTGTTCTTCCGTGCTGCTTTCCTCAAACCACCAGCGGGCGTAGGTGCCGGCCTCCTCCCCCGCCCGTAGTGCCGTCAGCCGAGGGGACCAGCGGTACACAGTGCCCAGATTCACCGCGCGCGGCAGTCCGTACCGTAGCCAGCGCAGTTGGGTGCTCTTGCCAACGTTGTCCGCCCCGTTCAGCGACACAAACACCCTGGGGCGAACATGTCCGCTCCGTCGGTCAATCAAGGATCGTCACCGTCCCCGACGTCCCGTCCACACGCACGCGCATCCCTGTCCTGAGACGGCGCGTCAATCCGTCGATCTGGACCACGGTCGGCAGCCGCAGCTCACGGGCGATGATCGCCACATGCGTCAGCGGGCTGCCCCGTTCGATGAGCAGCGCCGACGCGGACGGCAGGACGGCCGCCCAGCCGGGATCGGTGCGATAGGCGACGAGGACGCCGCCGCCGACATCGTGGGGGCTGCTGATCACCCGGACCACTCCTTCGGCGACACCAGGGCCGCACGGGGTGCCGCGCAGTTCCTCTCCGCTCGCCGCAAACGTGTCCGAGTCCGGCTCCGTCCGCAGTGTCCAGCCGGCCGCCTTGAGATCGGCCGTACGGTAGGCGGGGCCTGTGGTGGTGAAGCGGGCAGGGGCTTCCCAGCACGCAAACTCCGCTTCCTGCCCCTTGCGCAACTCCACCAGCGCGGCCAGTTCCTGCCGCGGCATCCTGCCCTCGATACCCGCCAGCAGTTCGTCCAGGCGCAGATAGAAAACGTCCTGGTCGGCTGCCAGTGCACCACTGCGGGCCAGGTCGGCTCCCATGGCACGCATCATGCGGCGGACGATGCCAAAAGCCCGGGTCCGGCAGAAGCGCACACGTTCCCGCGCCGCGAAGGCCTTGCGCGTCTTGCGGCGCATGAGGGCGTAGACCATGCGCCGCACACCGTGGAGTCGCTCGTCGATCACGGCAAGGACGTCCTGCTCGCCGACGCTCTCGTCCTGCTCACCGGCCGGTGTGGTGGTTGCGTCCAGGGCACCCCGCAGCATCCGGAAGAACAGCGTGGGATCCTGCCGCAGATCCGGTTCCTCCAGCTTCAGCTCGTTCAGGCTGCGGTAGCCGAAACGGCGTATGTAGGTGTCGATCTCGTCCACGATCTCCTGGTGACCCTCAGCCGACAACCGCTGGTAGATCTCCTCCAGATCGCATTGGGTGACAATACGTTCCAGGTCCGGGTCCCTGCGTACCCGCTCGGCCAGCGCCGACAGCCTGCGGGCCGGCTCCACCGATTCGACCTCGCCCAGCGGGCGGGCGACCTTCCAGTAGAACCACTGGGGTGCGTCAGGAAGCCAGCGTTTCGTCAGGGCCAGGAGCAGACCGAAGCACCAGCCGATGACAGCTTCCAGCGCCGCCATCGGCCCCCATTTGAGGATCAGATCCTGTTCCAGAGCCACAAAGTGGCGGTGCACTTCCTCGGCGGGAAGACCGTTGTAGTCGACGTCCTCGAACCGGTCGTACACGGCGTAGAAGTGCGCCAGAAAGCGCCGTACCGCCCACTGGACGAACAAGAAGTAGCGCAGGAAACGTAGCGTGATGACGAACCGGTACCAGCGTTCGATGCCTCGGGAGCGACACCGCAACGGGCTGACCGACTGTGCCTGATCCTCATCCAGCGGCGCGGAGCCGATGGAGATCTCCAGCACCCGGCGGTTCATGCGGTACAGCGGTAACAGGCCCACGAGCCGGTACCAGTTGAACAGGTTGTAATAGACCCGGCCCCCGAACTGGCCGAGCAGGTTGCGCAGCCAGTCGTCCATGGCGCAGCGCTGGGCGTACGGCAGTCCGAGCGTACGGCAGTACTCAACGTGGACCCGGTGGTAGACGTGGCTGGCGAAGGAGAAGGTGAGGGGCGCGGTGATGCCGCTGTAGCTCTCGATGATGTTGGAGTTGTCCCAGATCCGCAGCTCCCCCTGCTCCTCCTCGGCGTCTTCGGTCTCTTCGACGTGCGCCGGAGGCGAGGGCGGCCGGTCGGGAGTGGGCAGCGTGGTGATCGTACGGCTCTGCAGAATCCACAGGTCGTCGCCCGAGATGGCCCACTCAACGTCCTGCGGGCGCCCGAAGATCTCCTCCGCACGCCGTCCGGCCTCCCGTAGTCGCGCGAGATCTGCTGCGGTGAGGGCGGGCGCTGCCCGCTGGTCCGCGGGTACCTCCCGCACCACGTATCCGTCCTGACCCGCCGCGGTGGTGTACCGCTGCCGTTTCTCGCCGACAACAGAGCTCTTGACGGCTCCTTCGACGCGGTCGAACACCACGGTGTCGGCGTCCACCGCTCCACTCACCAGTCCCTCGCCCAGCCCGTGGACGGCACTGACCACGAACTCGTCCCGGCTTCCGGTGACCGGGTTGGCCGTGAACAGCACGCCGCTCCGGTCGGCGTGCACCATGCACTGGATCACCGCCGCGATCTCCAGTTCACGCGGTGGGAGTTCGTGACGGAGCCGGTAGGTCAAGCAGCGGGCGGAGTATGCGGAGGCCCAGCACTGCTGGACTCGCCGGACGACCTGGGGCAACCCGGAGATGTTCAGGTAGGTGGTGAACTGGCCCGCGAAGGACGCCAGTTCGCCGTCTTCCTCCACTCCGGACGAGCGCACCGCGACCGGGCCCGACCCCACTTGGCGGTAGGCGTCCTCGATCACACTCCGCGTCTCGGGGTCGGGCTCATGAGCGAGAATGAGCTGTTCGATCTCCCGGGCGCACGACTCGACGTTCTGCTCGCGTAACTTCTCCAGCAACTCCCGCAGTCTTGGCGTGAGTCCGCCGGTCAGGCAGTGGCGGTGGAAGACGTCGGCACCGATCACGGCCCAGGGCGGGACGCGCAGCCCCGCGTCGGTCAGCCGGTACAGGCCTCGGCCTTTCCCACCGGCCAGGCGGTCGACATCGTCGGGCGGGCTGTTGTGCGTGAGGCAACCCATGGGCGCTTGCATGTGAAGTCCTTTCGACCCGGTCACGAGGGGCGCAGCGGCAGTACGGCGGTCAGGACGATCCCGGCCTGCAGCAATGCCACGAAGGGCAGACCCCGCCATCGGGGCAGCGGAACCCTGGGGTTCACCGGGGCGTACCTGCCGGGATCCGCCGGGGCGGGCTCACGCGCGATCCACAGGGCGAAGGCCGCGCACAGGACGCATGTGTACAACGGCAGTACGGGCGAGACACGGGTGAGGACGGCGAGCAGGACGGCCGCCGCCGCAGCCGCCGCCAGGAGCACGCGCAGGGTCACGGTCGCGCCGCCCCACGAGAGGCCGTAGGGCTGGAACTCCGCCAGGCCGATCTTGCGGGAGAACTTCCAGAACTCATACCCCGTCCACAGCAGCACGGTCGCCGTCACCACCGCGCCCAACGGCAGGGTCCGCCCGCTCGTCTCCGTCCAGAAGGCGTACACGTACAGCAGCACGATCGCCGGGCCGATCTCGTAGGCGATACCCAGCAGGTATCTGCGGGAGATCAGGAAACGCCGCAGGACGAACGGGGTGAGGGCGGTGAGGGCCACGGCCACGACGGCGAGGGCGCAGGCCGCCGGCCATGGCGCGTTGAGCGCGCAGACTGCCGCGACGACGGACGCCAGGGCCCACAGCAGTGCGCGCCGGCGCCTGCGTACTTCATCCACGCTGCCCCCCTGCGCGTCACTGGCGCAGTCGTCGAGGTCGTCGATCAGCCTCATCTGCAGGAACAACAGGACGAAGGAAACCGCTCCGACCGGTGCGGTCCAGCCACCGCCCCCGCCACCCGCCCGGCAGTACAGCGCGTAAGCGCAGACGAAGGTGGCCAGCACCGCGATGCCGTGGGTGCGGGGCGGAAAGCGCGCGGCGAGGTAACGGGACATCGAGTCGGTCGCGTCCCGAAGTGAGCGGTACAGTGCGCCGTCCGCGCCCCTAGCCTGCTGCATGCCCCACCGAAACCTGGTCCCGCTCCGGCTTCAGGCCGGGTTGACTGCCGCCGGAGGCGAGCAGATCCCGTGCCTCCTCGATGGGGAAGTCCGCGTCCAGGTAGGCGCCGAGGCGGACCCAGTCGTACCCGATGTCCAGTGTCTCCCGCCAAGCCGCGGGCGAGACGAACGAGGACGGAAAGCCTTCGATGTCCGCCACGTCGCGGATCCAGCGAACGACGGCGTCCAACGCGTCGAGCCTGTGCGTGCCGGCGGCACGGTCTGCCACCTTCAGGTCCGACTCCAGAGCATCGATCGCCTGCCCTACCTGCGGTGGAAGCTCCGGTATCTCTCGCACTCGCAGGGGTGCCTCCTCCTCTGCAGGCACCGGGTTGATCCCGTAGGCGGCGAGCAGCCCGACGCACGCCTTGCGCAGCATGCGGTGCGATGCGGAGCTGAAGACGCCCCACTGCTCGCCTGCAAGGGCGCCGATCATGTCCTCGCGGGCGTTTTCCACCATGACATTGCTCCAGACCAGGGACATCCCGGCCGCAGCGAATCGGCGGGCGGGAAGCGGCACCAGCGAGACGGGCGGACCGTCGTCCGCGGTCACGGCTCCGTCCACCGACAGCACCGGCCGAACGGCCGACGGAGACAGCGTGGTGGGCGGCGTGAGAGCGATCTCTCCACCGCCTTGCCAGCGCAGCCCGATCAGGCCGAGTCGATGAAACTGCGCGATCAGCGGCCCCGCGGCCGCCCCCGGCCCCATGCTCTCCAGCAGCACGGGCAGGGGGACATGGAACGCCAGCGACCGCCACACCCGGGCGGCGTCGCTACGGAGCACGAAGACATCGCGCCTGCCCCGTACTACATGCACGCTCTCGCCGAGCTGCCAGGTGGTCACCGTGCGGACGGCTGCGAGTTGCACCCGTTCGGCCGACGGGACGGGGTCGGCGACACCGAACTCACCCGCCAGCTCCAGACAGGCCTTGACATAGGAGTCGTCCGACAGGTCGTCTGGACCATCCCTGTCGAGCAACGCCCACAGCCTGGCACTCAGTTCCTCCCCCGTACTGATCCTGCCGAGCTGCTGGGAGATCCACTTGCTGCCGAGATAGGTCTCACCGTGCCGCACAGCCCAGGTCTTCGCCGCCCGCAGCACTGCCGTACGGGCCCACCGCACTGCTTCCTCCCGCGCTCCGAGGGCCAGCAGCGCGACCGCGTAGCGCGCGGAGCGCAGCGCCAGTACGTGGCACCAGCGGCCGATGGCCTCGGCCAACTCGGCGGGGGACAGTACAGCTCGTACTGACTCCACCAGGTCGGACCGCAGCAGCGGGATCCCGCCGAGCAGCCGCTGGCAGCGGTCCAGTTCGTCCAGGGTGATTCGCGCGAGGTGCCGGGGGCCGGCAAGGGCTTCTGTCAGCACGCGCTCCGCCTGCTCACGGACCTGGGCCGCGGAGCGGATCCGGATCTCCACCCGCCGGCCGTCGATGAACAAAACCGTCGGCATCGTCGGGTGCGCATGCTCGCCGGGGTCGAGCAGAAGGAAGTCGATGTCGGAGGAGTCGTTGCCGAACCCTTCCGCGATCGACCCCTCCAGCACTGCGCCGAAGCCCTCCGGAGCGTCGATGTGTCCCAGGGACTCGTCGAGCAGTTGTCGTAAGTACTCCAGGGAAAGGATCATCTGTGGTGGTTTCCCGTCGTGTCTGCCGGTTCTTCGAGGAGCAGTTGTCCGCCGAGGCGGCCGGACTGGAACTCCTCCCACATGTGCCGGCGACGTGGTTTTCCGCTGGTACCGCGCCGGATCAGGCCGGGGCCTCCGCCCACCACACGGATCTTCGGGCCGGTACCCAGTTCCGCCCGCAGAGCGCGGGCGATCCGTTCCGCCCAAGGACCGGGCTGAGCCTCGATCAGCACCACGATCTCGCCCTGGCCGGGGCCCGGTGAACTCACCACCGCGCACCGACCCTTGCTGATACCGCCGGCGCTGACTGCCCTGACCTCCAGATCCTCGACGTAGACACTGCGGCCACGAATTTTGAGACCGTCCGCGATACGACCGGCAACGAACAGTTCGCCGTCGAGCAGGAATCCGGCGTCACCGGAGACGAGCCGGTCCTCCGCGATCCGCGTCGAACCAACCGGGTCGCCCGATTGGTATCCGCCGGCGACCCCGGGCCCACGCACGACGACCTCACCGAGGGTTCCCTCCGGGAGGTTCGCGCCGTCGGCCCCGTGCACCGTGACCCGGGTGTCCGTCAGCGCACTCCCGCATCCGACCAGCCATCCCGTCGGCCGGTCGCCGAGTGTCACGTTGTCCAGGGGGCTCTCTTCCTCGATCTTCACCGGCTCTCCGAAGCGCATCGTCTCCCAGTTGGGCCTGACTAGTCGCGGCGCCCGGATCCGCTCGCTGCCGGTGACCGCGAGTGTCGCCTCCGCCAAGCCGTATGCGGGCCGGAAGGTCTCAAGCCGGAACCCCTGGGGAGCGAGCAGATCCGCGAAGCCTCGCAGGGCCCGTACATCGATGGGTTCGGCCGCGACGATGGCCGAACGCCACCGCGAGAAGTCCATCCCCGCCAGGTCCGCCGGCTCTGTCCGGCGGGCGGCGTATGCGAGTCCAAAACTTGGAGTTGCCGTCAGGGTCGCCTGCCCGTGGCCGAACCGTGCCAACCAGCGGGCCGGATCCCTGAGGAACTGGTCCGGACGCATGAGCCATAGGTCGGTCTGGGTGACCACCGGGGTGATGAGACAGCCGATGAGTCCCATGTCGTGGTGCAGGGGCAGCCACGAGGCGGCGACGTCGTCGGGACCCCAACCCAGCCACTGCCTGATCAGCGACACGTTGGACACCAGGTTCGCGGTGGAGATCCGCACACCGCGCGGGCTGCCGGTGGAGCCGGATGTGAACTGAAGGAGCGCAGTGCGAGCCTGGGCGTCCTCTGCGGGGAGCCCCTGGGCCGGAGCAGCCATGCCTGCCGGGCTCGCCTCGTACCCCTCGGCTTCCTCTGCTGCCATGAGGTGCGCGTGGATATCAGCCCGGTCCATGGCGGTGCGGACCAGTTCCGTGAAGGCTCTGCTGGTGACGACCGCCCGGGGCTTGGCAGTTGCGAGGAGTTCCTGCGCATGCTCCAGGAATCGCCCCGGGGCCGCGAAGACCCCTGGTGGGGCCATCGGACAGGCTGCCGCTCCGGCACTCCAGACGCCGAAGAGCGCGCTGACGAATTCCGGGCCTGTGGGCAGCATCAGACAAACGACGTCATTGTGCCGTACTCCGGCGTCACGTAATCGAGTCGCAATGCCCACCACTCGTCGCGCGATCTCCCCGTAGCTATAGAAACTCCACCCAGCCGAGTCGTCGGCGAAATAGACACCGCGATGAGGACGGACAGACTGAAGCCAGCCAGTGAGCAGGGTCACTGGATGAACACCCCCGTGACAGATTGACAAACTTGTGACTCCCCATGGAAGCCACCGCCCCACAGCTTGTCAAGAGCTCTGTTTACTTGCTAGACATGACAGCCGTACCTCGCCACAACCTGATCAATTCAGGAAACGGGAAAAGCGGAAGATGATGTTAGAGGGCACCTCAGAACAGATCACCGACGTCATACACGCCATGGCTCCTCAGCCTGTCCAGGAAGTGCGCACGGAAATCCGGCTCGTCGAGGATCTCGGATATGACTCGCTACGACTGATCGAGTTGGCGATAGCCCTCGAGCGCGCATTCGCGCTCCCCGAGATCGGCGTGCACCGGTCGACGACGGTCGTTTCGGTCGGCGACGTCGTCGACCTGGTCCGTGAACTGAGGACGACGCAGTCATGACGACGCCGACACCGCTCAACGTGCTGGTGACCGGGGCGTCCGGGCTCGTGGGAGCAGAGGTGGTCGCACGCCTCGTGCAGGCGGGACACGCCGTGATCGCAGTCCTCCACTCACAGCCCGAGATCGTCCGGAACAATCACCGGAAACTGCACACCACCGCCCTGTCGAGTACTTTGCGCCCGGGGACGGTCGCCACCGTCAGGGGCGATGTGACACTGCCAGGTCTCGGTCTTCCGGCAGAGGTCCGCGCCAGACTCCTCGGCTGCGTCGAGCGGGTGGTGCACACCGCCGCCGTCACCGATTTCGGACGCCCCCCGGCCACCTACCGGAAAGTCAATCTGCAGGGCACGGAAAACGTGCTGCGACTGGCACAGGACGGCGTCCGCGGCCCGATACCCCTCATTCACGTCAGCACCGCCTACGTCTGCGGTGAACGCCCCGGTCCCATACGGGAGGACGAGCTCGACGTCGGCCAGGTATTCGGCACAGACTACGAGGAGAGCAAATTCAAGGCAGAAGTCCTGCTACAGACGGCTGCCGCAGGCGGAATACCGGTCTCCGTGATTCGTCCGAGCATCGTCACAGGGGCCGAGCGAACCGGCAGGATTCGCGAATTCAACAATATCTACACCGTGCTCAAGATATTCACCGAAGGCAAGGTGAATGCGATACCAGGCCACTACGAAGCGACTCTCGACCTCGTCCCCGTTGACTATGTCGCAGAAGTCGTCACCCAGGTCACGACACGCTTCGAGGAGGCAGCCGGAAAGACTTTCCACACCGTCGGCCCGGCACCGCACACACTCCGCGACTTCAGTGATGTCATGGCCGAGTACCCGAGCTTCCACGTTCCCCGCTACGTCCCGCCGTCGAGCTTTTCCGCCGACCAGCTCAACGAGCTGGACCGCCGCTACTACGAGCAGGTCGTGAGCCTGTATGAGAGCTTCTTCAGACGACGGCCCGTCTTCGACAACAAGGCCACTGTGGCGTTCGTGGGACGGTCACCGGCAGGCGGTGGCCGCCCGTACCTGCGCCGCATCCTCGACTACGGCGTCCGCGCCCGTTACCTGGGCGCTCCGTTACCGGGGGTGGCCGAAATCCTGGCAAGGCTGGACAGCAAGACCGCTTGACCGGAACGAAACCCGTGCTCGGGTTGACCAGCTCACCAGCGGCCGGCCCACAAACTCGCCCACCGCGTGCGCACCGTGACTTCAACCGCACCGACAACCGTTGGCAGCTACTGACCGAGGTACAGATCACTTCCGGGAAGCTGCACGCGCCCCTCGCGCAAGCACCGAGAGGTCCAGGATCGTCGCGCCGACGTTTCGTAGCCTTGTTGGCCGTCAGTGGCAGCGCGCGTCGGAATCACGCTCCGGGCGCCTGCGCTGCCCCTCGGGGGTAAAGGTGAAGGACTCACGGAACGGCCCGTTTCCGAAGCGCAGGCCAAGCAGGAGGGGTTCTTTCAGCTCGGGCCACGATGCCTCAGCGTCCGGGGCGCTGCCGTTCCAGAGGTGGAAGAACACGATCGGTTCCTCAATGCCTTCGCCCAGGTAACCGAGTGTCTTGCCGTAGTAAGGGTTCGTCCCTCCGATCAGCATGGACGGAGGGCCGAACTCGGCGGTGACATCCGCCCACACACGGTCCTCGCCCGCCCACGAGCGCGCCCTGTCCCGCAGCGTCCGGTACTCGTCGGGCGTCAGAACCCGGTCGGGCGCGAGCCAGCCGCGCCGGTGGGCGAACTCGGCGTAGACCGAGGCCGTGGCGCCCTCGTCGTAATGACCCAGGACCATTTCCCAGAACGCGCCCGCCAGAGGCGACTCCAGCAGGGCGGCCGCCTTCCTCAGGGGAACGAGATCACCTCCATCCTGGAATCCCTCGACCGCCGCGTCCACCCGGCACCGATCACCGCGCCCACCGCGAAGACCTCGCCAATCTCCTCAGGCAAAAGCACGACAGAACCGTAGAACTATTGCTCGACAGCTCCCTGCCTGTTGGAGGATCCGTCGCGCACAAAGGAGCTGTCCCGGGACAGCTGGTTCGACCGAGCCCGGTCACAACGGAAAGGGGCCGCCCCACCCATGAGATGCCAGTGGGGCGGCCCTTGTTCGTCTATTCCCGGAGGTGCGCGTACATCGCTTCGTACCGCGTGTACATCAGACCCAGTTCTCGCGGCTGGTTCCGCACGTCCAGAAACTCAAGGACAAGCGAGAGCAAGAGATCCACGACCTGTTGATGCTGCTCCGGGGTCAGTTCACCAGGGTCCTTCCAGTCCTGGAAATCCACGTCGGGGAAGTAGTCCAGAAGGACGAGCTTGTGCCAGTAGAAGCTGCTGAGCTCGCCCCTGCGGACCACCAGCCACTCGGTGAATCCGCGCAGCAATCCGCCCGACCTGCCGATGTCGACCCCCGTGAGGAACATGGCCGTCGAATGGTAGGTGCCGTTCAGGCCGTACCCTTCAGGATGTTCGCCGATCTTCTCGATGAGTTGCTTGTCGTTCATTTGTCCCCTAGAACCCGAAGTCGATGAGATTGTGCCTGGCCCACTGGGCCTTGCACTCAGGGATGGTGTCGCCGGCCCGTCGACCGCCACGGACTCGATCCTCGCCAGCGGCTCCCCGGGCGAGGCCCTCGGCACCGTCAAGGAGGCGGGCCGCGTCGTGACGTTGCGGATCACCGCCCGCCGGAAAGGCCAGCCAGCTCGGGGACATCAGCCAGAACCCCGAGGACGTGGTGGGCGCTCCGGAGGAGGCCGACCACTTCGGCCAGCAGGTCTCCGTCGTGAGTACCGTGCCGGGCGCCCTGGCCACCGCCCAGAACACCCGGCTCGCCGTCGGCGTTCCCGGCGAGGACATCGGCACGGCCGCGGACGCCGGGTCCGTCAACGCCTTCTCCCTGCTCGGCAACCCCGGTGACAGCGATGTACCGGTCGAGCCGGGGAAGGTCGGCCTGCCGGGCACCTCGGGCGCCAACCAGCGGCTGGGCACGAGCATCTTCGCGACCGCCACGCACCTGTACGTCGGCATGCCGTACGGCCCGGCCCCTTACGGCGCCGCCCACACGGTGCCGTGGGCGAACATCGTCTCCGCCCGCCCCCGAGACCGCCGCCCCGCAGGTAACGACTCCGTTTCCGCGGGGGCTCCCTGTTGACGGCTTCCGCTTCGCAGGCCTATTTTCCTCCCACCGAACAGGAAAGTTTCCTAACAGTGGGTCGAGGTGGACTTTGCCTCACGTCCGCTGGGAAGCTGGGCAGCCGAAAGGCAGGTGGCGAGCATCATGGCAGGAACCTCCGGCATACCGGGCACCCCGCGCGTGCTGCGCGCCATGAACGACCGCGCCGCGCTCGATCTCCTGCTGGAGCACGGCCCGCTGTCCCGTACCCGGATCGGCAAGCTGACCGGCCTGTCGAAGCCGACCGCTTCGCAGCTACTGGCCCGGCTGGAGGCGGCGGGGCTCGTCCTCGTCACCGGCACCAGTGAGGGGCGGCCGGGGCCCAATGCTCAGCTGTACGCGGTGAATCCGGCCGCCGCCCGGGTCGCCGGGTTCGACATCACCCCGGCCGGTATCCGTGCCGCGATCGCCGATGTCACCGGCCGCACCATCGGGCAGTTCGAACTGCCGACCCCCGGCCGTAGCGCCCAGGGCGCCGTGGACCGCGTACTGCGGGCTCTGGACGGGGCGGTCAAGGACGCCGGACTCCACCGGGCCGACATCCACCGGCTCGTCATCGGCACCCCCGGCGCCTTCGATCCCGGCACCGGCCATCTGCGCTACGCCCCCCATCTGCCGGGCTGGCACTCGCCCGGTCTGCTGGCGGAGCTGGCCGCCGCGCTCGGCCCGATCCCCTTCGAGGTGGAGAACGACGTCAACCTCGCCGCCGTGGCCGAGCAGCGCATCGGCGAGGCACGCGACTGCGAGAACTTCACCCTGCTCTGGGGAGAGCGCGGCTTCGGCGCCGCGGTCATGATCGGCGGTCGGCTGCACCGGGGCGCCACCGGAGGCGCGGGCGAGGTCGCCTTCCTCCCCCTGCCCGGAGCCCCGCTCATCCGCAACGTCGCCCGCAGCAATTCGGGCGGCTTCGAGGAACTGGCCGGGCGCCGCGCCCTGCTGAGCCTGGCCCGCGAGCACGGGCTGACACCGCCGCCGGGCGGCAGCCTCACCGAGAAGGCCGCGGCCGTGGTCGCCGAGGCGGCCCGTACGACGCCCGGAGCGGGCGAAGCCGTGCTCGCCGAGTACGCGACCCGGCTGGCGACCGGCCTCGCCGCGGTCGTCACCGTGATCGACCCCGAACTGATCATCCTGGCGGGCGGGGTGATCACGGCCGGCGGGGAACCCCTGCGGGCCCTGATCCAGTCCGAGCTCGCCGAGCTGGCCGTACCCCGGCCTCCCATCCGCCTCAGCACGACACCCGGCAGTCCCGTGCTGGTCGGAGCCCTGCAGTCCGCCCTCGCGGCCACCCGCGACGAGGTCTTCGACACGACGGATCGCACCCCCTGATCCGTCCCACCGCCTGATCCCTCCGACCGCCTGATCCGCGGGCGCGACCCCGCCCCCTTCCCCAGGCACACCCCGAAACCGGGGTATCCCGCTCCACCCGTCTCCCGCAGCACCACTTCCAGAACCGCCCACAGAACCTCCCGCAGACGCCGTACCACGCGTGAGCCATGCCCTCGTCGGCACGCACACGCCGTGCAGTACCCGTTCCCGTCCCTGTCCCGAGGAGTTCCGTCATGCCCAAAATCAGCCGCGTGTGTCTCGCCGGAGCGGTCACCGCACTCGCGATGACCGCCTCCGCCTGTACCGGTTCCAGTACGTCCGGCGCGAACGACGACGTGAGCAAGCCGTCCACCATCAACTTCTGGCACCCCTGGAGCGCCCCCAACGAGGTCAAGGCGATCGAGGCGAACGTCGCGGCCTTCGAGAAGGCTCACCCCACCATCAAGGTCAAGATCGTCGGCAACGTCGACGCCGACAAGGTGAACCAGGCGCTGCGCGCCGGCGGTTCCAACGCCCCGGACGTGGTGGCCTCCCCCGAGACCAGCAACGTCGGCAAGTTCTGCTCGTCCGGGGTCTTCGCCGACCTCAAGCCGTTCCTCGGGAAGTCGAAGATCGACACCGCGAAGACGTTCCCCAAGCCCATGCTGGACTACACCCAGTTCGAGGGGACGCGCTGCGCGCTGCCGCTGCTCGGTGACGCCTACGGCCTCTACTACAACAAGACGGCGTTCGAGAAGGCCGGCATCAAGTCCCCGCCGAAGACGCTCTCCGAGTTCAAGGCCGACGCGGTCAAGCTGACCAAGAGCAAGGGCGACAGCTACTCACAGCTCGGCTTCATGCCGAACTTCCACGGCTACGAGGTCACCGTCCCGCACCTCGCGGCGCAGTGGAGCCCGGAGTACTTCACCTCCGACGGCAAGTCGAACGTCGCCAAGGACCCGGCCTTCAAGGAACTGCTCACCTGGCAGCAGGACATGGTCAAGTCGCTCGGCGGCTTCAAGAAGCTGGAGAAGTACCGCTCCACCTTCGGTGACGAGTGGTCGGCGCAGAACCCGCTGCAGACCGGGCAGATCGCCATGAACATCGACGGCGAGTGGCGCGGCGGCATGATGAAGGACGCCGGTGTGAAGTTCGACTGGGGCGTCGCGCCCTTCCCCGTGCCGGACGACCAGGCCGACACCTACGGCAAGGGCTTCCTGACCGGCACGGTCATCGGCCTCGCCAGCACCAGCAGCAAGCAGAACGCCGCCTGGGAGCTGGTGAAGTACATGACCACCGACACCGACGCGGTCGTCTCCTTCGCCAACGCCATCAACAACGTCCCCTCGACCTTCGAGGCGCTGAAGTCGCCGAAGCTCAAGAACGACGTGGCGATGAACGCGTTCGTGAAGATCGCCCAGAACCCGAACAGCAACACCGCGCCCGCCGCGGTCAACGGCAGCACCTACCAGGAGTCACTGCAGAACTTCGCGTACGACTACGAGTCCGGGAAGTCCAAGGACCTGGACGCGGGTCTGAAGAAGACCGCCGGGGAGATTGACACCGACATCGCCAAGGCGAAGTAGTCCCATGGCAACCGTCTCCGGCCACACGGCGACGCTTCGCTCGAAGCGCCGCCGGGAGGGGCTGCGCACGCTGGCGTTCCTCTCCCCCTGGCTCATCGGCTTCAGCGTCTTCTTCGTCTATCCGCTGCTCTCGACCGTCTACTTCTCGTTCATGAAGTACGACGGCTTCCGGCCGCCCACGTTCAACGGCCTGACCAACTGGACGTACGTCTTCAGTCAGTACCCCTTCTTCTGGCCCGCGATGCGCAACACCCTGTGGCTCGTGGTGATCATGGTGGCGTGCCGGGTCCTCTTCGGGCTCGGGATCGGGCTGCTGATCACGAAGATCAAGACGGGCACGGGCCTGTTCCGTACGTTCTTCTACCTTCCGTACCTCGCCCCGCCCGTGGCCGCGACCCTGGCCTTCGCCTTCCTGCTCAATCCCGGCACCGGCCCTGTCAACCAGCTGCTCGGCGACCTGGGTCTGCCGCAGCCCGGCTGGTTCAACGACCCGGCCTGGTCGAAGCCGGCGCTGACGCTGCTCGCACTGTGGGGCGTCGGCGACCTCATGGTCATCTTCATGGCGGCCCTGCTCGACGTGCCCAAGGAGCAGTACGAGGCGGCCGAACTGGACGGCGCCGGCTCCTGGAAGCGATTCCGCTACGTCACACTGCCGAACATCTCCCCCATCGTGCTGTTCGCGGTGGTCACCGGTGTCATCCAGACCATGCAGTACTACACACAGCCGCTCATCGCCGGTAAGACGGCCAGCGGTGTCATCGGTGCCGGCGCCGGCCAGATCTACGAGCCCGGCTATCCGGGCAAGTCGACGCTCACTCTTCCCCAGCTCATCTACAACCTGGGCTTCCAGCGCTTCGACACCGGCTCCGCCTGTGTGGTCGCTCTCGTGCTGTTCGCCCTGTCCATGGCGTTCACCGCGCTCCTGATGCGCCGCCGCAGCGGCCTGATCACGGTGGAGGACTGATCCCCATGACCAACACCGTCACCGCACGCCCCCCGGTGTCCCCCGCCGACGGCCCGGCCAACCCGACCGGACGTGGTCCGGCGGAACGCGCCGCCCGCCGCCGGGCGCTGCTGCACTGGATCGGCGTGCACTCCCTCGGCATCGCGGCCGCGCTGTTCTTCGTGCTGCCGTTCGTCTTCATCCTGCTCACGTCCCTGATGGACGATCAGCAGGCCCTGACGAGCGCACTGTGGCCGCGCTCCTGGAACTGGGACAACTACTCGCAGGTCTGGAACGCCCCCGGCTTCCTCACCTGGTGGCGGAACACCCTGCTCTACGCGGGCCTGGGCACCGTCCTGACCGTCGTCTCCAGCGTCCCGGTGGCCTACGCCCTGGCCAAGTTCCGCTTCCGCGGACGACGCATCGCGATGATGCTCGTGATCTCCACGATGATGCTGCCGCCCCAGGTGATCATCGTGCCCATGTACCTGTTCTGGGCCAAGCAGATGCATCTGACGGGCACCCTGTGGCCGTTGATCATCCCGATGGCCTTCGGTGACGCGTTCAGCATCTTCCTGCTGCGCCAGTTCCTGCTGACCATCCCGGACGAGTACCTCGACGCGGCCAAGGTCGACGGCTGCGGTGACCTGCGCACCCTGTGGCGCATCGTCATTCCGCTGGCCAAGCCGGGCATCGCCGCGGTCGCCCTGTTCCAGTTCTTCTACTGCTGGAACGACTACTTCGGTCCGCAGATCTACGCCAGCGACAACCCGGCGGCCTGGACGCTCAGTTACGGGCTGGAGTCCTTCAAGGACAATCACCATACGAACTGGAACCTCACGATGGCCGCGACCCTGCTCGTCATGGCGCCGGTGATCGCGGTCTTCTTCTTCGCGCAAAAGGCCTTCATCGAAGGCGTCACACTGACAGGAGTCAAAGGGTGAAGCTGGCCGTCGTCGGCGGAGGATCGACCTACACACCGGAACTCATCGACGGATTCGCGAGGCTGAGGGACACCCTGCCCATTGAGGAGCTGGTGCTCGTCGACCCCGCCCTCGACCGGCTGGAGCTCGTCGGCGGCCTGGCGCGGCGCATCTTCGCCAAGCAGGGGCACCCCGGGCGCGTCACCACCACCGACGATCTCGACGCGGGTGTCGAGGGCGCCGACGCGGTGCTGCTCCAGCTCCGCGTCGGCGGACAGGCCGCCCGCAACGAGGACGAGACCTGGCCGCTGGAGTGCGGCTGCGTCGGCCAGGAGACGACCGGCGCCGGCGGCCTCGCCAAGGCGCTGCGTACGGTCCCTGTGGTGCTCGACATCGCCGAGCGCGTCCGGCGTGCCAATCCGGACGCCTGGATCATCGACTTCACCAACCCCGTCGGCATCGTGACCCGCGCCCTGCTCCAGGCCGGTCATAAGGCGGTCGGACTGTGCAACGTGGCGATCGGTTTCCAGCGAAAGTTCGCCGGACTCCTCGGGGTCGCCGCCACCGATGTGCACCTGGACCATGTGGGCCTCAACCACCTCACCTGGGAAACCCATGTGCGACTCGGCGGTCCCGAGGGGGAGAACGTCCTGCCGAAACTGCTCGCCGAGCACGGTGACGCCCTCGCCGGTGACCTGCGCCTGCCGCGCGGGGTCCTCGACCGGCTGGGGGTCGTCCCGTCCTACTACCTGCGCTACTTCTACGCGCACGACGAGGTCGTACGGGAGTTGGGTACGAAGCCGTCGCGGGCCGCGGAAGTGGCCGAGATGGAGCGGGAGTTGCTGGAGATGTACGGCGACCCGGCGCTCGACGAGAAGCCGGAGCTGCTGGCCAGGAGGGGCGGGGCGTACTACTCGGAGGCCGCTGTCGACCTCGCCGCGTCCCTGCTGGGAGGGGGTGGCAACCCGTACCAGGTGGTGAACACGTACAACAGGGGGACGCTGCCGTTCCTGCCCGACGACGCGGTGATCGAGGTGCAGGCCGCGGTCCGGCACGCCGGGATCACCCCGCTGCCGGTGGCGCCGGTGGACCCGCTGTTCGCGGGGCTGATGGCGCACGTCACCGCGTACGAGGACCTGGCCCTGGAAGCCGCGCTGCGCGGGGGCCGCGAGCGCGTGTTCCGGGCGCTGCTCGCGCATCCGCTGGTCGGCCAGTACGCGCAGGCCGAGGGCCTCACCGACCGCCTGATCGCGCACAACCGGGGGCACCTCGCGTGGGCGTGACCGCACAGGGCCTGACCGCCGACACACATGTCCCCGCCGCCGACACGGAGACCAGCAGGACCGGCGTCGCCGTCGACGCGGAGACCAGCAGGATCGTCCTCGCCGTCGACGCGGGGAACAGCAAGACCGACGTCGCGGTCGTGGCGGGCGACGGGAGCGTGCTCGCCACGGCGCGCGGCGGCGGGTTCCGGCCTCCCGCGGTCGGTGTCCGGCAGGCGGTGGACGCGCTCGCCGACACTGTCGGCCGGGCCTTCGCCGCGGCGGGCGTCACCGCCGTCGGCCATGTCTCCGCGTGTCTCGCCAACGCCGATCTGCCCGTGGAGGAGAAGCAGTTGGCCGCCGCGCTGCACGCGCGCGCGTGGGGGACGACCGTGGAGGTCCGCAACGACACCTTCGCGATCCTGCGGGCCGGCGTCGAGGAGCCGCGGGGCGTCGCCGTGGTGTGCGGCGCGGGCATCAACTGCGTGGGCATGCGCCCCGACGGCCGGGTCGCCCGCTTCCCCGCTCTCGGCCGCGTGTCCGGCGACTGGGGCGGCGGCTGGGGCCTCGCCGAGGAGGCGCTCTGGCACGCGGCGCGCGCCGAGGACGGGCGGGGCAGCGCCACCGAACTGGCCCGTGCCCTGCCCGCGCACTTCGGCCTCCCCACGATGTACGCGCTGATCGAGGCCCTGCACCTGGAGCACATCGAGGACGTGCGGCGCCACGAGCTGACGCCGGTCCTGTTCGCCACGGCCGCGGACGGCGACCCGGTCGCCCGCGCGCTCGTCGACCGGCTGGCGGACGAGATCGTGAGCATGGCGGTCGTCGCCCTGACCCGGCTCGACCTGCTGGACGAGGAGGCGCCGGTCCTGCTCGGCGGCGGCGTCCTGGCCGCCAGTCACCCTCAACTCGACGACCGCGTACGGGAGCTGTTGGCCGAGCGTGCCCCCAAGGCCGCGCCCCGGGTCATCACCGCCCGGCCGGTTCTCGGATCCGCGCTCCTCGGACTCGACCACGAGGGCGCTCCGGCCCGGGCGCACGCCCGCGTGAGGGAGTTTTACGAGAGGGACTGAGCACGCCGGGAACCGAACTGTTCGGGTTGGCGTATTCATGAGCAGGGGTAATACGGGATCATCGCTGAGCTGCAATCCGAACAAGATCGAGTCAGGGCCTGTGCGGATGTCGGTCCCGGCGGGGATACTTGCGGCCGTGCCTCTCTTCCCGTGCTTCCTGGCTCCGGGCGGAGGTGACCGGCGTCGACCATGGGGGAGGTCAGGTGACACACCAGGAGCAGGGCACCGCGGCGCCACCGGGCGCACCGGTGGCCACGATGCCTGCGGTCCCGCCGCAGGCTCCGCCGCCGGGGCCGCAGGGCCGGCCGGGTGTGCCCGACGCCGCGCCCCCTCGCCGCACCGCGTGGGCGGAGGGCGTCGACCGGCTGCGTGCCGCGGCGACCACCGAGCCCGGGCGGCTGCGCGTCATCGGCGCCGTCCTCGCCGTCCTGGTCGTCACGTTCGGCGCGGTCACCGCCTGGGAGATGGCCGACCGTTCGGCCGCCGCGGACGACGTGCTGCACAGCAGCCAGCCGCTGAGCGCCGACGCGGCCGACATCTACCGCTCCCTCGCCGACGCCAACACGGCGGCGTCCAGCGGCTTCCTCGCGGGCGGCCAGGAAACGGCCGAGTCCCGCAAGCGGTACGAGGACGACATCAGTCTGGCCGCGGACAAACTGGTGACGGCGGCGTCCAACTCCGAGCCCGGCTCCACCTCGGAGAAGACCATCACCAAGCTCAACAAGATGCTTCCCGAGTACAAGGGCCTGGTCGAGCGTGCCCGTGCCAACAACCGCCAGGGCTACCCCCTCGGCGGCGCCTACCTGCGGTATGCGAACTCGAAGATGCAGGTGATGCTCGAGGACGCCGAGCGTCTCTACACGGTGGAGAACCAGCAGCTGCGCTCCGACTACGACGACGCGACGCCCTACCCGTGGATCGCGATCGGCGCCGGTGTCCTGGCCATCGGCGGCCTCGTGTGGGCCCAGCGCCGCAACTACCGCCGGACGAACCGCGTGCTGAACCACGGCCTGGCCACCGGCACGGCCGCCGCCACGGTCGTCCTGCTCTGGCTGGTCGTCGGCCACAGCGTCGCGCGCGCCGGGCTGGACGAGTCGTACGAGCACGGCGTGCGTTCGCTGAACACGCTGAACGACGCCCGGATCGCCTCGCTGAAGGCCAGGGGCAACGAGAACCTCACGCTGGTCGCCCGCGGCGCCGAGACCACGGACGTGGGTACGGGCGCCGACAAGAGGACCGTGGACACGTTCGACCACGCCTTCGAGCAGCAGATGAAGGACCTCACCACGAAGCTGGCCGCCGCCGAGGACCTCGCCGACGACAGCGCGGGCGTGAAGCCGGTCGAGACCGCGACCGGCAGCATGAAGGTCTGGAAGCAACGGCACTCGGAAGCCCGCGAGCAGGACACGCTGGGCAACTACCAGGGCGCGCTCGACAGGATCATCGGCTCCAAGGCGGACAAGCCGACGGGCGAATGCTTCGACAGCGTGGACACGAACCTGGCGGCCGCGCTCAAGCACGAGCGCGCCGAGTTCGAGCAGGCGGCCGGTGACGGCCTGGGCGCGATGAACGGCCTCGTGGTGGGCGCCGCGGTGCTCGCGGTGCTGGCCGCGGCAGGGGCGGTGCTCGGTATCGGGCGCAGGCTGTCGGAGTACCGGTGAGAGGGGGCATGACGATGAACGCACGACGTTTGCGGGCCAGCCTGAGGGGCTGGGGCGGAGTGGGTGCGATGGCGGTCGTCTGTGCCCTGGCGGCGGTCTTCGCGCTGCTGCTGCCGGTGACCCAGTCACGCGAGGACGACGCGTCGGACCTCGACGGGCAGGGCGTGGCCAGGGGCGACCAGGTCAGGGCCCCGGATTGCCCCGATCCCGAGAAGCAGAGCCTGGCCCCGTCCTCGGGTGACCAGAACGGCGCGACGGTCCAGGCGATCAAGAAGCGCGGCTTTCTGATCGTCGGCGTCGATCAGAACAGCTACCGCTTCGGCTACCGCGACCCGAACAGCGAGTCGGACGACGCCGAGCTGGAAGGCTTCGACATCGACCTCGTGCACGAGATCGCGGACCAGATCGTCGGCAAGAAGCCCAAGAACGTCCGCTTCCGGGCCATCCCCACCGATCAGCGCGTCCCGGCGATCCAGGACCGCAAGGTCGACATGGTGGTGCGCACCATGACGATCAACTGCACCAGGCTGGAGCAGGTGGCCTTCTCCTCGCCCTACTTCGTGACCGGCCAGCAGGTGCTCGCCCCGAAGAAGTCGGACATCACCGGGCTCGACAAGTCCTTGGCGGACAAACGGATCTGCACGGCGACGGGTTCCACCGCCTGGGACGCGCTGGACGCGGCCAAGAAGGACGGCACCCTCGTCGCGTCCGCCGACTTCGAGAAGCGCACCGTGCCGAACCAACTCGACTGCCTGGTGCGGCTGCAGCTCGGTGAGGCCGACGCCGTGGTGACCGACGGGGCGCTCGCCGCGAGCCAGGCCGCACAGGATCCGACGGTCGGGCTCAAGGGCGAGCCGTTCACCGACGAGTACTACGGCGTGGCGATGAGGAAGGGCGCCGACGATCTGGTGCGCCGGGTCAACCAGATCCTGGTGGACTACCGCAAGGACGGCTGGCAGAAGTCGTACAACAAGTGGCTCGCCGCGAGCCTCGGTAAGTCGTCCGGGCCACCGCCGGTCAAGTACAAGTAGCCAACGATCCAACCGGGCACAATCAAGAGCGAGAGGTGATCGATGGGCGTCGCGGGACCATCCGGGCCGGTACTGGACCGGGACGAGGTGGACCGTGCGCTGGCGCGGCTCGGCGCGGAGCACGAGGCCATCGAGACCTCGCTCCTCGCCCTGCAGGACCACGCGGGCCGCAGACTCCTCGAAGGCGCCGAGCTCACCGGCACGACCAAGGAGCGCTGGGGGACCGCCGAGGCATCGATCACCCTGCTGTGGGCGTACTTCGACGCGTACGCGGCCACGCTGCGCTCCGCGCGGGAGATCCGCTCCCGCAGACGCTGGTCGAACCGCGACGACCTCGTGGAGCTGACGGAACTGCTGCGCGGCGCGAGCGTCACGGTGGCCGGCAGCACCTCCGCCACGGCGGCCGCGCCCACGATGGCGGGTACGGGCAGGCTGAGCGAGCACTTCACTCTCGCCGAACTCGTGGAGCGTATGAACGAGTTGTACGCGAAGTCGCTGGACATGGTCGTCACGGCCGACGCCGTGTGGTCGGCGCTGCCCGCGCGGATCGACCTGCTGGCCGCGGAGTTGCAGCGCACCCGCCGGCTCGCGCACTCGGTGGGCGTCCGGCCCGGTGAGCATCCGTCGGGGGACGACCTGGAGCAGATCACGCGCACGCTGACATCGCTGCGTGAGCAGGTGGTGTCCGATCCGCTGGCCTTCTGGGCCCCCGCGCAGGGGAGTTCGGCGCCGGGCGGCGGACGCCCCGACACGACCCGCTACGACCGCGAGGCGCTCGCCCTGGAAGAGGTGCGCCGCGAGATCGACGCCGTGCTCACCGTGCGGCAGGACGCCGAGGCGCGGCTGGTGAGGCTGCGGGACGTGCTGAACCGCGCGGACCGCACGCTGGCCGAGGCGAGGAGCGCGCGCGGCGAGGTACTGGCGAAGATCGCCGCGTCCGAGGTGCCCGCGGTGAGCGGCCCGTCGACGGCGCTGCAGGAGCAGTTGGCGACGGCCTCCGAGTACCGCAGGCACGCGCAGTGGCACCGCCTCTCACCCCTCCTGGAGTCCCTGGAGGACAGGGCCGAGGACGAACTGCTGCGGGCCCGCGAGTCGTTGACCAAGGTCACCGAGCCACTCGCGGTCCGCGCGGAGCTGCGCGGCCGGCTCGACGCGTACAAGGCGAAGGTCGCACGGCACGGCTTCGCCGAGGACCCGCTGCTCGTGGAGCGGTACGACGCGGCGCGCCGCATGCTGTGGAGCGCGCCCTGTGACCTGCGGGTGGCGGAACAGGCGGTGCTGCGCTATCAGCAGGCGGCCGCCGAAGTGCTCGTACCGAGGGTCCCCGGCCACGGCGGACCACAGGACCGGAGGGGGGAGTCATGAGTCAGCCGGACGAAGGTCAGCAGGGTCGGCAGAGTCAGCAGAAAGAGTGCCAGCGCCCCGGTTGCACGGGGTCGTACGAGGACGTGGGCGGCGGCGAGCTGTACTGCGACACCTGCGGTCTGGCGCCGGTCGTCTCGTCTGGGGGTCCCTCCTCTGGGGGAGGCATGGTGGGCTCCGTGCCGACCGGGCTCACGGCAGGTGGCAAGAGCTCTCGCGGCTCCGGCCGCGGCAGCGGCAGTTCTCGCGCCAGTTCCCGTGCGTCCTCCCGGGCCTCGTCGCGGTCGGCCCAGTCCCGGCGTTCGGTGTCGGGCCGTCTCTCGCGCTCCGTCTCGGGGCCGTCGACGGGCCGTTCGGTGTCGGTGCGCAGCGCCGGTTCGGCGGCCGGGTCGTCCAGCCGCGGCAGGCTCGGCGTCGGTCTCGTACAGGTCCCGGACGTGCCGCGGCCCGACCCCCGCGCGATGGTGCAGGAGAACCCCGAGGTTCCGGAGCGGAAGCGATTCTGCTCGCGCTCCGACTGCGGGGCCCCCGTGGGACGTGCGCGCGGTGAGCGCAGCGGGCGCACGGAGGGTTTCTGCACCAAGTGCGGCCACCCGTACTCGTTCGTGCCGAAGCTGCAGACCGGCGACATCGTGCACGGCCAGTACGAGGTGATGGGCTGTCTCGCGCACGGCGGGCTCGGCTGGGTCTATCTCGCCGTCGACCGGGCGGTGTCCGACCGCTGGGTGGTCCTCAAGGGCCTCCTCGACACGGGCGACCAGGACGCCATGGCCGCCGCGATCTCCGAGCGCCGCTTCCTCGCCGAGATCGAGCACGCGAACATCGTGCGGATCTACAACTTCGTGGAGCACCTCGACCAGCGCACCGGCTCCCTCGACGGCTACATCGTCATGGAGTACGTCGGCGGCAAGTCCCTCAAGGAGATCGCCAACGACCGCCGCACCACGGCCGGGAAGCGCGACCCGCTGCCGGTGGAACAGGCGTGCGCGTACGGCATCGAGGCGCTGGAGGCGCTCGGCCATCTGCACAGCCGCAACCTCCTGTACTGCGACTTCAAGGTCGACAACGCGATCCAGACCGAGGACCAGCTCAAGCTGATCGACATGGGCGCGGTCCGCAGGATGGACGACAACGAGTCGGCCATCTACGGCACGGTCGGCTACCAGGCCCCCGAGGTCGCCGACGTCGGCCCCTCGGTCGCCTCCGACCTCTACACGGTCGCCCGCACTCTGGCGGTCCTGACCTTCGACTTCCAGGGCTACACGAACGTGTTCGTGGACTCCCTGCCCGACCCGGACAACATCGAGGTCTTCCGCACCTACGAGTCGTTCTACCGACTGCTCGTGCGGGCCACCGACCCCGACCCGGGCCGCCGGTTCGCCTCCGCGCAGGAGATGGCCGAACAGCTCACGGGGGTGCTGCGTGAGGTCGTCGCCGTGCAGACGGGACATCCGCGGCCCGCGCTGTCCACGCTGTTCGGGCCCGAACTGAGGGTCACGGACACGGAGTTGTTCGGCAAGCTGAGCGGGGACGTGTCGCGGCTGGGGGCCCGGGTCGTGCCCGTACGGGCGAAGAAGAGAGGCACGCGAGCACCGGCGAGCGGCACAAACGGTTCTCCGGCCCTGACGGCGGGGCCGAATGGTTCTCCGGGACTCACGGCGGGGCCGAACGGCGCACAGGCGCTGTCGGCCGGGACGAACGGCTTTCCGGGGCCGGCGGCCGGGCCGGGCACTTCTGCGGCCCTCCCGCCCGCTCCGGCTTCACTCGTGAAGCCGCTGGACACCGCGGCGGCGTCGCTCGCCCTGTCGGTCCCCCATGTCGACCCCGGCGATCCGAACGCCGGGTTCCTGGCGGGTCTCATGGCGTCCGCGCCCGCGGAGCTGATCGCCGCCCTGCAGGCGGCGCCCGCGGGCTCCCTGGAACTGCGGCTGCGCGAGTTGCGGGCCCGCCTGGAGATGGGCGAGTTCGGCCACGCGACCAGGACGCTCGAAGCCCTGGAGGCGGACCACCTCGACGACTGGCGGGTGGTCTGGTACCGGGGCGTGGCCGCGCTGGCTACCGGCGACCACGAGATCGCGGCGGTGTCCTTCGACGCGATCTACGACGCGTTCCCGGGCGAGCCCGCGCCCAAACTGGCCCTCGGCCTGTGCGCGGAGGTCCTCGGACAGCTGGACAACGCCGCCGAGTACTACCGGCTGGTGTGGACGACCGACCCGAGCTTTGTGAGCGCCGCCTTCGGCCTGGCCCGCGTCCAGCTCGCGGCGGGCAACCGCCCCGGCGCCGTACGGACGTTGGAGTCGGTGCCGGAGTCCTCGATCCACTACACGGCGGCGCGGGTCGCCGCCGTCCGGGCGCGGCTGAGGCAACGCCTGGCGGAGGCCGCACCGCCCGCACCGCCCGCTCCACCCGCTCCAGGGGTTCCTGGGGTTCCAGGGGTTCCTGCGGTTCCTGGAGCACCGCCGGCTCCGGGAGCGCCGGGAGCACCGTTCCTGGACGACCTGACCTCGGCCGCGGCCCAGGTCGAGGCCCTGGACGGATATGGTCTGGATGCGGTGCGCCGCGAGCAGTTGTCCACAGAGGTCCTTGGTTGTGCCCTGGACTGGGTACTCTCCGGTATCCAGGGTTCCGCCCCACCGACCACCGGTGCGCGGACCGTACTGCTCGGCAGTGACCTGGACGAGCGGGGCCTGCGCTTCGGTCTGGAGCGGTCGTACCGGACACTGGCCAGGCTCGCCCAGGGTGGCGACGAGAGGATCGATCTGGTGGAGCGCGCCAACCGCTACCGCCCCCGGACGTGGGTGTAATTCATGTCGCAGATGCCCCAACTGGCCGCCTGCCCCAGCTGTGAGGAACCGCTGGAGTCGGGGGACCGTTTCTGCGGTGCGTGCGGGTACGACCTGTCGGCCGTACCCGTGCCGCCGGACGACAACCCCACCGTCGCCATGAACGGTTCGACACCACGGCCCCCTTCGGCCGCGGCCGCCGTGGACTGGCCGGTCGCGCCCGAGCCGGCCGGCTCGGACACACCGGCGGCCATGGTGCTGCCGACGGACCTCGACGGCCGGGAGTCGGGCGGCTCCGACAGCCCCGGCATACGGCTCGACCGGCCCGGCCGGGCGTCTGCCCGGCCGTCCGGACAGCAGTCCGAACAGCCGGCGGCCCAGTCGTCCGTCCCGCCACATGCCGAGGCGCCGTCCCCTACGCCGGCTCACGCGCCGGCCCCTGCACCTGCTCGAACGCCGTCCCGTGCCGCGGCCCAGGCATCGGCTCCCGCTCCTCCGGCCCATGCGTCGGCGGAACCTGACGAGTACCCGCTTGCCGCTCCGCTGCCGCCCGAGGTGCCGCCCGCCGATCCGCGGACGGCCACGGCAGACCTCCCGACGCCCCCCGCGGGCCTGAAGGTCTGCGTGGCGTGCCGCGCGGGCCAGGTCGACCGGGACGGTTACTGCGAGAACTGCGGGCACGCGCAGCCACGCGAGCGCGATCACATGGAGCAGGAGCTGGACACGGTCGCCGCGGTCAGCGACCGCGGGCTGCGCCACCACCGCAACGAGGACGCCTTCACGGTGTCCGCCACCGCGCTGCCCGACGGTTCGCCCGCGGTCGTCGCGATCGTCTGCGACGGCGTCTCCTCGGCGACCCGCCCCGACGAGGCCTCCCTGGCCGCCTCCCGCGCGGCCAACGAGTCGCTCCTGGCGGCCCTGCCCCGCGGCACACACCCGCAGCAGGCCATGCACGAAGCGATCCTCACGGCCGCCGAGGCGGTCAACTCCCTGGCGGACCGCGCCCCGGCGGCGGCCCAGGAACACCAGCCGCATGTCAACGCCCCGGCCTGCACGCTCGTCGGCGCTGTCGTCACCCCCAGCCTGCTGATCGTCGGCTGGGTCGGTGACAGCCGCGTCTACTGGGTGCCCGTGGACCGGTCGGCACCGCCGGCCCGGCTCACCGAGGACGACTCCTGGGCGGCCCAGATGGTCGCCGCGGGCCTGATGAACGAGGCAGAGGCGTACGCCGACCAGCGCGCCCACGCCATCACGGGCTGGCTCGGGGCGGACGCGTACGAACTGGAGCCGCACACCGCTTCCTTCAAGCCGGACCGGCCGGGTGTGGTCGTGGTCTGCACCGACGGCCTGTGGAACTACGCGGAAGGAGCCGAGGAATTGGCCGAGGTCATCCCGGCCGACGCCGCGGACCGACCGCTGCACAGCGCCCAGGTCCTGGTGGGTCACGCCCTGGACGGCGGGGGCCACGACAACGTAACAGTGGCCGTCCTTCCGTTCCCGGCCCCGCAACAGGGGGCAGGATCGGCCTGAGGCCGAAGCGGTACGAGCCGTACGAAACAGTGTCGGTCTCGGGCGCCAGGACCGGAAGGGGCCGGTCCGCGCACCGCTGTCACCCACGTCCCGTGGGAGTCCTGAGGGGGAGCAGAGTAGGTATGGCCAATTTCTCGAAGTCGAACGTGCCGCAGTTCTCGGTAGAGGTGTACCAGAACGAGTACCTGCCGGAGGGCGGCCGCGAGGTCAACGCGATCGTGACGGTGACCTCCACCGGCGGCGGCACGATCGGGAGTGCCGTCGCGGCACCCCACCTGTACACACCGGGGCAGGGCCCGGACGCGGCTGTGGCGATCATGGTCGACTGTTCCGGGTCCATGGACTACCCGCCGACCAAGATGCGCGGCGCCAGGGACGCGACGGCCGCCGCGATCGACGCGCTGCGCGACGGCGTGCACTTCGCGGTGATCGGCGGGACGCATGTGGCCAAGGAGGTCTATCCGGGCGGAGGTGAACTCGCCGTCGCCGACACGCAGACCCGCGACCAGGCGAAGCAGGCGCTGCGCAAGCTCAGCGCCGGCGGCGGCACCGCGATCGGCACCTGGCTGCGGCTGGCCGACCGCCTGCTGTCCTCGGCGGACGTCACCATCCGGCACGGCATCGTGCTCACCGACGGCCGCAACGAACACGAGTCGCCCGAGGACCTGAAGGCGGCCCTGGACGCCTGCGCCGGCCTCTTCACCTGTGACGCGCGGGGCGTCGGCACTGACTGGGAGGTCAAGGAGGTCACCGGCATCGCGTCCGCGCTGCTCGGCACCGCCGACATCGTGGCCGATCCGGCGGGCCTGTCCGCCGACTTCACGCAGATGATGGAGACGGCCATGGGCAAGGAGGTCGCGGACGTCGCGCTGCGGCTGTGGACCCCGGTCGGCACCTCCGTCAAGTTCGTCAAGCAGGTCGCGCCGACGGTCGAGCAGCTGACCGACCGCCGCACCGAGGCGGGCCCGCGCTCCGGTGACTACCCCACCGGCTCCTGGGGGGACGAGTCCCGCGACTACCACGTCTGCGTCGAGGTCCCCGAGGCCGGCCTCGGGCAGGAGATGCTCGCGGCCCGGGTCTCCCTGGTGATCCCACAAGGGGACGGCGCCGCCCAGACGCTGGGCGCACAGGGTCTCGTACGGGCCGTGTGGACGGATGACATGACGGCGTCCACGTCGATCAATCCGCAGGTCGCGCACTACACAGGTCAGGCGGAACTGGCACAAGTCATCCAACAGGGTCTGGATGCCCGCAAAGCGGGCGATGTCGACGGGGCAACTGCCAAACTGGGCCGCGCGGTTCAGCTCGCCAGCGCCTCAGGAAACGCGGATACGGCGAAACTGCTTTCGAAGGTGGTGGACGTGGTCGACGCCTCGGCAGGTACTGTGCGATTGAAGGCTAAGGTCGCGGAGGCCGACGAGATGACTCTCGAGACACGGTCCACAAAGACTGTTCGTGTAAAGAAGTAGAGCGGTACGCACACAGCGCGTAGCGGTGCGCACGCGCTACGAACGCGCCATGTACGACTTACGGTCCCCGGTGGACCGGAACTGGAGAGGGGGAAGCACCGACATGCCGACCTGCCCGAACGGACACCAGTCGGGTTCCGACGACTGGTGCGAGGTCTGCGGTCACCGCATGGCCGGTGCCGTGCCCCCGCCACCTCCCCCGCCTCCCCCGGCCGCCGGTTACGGCTTTCCGCCGCCCGGTTCGGCCCCACCGCCCGGCCAGGGCGGCCGCCCCCATCTCGCCGCGGTGCCCGACCCGGCGCCCGAGTCCGAGCTGTGCCCGCAGTGCCGTACCCCGCGTGAGGGCGGGGCGCCGTTCTGCGAGGAGTGCCGGTGGAACTTCCTGACGAACACCGCGACCTCGTACACCCCGGCCGCTCCGCGTCCCCCCGGGCCCCCCGGTCCTGGCGGTCCCGGTCCGGGCGGCCCCAGTTCCGGTCCCGGTAGCCCCGGTTCCGGTCCCGGTAGCCCCGGTTCCGGTCCCGGTAGCCCCGGTTCCGGTCCCGGCGGGCAGAACCCGGCGCCCCACTTCCAGCAGCAACAGCCGCCGCCCGGGCAGTCCGGCCCCACCCACGGTGGATTCGACTACCAGGGTTCCCGGCCCTCGCAGATGAACCGGCCCGCGGAGCCGATCCCGCCCTACGGCGAGGCCCCCTCGGGCTTCCCCGGTGATCCGTCACGGCCGTCACCACCCCCGCCCGGACCCGGCGGCACGAGCCCCGGGGCTCCCGGCGGGTTCGGCGGGCAGGGGGGCCAGGGCGGTCAGGGCGGCCAAGGGGGATACGGCGGCCCCGGTGGACCCGGTGCGCCGAACGGCCCCGGAGGCCCCGGAGGCCCCGGAGGTCCGAACAGTCCTGGAGGCCCGCCCGGCCCCGGAGGTCCAACAGGCCTCGGCCTCGGTGCCCCGCAAGGGTTTCAGCAGTCCGCCCCACCGGCCCCGCCCGCGTATCCGCAGGAGACCGGGTATCCGCAGGAGACGGGACAGCCTCAGGCACCGGGCGGCCCGTCCTACGGCGTCGCTGAGGACGACTGGGTGATCTCGCCCCCGTCGACCGGCGGACCCGGCGGCCCACCCGGACCCGGTGGCGGCCCTGGCAGCCCTGCCGGCGGCTACGGCTATCCGCAGCCCGGCGCGACACAGGCGCCTCCCGGCTACCAACAGCAGCAGCCGCAGCAACAGCAACAGCAGCCACTGGCCTGGAGCATCACCATCGGCCCCGACCGCGAGTACTTCATGGCGATGATGCAGCGGTCAGGACCGGAGGCCGCGGGACTGAACCTGCCCGCGTACTCGCCGGAACAGCAGCGGCCGCTCACCGGCAACCAGATCACGATCGGCCGCCGCCGCCACTCCACGGGCGAGTCCCCGGACATCGACCTGGCGGTGCCGCCGGAGGACCCGGGCGTCTCGCATCAGCATGCGGTCCTCGTGCAGCAGCCGGACAGCAGCTGGGCGGTCGTCGACCAGAACTCCACCAACGGCACCACGGTCAACGGCGCCGAGGAGCCCATCCAGCCCTTCGTCCCGGTGCCGCTCCAGGACGGCGACCGGGTGCATGTGGGCGCCTGGACGACGATCACGCTCCGGCGGGGCTAGTGCCGCGGCACTAGGACCTGGCCGGTCGATCACGGCGAAGACCGGAGCGGGGGCGGCCCGGCAACAATCGGCCACAACCCGCCTACGGCAGCGGCCAGGTGTACGGCCCCTCCGGGTCGTCCAGCCACGCCCACGCACGGTCGTCGCCGACCGTGATGCCGTACCGCTCGCGCGGCGGCCACCCCTCGCGCTCCCACAGCGCGTACGCCTCGTCCGGGGCCAGGGTGCCCGCTGTCAGGGTCAGCAGGAACCGGAACAGTTCGTTCCCCCTGGCCCGGCGCGGCAGGCCCTCCAGGTTCGCGTCCGGGTCGTCGCGCTCGGACCGGGTGCTGCCGCGCAGGGGCACGAAGTAGGCGGGCGTATGCAGGAAACGGCCCTCGGCATGCCCGGTGTCCCGTACCCGCAGGGCGATGAGGCCGGTGGCGAACGGCGCGAGGATGCGGGCGCCGGAGCGGCACTGCCCGAGCCAGGAACGTGGGATCGAGCTCAGCGTGCAGGTCGCGATGACCCGGTCGAAGGGGGCGCGCTCGGGGCAGCCGCGCGCTCCGTCGCCGGTGACGACGGTCGGCCGGTGGCCGGCGGCGGCCAGGTGCCGCCGGGCGGACTCGGTGATCTCCGGATCCAGGTCGACCGTGGTGATCAGCTCGTCGCCCAGCCGGTGCGAGAGCAGCGCCGCGTTGTAGCCGGTGCCCGCACCGATCTCCAGGACCTCGTCCCCGTCCCGTACCTCCAGCTCGGCCAGCATCTTCGCCATCAGGGACGGCTGGCTGCTGGAGGACACCAGCTCGCCGTCGCGCACACGGGTGGCCAGCGGAACGTTCTCGTACGCCCCGCGCATCCACTCCTCGCGTCGGTGCGGGACGGGGTCCTCGCGCCATCTGCGTTCGTAGCCGCCCCGCGCGCCCTGCACGCCCTGCGCGCCCACGTAGTAGTACGGCACGAAGAGGTGGCGCGGGACGCTCTCGAAGGCCTCCCGCCAGGCCGGTTCGGCGTCCCAGGCGCCGCTCGCGTCGATCTCGCGCACGAGCGCCGCCCGCGCCGTGCCTGCGAGGTCGTCGAGCCCGTGATCGATGGCGCGCGCACTCATACCTCCACTGTGCTGCGGGACGGGCCGGGAGGCGAGCCCGTCTGAGACCATGGACGGTGTGAAAGAGATACGGCGCGGCACGCTGCAGGAGCAGACCTTCTACGAGCAGGTCGGCGGCGAGGAGACCTTCCGGCGTCTGGTGCACCGGTTCTACGAGGGTGTCGCCGAGGACCCGCTGCTGCGGCCCATGTACCCCGAGGAGGACCTGGGCCCGGCCGAGGAACGCTTCACGCTGTTCCTGATCCAGTACTGGGGCGGTCCGACCACCTACAGCGACAACCGCGGCCACCCCCGGCTGCGGATGCGCCACGCCCCCTTCGCGGTCGACCGCGCGGCGCACGACGCCTGGCTGAAGCACATGCGGGTCGCCGTCGACGAGCTCGGCCTCTCCGAGGAGCACGAGCACACGCTGTGGAACTACCTGACGTACGCGGCGGCCTCGATGGTGAACACAGAGGGCTGAGGACCGGGAACTGAGGACCGGGAACTGAGGACCGGGAACTGAGGACCGGGAACTGAGGACCGGGAGCTGAGGACCGGGAGCTGACGGCTGAGGACTGGGGCCTGAGGACTGGGGCCTGAGGCCTGAGCAGCAAGAGCTGAACAGCACCGGCTGACGCGCGGATTCCGGTCGCGCGTCGCCGGATTCCGGTCACGATCCGGTCAAGCCCGGTTCTCAAGCGCTTACCCTCGGCCCCTCACCTCTGACAACATCACCGGAGATCCGGGATGTCCGGCGACACGGCGGGGGGCCGGGTGACGGGGTTCGTCCTACTGCGCGTGCGGGCGCACCGCCTGCTGCTGAGCGCCGCGCTGCTCACCGTCCTGCTGACCACGGCTGTCCTGGCGACCCTGACCGCGTACTCGGGCGCGATCGGCGACGCGGCGCTGCGCCACTCGCTCCTCGATCCGTCGCCGGGCGCGACCGGTACGCAGAGCGCCGCGGCCACGACGCTGGTCGTCAAGGCCGATGTCCCGCCAGAGGAGCGCGGAGCCGCCGACAAGGCCATACGGGACGGAGCCCGGCGCACCTTCGACGGGCTGCCTGTGACGCTGCGGACGCTGGCACGGTCGGGGCCGTACGCCCTGCCGAGGTCCCTGCAGCCGCCCGCCGCCCGCTCGGAGGACCCGGATCTCACCCACTTCGCGGCGCTCGATCCCACCCAGGTGCGGACGGTCGAGGGCCGCCCGCCGCGCGCTCCGAGCGGTGGCCGCGAGATCGAGGTGTCCCTCCCCGAGACCGCCGCGCGCCGGCTGGCGCTCGAACCGGGAGCACGGCTGACCCTCGTCGACCGGTTCGACGGTCCGAAGGTACGGGTCCGGGTGACCGGTCTGTACCGGCCCGTGCGGGTCACCTCGCCCTACTGGCAGTTGGACGATCTGCACGGACGCGGGGTCAGCAAACTCGACTTCACGACGTACGGGCCGCTGCTGGCGGACCCGGCGGTGCTCGCGGCCACCGGAACCGGACCGGCCGGCGGAACCGAACCGGCCGGCGGAACCAGTCGAGCGGTCAGCTCCGGGCCGAGCGCCTGGCTGGCGTCCGCAGATTTCTCGGCACTGCCGACCGGCCGGATCGACGAACTTCGGGACGCGGCGAGCACCGGGCCCCGTTCCCTGCTCAAGTCCGCCGCGCTGCACGGCACCACCGCCGCCACGACATCGTTGCCGGAGGAACTGGACCGGGTCGAGCGGTCGTTGCTGGTCTCCCGTTCGACGCTGCTGATCGTCGCGCTCCAGCTCGCCCTCCTCGCCGGGTACGCGCTGTGGCTCGTGGCCAGGCTGCTGAGCGTCGAACGGGGCGGTGAAACACGGCTGTTGCGGGCGCGTGGCGCTTCGCGCGGGCGGGTGGCAGGACTTGCCGCACTGGAGGCGTCCCTGCTCGCCCTGCCGGCCGCCGTCTGCGCTCCGCTGATCGCCGGGCCGCTCACGCGGCTGCTGGCCGGGCAGGGGGCGCTGGCCCGGATCGGGCTGCGCCTGGACACCTCGGCAACGGCCGGCGGAGTGTGGGTGACCGCCGCCGCGGTCGCCCTGGGGTGCGCCCTGGCGGTGACCGTGCCCGCCCTGACCGCACGGGCCGAGGGTGCGGGGGGCGGCCGGGCCCGTTCGCTCCCGGCGCCGGTACGGGCGGGTGCGGACGTCGGCCTGCTGGTGATCGCGGCCGTCGCGTACTGGCAGTTGAGCCGGCAGACCTCCGGAGCCGTCACGACTCTCGGCGCCGCCGGCTCCAACGGCTCCGAGCAGGCGGCGGGGGGACCCACGGACAGCTTCGGCATCGATCCTCTCCTCGTCTCCGCCCCCGCGCTGGCCCTGCTCGCCGGAACCGTGCTCACCCTGCGCCTGCTGCCACCCGTGGCCCGCCTCGCCGAACGGCGCGCGGCGAGCGGCAGGGGGCTGCCGACGGCGCTCGCGGGCTGGCAGTTCAGCCGCCGCCCCATGCGTGGTGCCGGGCCCGTCCTGCTGCTCGTCCTCGCCGTCGCCATGGGCATGCTCGCGATCGGCCAGGGCGCGTCGTGGGACCGCTCGCAGGACGACCAGGCGGACTTCCTGGCCGGTACGTCCATACGGGTACTCGCGGGCGGCGAGAGCGGCTTGGCCGGGGCCGGGGTCTACGCGGACCTCGACGGCGTACGCGGGGCGGCCCCGGCCATGCGGATGTCGCTGCCGCTGTCCGGCAACCGGACGGCCGCGGTGCTGGCGCTGGACACCGAGACCGCCGGGACGGACTCCGGCAAGGGTTCCGACGGCGGCTCCGGTACGGGTTCCGGGAAGGCTTCCGGTAAGGATTCCGGTGACGCCTCCGGAAGCCAGGAAACCGCCGCGATGCTGATGCGCGGGGATCTGGCGGACGAACCGGTCGGACGGATGCTGGCGGGGCTCGGCCCCGGTCGGGCGGGGTCGGCGGGCGTGGCACTGCCCGAGGGGAGCACGCGGCTGGAGCTGGCCCTGCGGATCCGGGCGGCCCCGCGGCCCTCGGACCCGGACTCCCCCGACGACCCTGACTCGCCCGACGCCCCTGACTCGGCGGACGACCCTGACTCGACGGGCTCCACGGGTTCGGCGGACTCCACGGCGTACCGCTCCAAGATGTCGGCGGACGTGACCGTGACGCTGGAGGACCGGTACGGCACGCTTTACCACGTGCCCGCCGGCGAACTCCCCGCCGATGGAAGGACACACCGCCTCACCCTGGAGCTGGCACAGACCGAGCAGACCCCGGCCGAGCAGACCCCTGCCGACCGGACCGCCGAGCCGCTCTCACTGACCGGGGCGCAGCTGGACATGGTCCAGCCCACCGGGCGCGCCGAGCAACACCGGTTGTCCTTGGAGGAGTTGACGGCCACGGGATCCGACGGGACGGAACGGCGGCTGCCGCGGCCCACCTCCTGGCAGGTGACGTCGGAGAACAACAGCACCACGGCGGACCCCAAGGCGGGCAACGCTCCGACGCGCCCGGGTGTGGAGTCCGAGAGCCCGCTGACGGTGAGCTACGGAACCGGGTACATCCCTCGTGACACCCCGTGGGACACCTCGTCGTTGACGGTCCGGCTGCAGGCGGATCAGCCCGCCGCACCCGAGGTCGAGGCCGTGGCGACCGACGACTTCCTGACGGCCGCGGGCGCGCGCACCGGGGAGCGGCTGGACGTCCCCTTCGGCGGTTCGGCCATACCGGTACGGATCGTGGAGAGCGTACGCGCGCTGCCGACCACGCAGGACCCGGGCGCCGGGAACACCTCCGGCGGGGCGCTGCTGGTCGATCTCCGCTCCGTGAACCGGGCGCTGGCGGAGCGGCACGGGGAGAGCGTGGCGCCCACCGAGTGGTGGCTGCGGACCGAGCCGGGCGCCGCGGCCCAGGTGGCGGCGGAGCTGCGTGAACGGCCCGATGTGGAGCCGTCGCAGGTCGTCGTGCGCGACGAGGTCGCGGAACGGCTGCGGGACGACCCGTTCGGCGCGGGTCCGGAGGCCGCGTTCGCCGCGGCATCCGTGGTGGCCGCCGCGCTGGCCGCGGTCGGCTTCGCGGTGAGTACGGCGGGCTCGCTGCGGGAGCGGGGCGCCGAATTCGCCCTGCTCCGCGCGCTGGGCGCGCCACGCCGTCAGTTGGCCCGGATGGTCGCGGCCGAGCAAGGCGTGCTGGTGGCACTGGCACTGGTGGTGGGGGTGGTGCTGGGTGCGGTACTGACCCGGGCGATCCTTCCGTTGATCATGCTGACGTCCCGGGCCACCCGGCCGGTCCCGGAGGTGCTGGTGCAACTCCCCCTCGGCCAGGTCGCGTTCCTGCTGGCCGCCCTGGTGGTCGCACCGCTGATCGTCACCGGCGTACTGGTGCTGCGGCGCGGCGACTCGGCCTCCTCGCTCCGGTCACTGCGTTCGCTGCACGAGCAGGGGGGTGAGTGAGGTGGGCCGCCGCTGGACCTTCACGCGTCGGGACACACGTCGGGACACACGTCTGGACGCAAGCCGAGACACACGTCGATACGCACGTCGGGACACACGCCGAGACACACGTCGGAACGCCGAACGCCCCGTCGCGCCCTGGATCCGTACCCGCCTGCGGGCCGCCCCCGGTGCCGCCGTCGCCCTCGCCCTGCTGGTGACGGCGAGCGTCTGCCTGGCGGCGTCCTTCCCGCGTGCCGTCGACCGTTACGAGGACGCGGGTCTGCGCCAGGCAGTCGCCGACGCGACGGCCCGCAGCACCTCCGTCATGGTGTATGCCCCGCCGCCCTCCCTCGGCGCCACGCAGGGGGAACGCGAGGCGGACCTGCGCCGGGCCTCACTGCGTGAGCGGTACGCCCAGATCCTGACCGCCGTCGAGCGGCCGCTGGTCGCCGACCCCGGGCAGTCCGCGTACGGCGTCCGCACCACGAAACCCCTGGAAGCGGCGGAGAAGTGGCTGCCACGGCCGAGCGGACTGCCTGCGCAGCTGACCCTCGCCGCGCAGGACGGCCTCGCCGAACACGCCCGTCTGCGCGCGGGCCACCTCCCCCGCGCCGACGACACGGTGACCGCCGCGACCCCGGAGCTGGAGGCCGCGGTCACCACGGAGACCGCCGGCCGACTCCGCATCAAGGTGGGTTCGGTGATCCATGTCCCCGCCGTCGAACGCGCCCCGCTCGCCGTGCGCGTGACCGGCATCGTCGCCCCGCGCGACCACGAGGGGGCGTACTGGGCCGCTCAGCCCATCCTGCGCACCCCGGCCCTCATGCGGCTCCCCGCCCAGGGCGCCGAGCCGAACACGTACTGGCTCGGCGCGCTCCTCCTGGCCCCGGACGCGGCGCCGGCGCTCCTCGGCACCTCCGGTGGCCCCGCGCGCTACTGGCAGCTGGCGCCGGCCCCCTCCGCCCTGTCCGCGAGCGACCTGCCCCGGCTGGCCGGCGCGCTCGCCGCGCTGGAGTCCGGTCCCGGCCTGCTGAAGGTGCGCGCGTTCACGGACCCGGAGGCCGACGTGAGCAGCGACCTCGACGACGTCCTCACCTCGTACGCCGAACTCCGTTCCGGTATCCGCCCCCTCGTCGCCGTCGCCGCTTTCGGCAGCGCCACGGTCGCGGCCGTGGTCCTCCTGATGGCCGGTGGCCTCACCGCCGACCGCCGCCGGAGCGAACTCGCTCTCCTGCGCGCCCGGGGTGTCTCCCTGCGCGGCCTCATGGCACGGCTGTTCGCCGAGACGGCGGTGGTCGCGGTACCGGCGGCGGCGCTCGGTCTCGCGGGCGCACTGCTCGCCGTCCCGTACGGCCGACTGTCGTACGCCGCCGGGACCGCCGCCGCGGTCGCGCTCATCGCCTGCGCCATGCTGCCCGTACGCGCCTGGATCACCCACCGTGCCGTACGCGTCCACGGTGCCCGCGAGGACCTCGCGTCCGTACGCCCTTCGCTGCGCCGCACCGTCGCCGAACTCACTCTGCTGGTGCTGGCGTCGGCAGCGGTGTTCGCGCTGCGGAGCCGAGGGACATCGGGGAGCTCCGGCGAGGCGACCGGGTCCGCCGATCCGGCGGACCTGGACGCTTCCGGCGATCAACTGGTCGCGCTCGCACCGGTGCTGATCGGCGTGATCGCCGCCCTCGTCCTGGTCCGGCTCCATCCGCTGCCCCTGCGCTGGCTGGCCCGCCCCGTCGGCCGGCTGCGCGGCGCGGTCGGCCACCTCTCGCTGGCCCGCGCGGGCCGCAACTCCGTCTCCACGGTGCTGCCTCTGCTCGCCCTCCTGACGGCCCTCACCACGGCGGCGTTCGGAGGGTCGGTCCTCGCGGGTGTCGCGGACGCACGGGACCGGGCGGCGCTGCTCACCCTCGGAGCCGACGCCCGCATCGAGGTCCTGGGAGCCCTGCCCGCCACCCTCCCGGAACGGATCCGCTCGGCACCGGGCGTACGCGAGGTCACCCCGCTGAGCATCGGATACGAGGCGAAGCCGGGGGCCGGCGTGGAAACCGTGCCCCTGGCCGGTGTGGAGCCCGAGGGCTACGCCCGGTTGGCACGGAGCACGCACCTCGGGGCCTTCCCGGCAGACGAGCTGAAGGCCCCGGGCGACGCGAGAGCCTCGGAGAGCGGCGCCTCGGGCGACCTGGGGGCGGAAGGTTCGGAGGCTACTGGCACGGGGACTGGTGGATCGGGGACTGGTGGCCCGGGGGCTACTGCCACGAAGGCGGGAAGCTCTGAGGCGGGAGGCTCGGAGGCCGAGGACGGGTCGGGCGGGTCCCCGCTGCCCGCCCTCGCCTCGCCCGTCGTCGCCGACCGGTTCGGCACCCGGCCCCTTCCGGTGCGCCTGGAGGACGGCAGCACGATCACCATCCGCATCACCGTCGTACGCGAGCTGACCCCGGCCGTGTCGGGCACCGAGTTCCTCGTCGTGGACCGCGCCGGCCTCGGCACCGTCCCCGCACGTCCGACGGCACTCCTGCTGACCGGCGACCACCTGGACGCGGACACCCTGCGCAAGGCCGCCGGCACCACCGCGGACGTACGCCTGCGGTCCGACGAACGCGCGCGGTACGTCGACTCCCCTCTCCAGTCAGGCGCGGAACGCGTCTACGCGATGGCGGTGGCGGCGGGCTCCGGTTACGCCGTACTCGCGCTGCTGCTCGCCCTGATCCGCGCGGCGCCCGAACGCGCGGCCCTGCTGGCCCGGCTGCGCACCATGGGCCTCACCCGGGCCCAGGGCCGTCGGCTGCTCGTGCTGGAAGCGCTGCCGCAGGCCCTGCTCGCCGCGGTGGGCGGGACCCTGACGGGCTGGGCGACGGTCCGTCTGCTGGCTCCCGGCGTCGACCTGACCGCCGTCGCCCTGGCCACCCCCGGCGGCGCTCCTCCTCCCGGCACCGCAGCGCTGCACACCGATCCGGCGTCCCTGCTCCTGCCGGCGTTCGCCGTGCTCGTCGTCGCCACGGGTATCGCCGCGGGTCAGGCGTGGTGGACCGGACGGCGCGGCTCGGTGAGGGAACTGAGAGCGGGGGACGCCCGATGACGACGACACACACGGCATACGCGACACGCACGGCAGACGCGACCTATGCGACCTGTGCGACCTGTGCGACCCACGCGGTATGCGCGATATCTGCGACACATACGGCAGGCGCGACCCACCCAGCATGCACATGCACGGGATCCGCCCGTGCCCGACGGCACCGGCGCGGACCAGGCGCTGCCCCGACGCGCCCCTGCCCGGCGTCCTCGGCCTGCCCCGCCCGGCCGACCCCACCCGAGCCGTCGCGCGAGCCCCCGGTGGGCACCGCCCTGACATCCACCGCCGGTCCACTCCTGACGCCCACCACCGGAGCCACCCGATGACGACCACCGACTCCGCCGGACCGGCCGGCCCGGCCGGTCCCAGCTTCTCCGACCTGGCCCAGCGCGCCGCCGACCGCCGTGACCGCCCCGCCTACGGCCATGACGCCCTGATCACCTGTGACCGGCTGGTCCGGATCTTCTCCACTGACGGTGTGGAGGTACAGGCCCTCCAGGGCCTCGACCTCCTCGTCCGGGAGGGCGAGTTGATGGCCCTGGTCGGCGCGTCCGGCAGCGGCAAGTCGACCCTGATGAACATTCTGGCCGGCCTGGACACCCCCACCGCGGGTGCCGCCCGGGTCGCGGGACACGACCTGCTGACGATGGGCGCGAAGGACCGGCTGAGCTACCGGCGCGAGACCGTCGGTTTCGTCTGGCAGCAGACGGCCCGCAATCTCCTCCCCTACCTGACGGCCGCCCAGAACGTCGCCCTGCCGATGCAGCTCGGCGGCTCCCGGAAGGGCCGCCGCGCACAGGCACAACGCGCCCTGGAACTCCTGGATCTGCTGGATGTCGCGGACTGCCGAACCCGCCGCCCGTACCAGATGTCCGGTGGTCAGCAGCAGCGCGTCGCCATCGCCGTGGCACTGGCCAACGCCCCGGCCGTCCTCCTCGCCGACGAACCCACCGGCGAACTCGACTCGCACACCGCCGAGCAGATCTTCGCCGCCTTCCGCACCGCGAACGAGCGTCTCGGCACGACCATCGTGATCGTCACGCACGACCAGGCGGTCGCCGGTGAGGTCCGCCGAACAGTGGCCATCCGCGACGGCCGTACGTCCACGGAGGTCCTGCGCCGCACCGAGGTGGACGCCACCACCGGCCACGAGACAGTGGTGGCACGCGAGTACGCGATGCTCGACCGGGCCGGCCGGCTCCAGCTCCCCGCCGAGTACACCGAGGCCCTCGGTATGCGCGACCGCGTTGCCCTGGAACTCGAACCGGACCACATCGGCGTATGGCCGGACGACAGCGAGCACCGCTGACGCTCAGCGACCGCTGCCGCTGCTGACGCTGAGCTACCGCTACCGCTGCCGCTGACGCTCAGCGAACGCTGACGTCCAGCGTCCCGAGTCCCGCCCCGGGCCCCGTCCTGCGTACGGCGATCGACCCGTACGGCGTCCACAACCTGAGCCACGCGCCCGAGGAGAGCAGCCGCGGTACGGACCCCTCGGGTACGGCCCCGCGCGTGGGCCGCAGGAATCCCAGCGACTGAGCCGCGTGGGCAGCCCGTACGGGGAGAGGGGTGTCCCCGACCGGCCGGGACCAGATCTCCCGCCCGATCCCGTCGAGTGCGGACCGCGTACGCCCCTCGGGCGCCAACTCATCTGTCCGCGACCGGAATTCGGCGACCACCGCGGCCACGGTCGTGCGCACCGCGTCGAGCGCGGGCAGCCCCGGCTCGGGCCGCCAGCCGCCGCGCGGCGGCAGCACTCCGGCCCACGGCGGTCCGGTGACGGCGGCTGGCACGGTCGCCATGGCCGCCGACTCGTCGAGGGATTCCAGGAGTTCACCGGCCGAGACCGTCACGTCCAGCGAGAGGTCCAGCCCGTTCTCGTACGGCTTGGCGAGCCGTGCCGTGCGGATCGCGAGCACCTCGAACGACGGCGGCCGGCCGAACACCGCGAGCGTCGTCCCCGTCGCCTGCAGCCGCACCGCGGCCGCCCGGTCGTAGTGGATCAACCGGGCCAGGAAGGCGGCGAGATCCGCCGCCTCCCCCTCGTCGACGAGGTGCAGGGCCGTCATGCGGCGACGGCCCCCGCGGGATCGGCCTCGTCGTCCGCGTACTCCTCAAGGAACTCGCGCTCCTCCGCGGTGATCCGACGCGGCCGCTGCGCCTCGAAGTCGAACGGCACTATCACCGTCCGGGCCCGTACGTACACCTGGGCCGGGTCCTTGACCTCGTAGGCGATGGTGAACGACGCCGCCCTGATCTGCGTGACCCACAGCTCGATGTCCACCGGGGTGTGCCGGTGCACCAACTGCTGCTTGTAGTCGATCTCATGGCGCGCCACCACTGACCCCTGCTGGAAGTCCTTGTCAGGGCGGAACAGGAAGTCGATACGCGCCTCCTCCAGGTAACGGAGGAAGACCACGTTGTTGATGTGGCCGTACGCGTCCATGTCCGCCCAGCGCAGCGGGCAGCGGTAGATGTGGCGCAAGGAGATCAGCCCCGGGTCAGCTTCTTGTAGGTGGCGCGGTGCGGGCGCGCGGCGTCCGCTCCGAGCCGCTCGACCTTGTTCTTCTCGTATGAGTCGAAGTTGCCCTCGAACCAGAACCACTTGGAGTCACCCTCGTACGCGAGGATGTGCGTCGCCACCCGGTCCAGGAACCACCGGTCGTGGGAGACGACCACCGCGGCACCGGGGAACTCCAGCAGCGCGTTCTCCAGCGAGGAGAGCGTCTCGACGTCCAGGTCGTTCGTCGGCTCGTCGAGGAGGAGCAGGTTGCCGCCCTGCTTGAGGGTGAGCGCCAGGTTCAGGCGGTTGCGCTCACCGCCGGAGAGGACGCCGGCCGCCTTCTGCTGGTCCGGGCCCTTGAAGCCGAAGGCGGAGACGTACGCCCGCGACGGCACCTCGACCTGGCCGACATTGATGTAGTCGAGCTCGTCCGAGACCACGGCCCACAGCGACTTCTTCGGGTCGATGTTCTCGCGGCTCTGGTCGACGTACGAGATCTTGACCGTGTCGCCGACCTTGATCGTGCCGGCGTCCGGCGTCTCCAGCCCCTGGATCATCTTGAAGAGCGTGGTCTTGCCGGCGCCGTTCGGGCCGATGACACCGACGATCCCGTTGCGCGGCAGCGTGAAGCTGAGGTCGTCGATCAGGACCTTGTCGCCGAAGCCCTTGGAGAGGTTGTTGACCTCGACCACGATGGCGCCCAGGCGCGGGCCCGGCGGGATCTGGATCTCCTCGAAGTCCAGCTTCCGCATCTTGTCCGCCTCGGCGGCCATCTCCTCGTAGCGGGACAGTCGCGCCTTGGACTTGACCTGCCGGCCCTTGGCGTTGGACCGCACCCACTCAAGCTCTTCCTTGAGCCGCTTGGCGCGCTTGACGTCCTTCTGGCCCTCGACCTTGAGGCGGGAGGCCTTCTTTTCGAGGTACGTGGAGTAGTTGCCCTCGTAGGGGTGGGCTCGACCGCGGTCGAGCTCAAGGATCCACTGGGCGACGTTGTCCAGGAAGTACCGGTCGTGGGTGACGGCGACGACGGTGCCGGGGTACTTCGCGAGGTGCTGCTCCAGCCACTGCACGGACTCGGCGTCCAGGTGGTTGGTGGGCTCGTCGAGAAGCAGCAGGTCGGGCGCCTCGATCAGCAGCTTGCAGAGCGCGACACGGCGCTTCTCGCCACCGGAGAGGTTGGTGACCGGCCAGTCGCCGGGCGGGCAGCCCAGCGCGTCCATGGCCTGCTCCAGCTGGGCGTCGAGGTCCCACGCGTTGGCGTGGTCCAGGTCCCCCTGGAGCGTGCCCATCTCGTCCATGAGCGCGTCCGAGTAGTCGGTCGCCATCAGCTCGGCGACCTCGTTGAAGCGCTTGAGCTTGCCCATGATCTCGGCGGCGCCGTCCTGCACGTTCTCCAGGACCGTCTTGGCCTCGTCCAGCGGCGGTTCCTGAAGCAGCATGCCGACGGAGTAACCCGGCAACAGGTACGCGTCACCGTTCGACGGCTGCTCAAGGCCGGCCATGATCTTCAGCACGGTCGACTTACCGGCACCGTTCGGGCCGACGACGCCGATCTTCGCTCCCGGCATGAAGTCCAGGGTGACGTCGTCGAGAATCACCTTGTCGCCGTGCGCCTTGCGCGTCTTGCGCATGGTGTAAATGAACTCAGCCAAGAGAAACCGTCCGGACGCTTGAATTCGGCAGTGGGCAGATACACCCCATCTTGCCGCACCGCCACCCCTCGGGGGAAACGCGTATGGCGGGGGTCACCTGACCTGGCATTTCCCTGCTGGCGCCCACGGCTCGACTGTCACCGCCGGTTGCCATCGGTCAGCCCCGGGCACCCTCGCACGGCCCAGAGACGGCCCAGGAATGATCACTCGACGGACATGCGACGCTGGCGCCATGGCATCAGCGGACGTGCGGGACGACCTACGACACCTGCTCAACGAGTGGGACCCGATCGGCGTGGCCGATCTTGCACCGGATGAGTACGACTGCCTCGTCGTCCCGATCCTGACCCGCCTGAGGCGCGGAGCCGACCGGGCGGAACTGAGGCAGTTCCTGCTCCAGGAACTGACGGGGCACTTCGGCCTGAGCAACCCCTACGACGTGGACGGCATGACAGACCGCCTCACCGCTTGGTGGGCATCGACGCGTCCAGTGGCCTGACGAACTCGGCTCGTCGACGAAGAGCCAGCGGGCAGCCCTATCGGCTGATGGGAATCTCGTAGACGATCTCGCAGTGAGCGGCGGGCACCACGATGTCCGCTGTCTCCACGGGCCGCCCCTCGTCGCTGTAGTACGTCCGCCGGATGTGCGTGACGAGCGCGGCCTTCTGGATCCCGAGAAGCGAAGCCTCCTCGGCGGTCGCCTGCCTGGGCTCCGGCTGCTCCACGGCATGGCTGACGGTGATCCCGATGGCAGCCATGCGATTCACGACGCCCGCTCCGGCGTGCGGCCCTCCCTCAGGAAGGACGACGAGCGTGCCCGCGGTGAGGTCGTACGGCTCCCAACTCGTCGACAACTGCACCGGCCTGCCGTTGGCAAGGAACTCATAAACAGTCCGAACGCACAGAGCACCCTCGTCGACACCCAACCGTGCCGCGACATCCACCGGAGCCGGCACCTTGGCGTCCGTCCGGCTCTCCCAGTCGCCCTGCTTGCCGACAGCCTTCATGTCCGCGCGAAACGGCGACCCCTCGGGCTGCTCGCGCGCCGACGACCGAACGACCCGCACCCGCTTCCGCGGCTCGGCGACGTACGTACCCGAGCCGGCACGGCCCTCCAGCACGCCCTGCGAGATCAACAGTTCCTGTGCCCGGCGGACCACGTTCTCGCCCACGCCGTATTCCTGGCCGATCTGGGCGCGAGAGGGAAGCCGGTCCCCCGGCTCCCACACGTGTTCCGCGATCCGCCGCCGAAGCTCGTCGGCGATGCGAAGGAAGGGCGCTTGCTCAGGCATGTAGAAAATCTAGTCCACTAGCTTTAATCTAGTTAACTAGCTTCACTCAATGTGATCACCGCTTAACGGAGGCTGCCCTGTGCCCGCTCCGGGAGTTAGCGCGGCGGCCATCGCCGACCGCCTGTCCGCCCTCGGACTCCCCACGCGCATGGAGGAGTACGCCCAGTTCACATCGGTCGAGGCGGAGGTGCCGGAAGAGCTCTCCGCCGAGTCATGGAGGGAGGCCCTGGAGGTGGTGGCCGAGGCCGATCGATTCGGACTCCTCGCCACGAGCCTGGGCGCCCGCACCCTCTGGGCGGTCTTACACAAAGCGGTCCCACGACAAGCGACGCCACGGGACCAACCCATCAGCGACAGGAGCTGATCCAGCGTGCTCAACCGCATTCGCCGTGCAGTTACACGAGCCGGAGCACGACACCCCAAGGGCAAGCATCGCCGCCCTTCGGCACCTTCATGGCCACCGACCGCTCCCACATCGGCTGTATTCACCGACGAGCCGACGGTCGCCTTACAACGGATCCCCGACTCCGCGAGGCATCGCTACCAGCTGACGGGCGAGGAAAACGCGCTCATCCGCCCGTACATGCTGGCCTGGGAAAAGCGCGTGCACCAGCATCCGACGGTTGCCGCGGCCCCCCACCCGCCGACCGAAGCATGGTCGGCTCTTCTGGAGACAGTCTGATGCCCTCTCGACGGCAGACTCCCGCCTCGGATCCTTCGGGCATCTCCTACCGCTCGATCGCCTGCCGGATTGGCACACACCACGCCTGCGCGGAGTCCTCTCCGGCATCGGCACCGGTCGACGTGCCAGTCATCTATGAGGCCTGCGACTGCCCATGCCATCCAGCGCCTGACTGCTCCACACCCGCCGAAAGCGAACCGCCGAGCGGCTGGATCCCTGGATGTGCGCCGGCACCCAACCTCGAAACCACCGGAAGGCAGACTCAGTGATGACGGAACAGAGCGGACTCAGGCTCCTCCCGTGGGTGGGACCGGAGGGCAAACCGTGCTACCTGAGCACCAACGATGGTGACGGCTTCATGTCCCGTCTGGCGGACCGCATCGAGGCGGATCAGCTCGACACGGCGTCCGAACTCCTGAAGCACGCACTTCAGGTACTCGATCACAGGACGGGCGACTTCGATGAACTGCCGCTTCTTGCCGCTCAGTTGACTGAGGCACTGGGAGACGTATTGCGTGTGGCAACCAGTCGCGGGAGCCGCCTGGCGACACCGGAGCATCTTCAAGAGGGATTGCCGTCTGACCTCTAAGGGCGACGCCTGGTCACGCAGTATCCAGTACGGCAGGGAGCCTCGGGCACAGTCCAAGGCTCCCTGCTTTCGTCGATGCCAGTCGGCTATGACGACCGGCCGACTAATCGCGCACCCGCATGCTCCGCCGCACCTCATCGGCCCTGGTCTGGAAGCACACGGCTCCGGAGACCCCTTGCCCTGAGCGGAGTCGGCTCTTGGGCGACGAGTAATCGGCTGGTTATCTCTGGCCCGATACAGCCATCAGCCTGCGGTCAGGTCGGCACGCATGGCCCTACGGAGGGAGTCGAGCGCCTCGCTGACCGCACTCATCGTCAAAGGCCAGTCGGGGTCTGCGCTTATTTCGGGCCCGTCGAAGCGGTCTCGTAGGTCTCGGACCCGCATGAACGCTTTATCGGCCGCGTCACCGAGCTGCACAGGAGCGATGATCAGCATTTGGTAGCGGAGGTGGTAGGCGTTGGTCGATCCCAGGATCTCGCCTGCCTGCTCTATGCGTTCCTCTCTGGTGAGCCCGGTGCTGCGCTTCAGATCTCGGAGGCGATGTGTGGTGAGCGAGAGCGCGCCGAGGTATTCGGCGTAGAGCTGCTGCCTGACGGCCTGTTCGCGGGCTGTGCTCTCACGTTGCCACCTCGACCGTTCGGCGATGAGGGTGGTACTCACACCCAAGATCGCACCAAGAGCTGTACCTGCCAAAGTCCCCCAGTCCACGGTCTGATGGTAGGGGCGGTGGGCACCCCAGCCCAGAGGGCGTGATCCGCTGGCCGATCTGAGCCCTCAGCTTGGGAAGCTCGGGTCATCTAGGGGGAGTTGGGGTTCTGACCTGCGGAGGAGTGGCCTGACGGCCCCTCGACGCGGGCGCGTCGCTGCCCGCCATTCCCCGTGGCTCCCCGTCCAACCTGGCACGGATCTGGCACGAGCAACTGCCGGGGTCCGGTGGGGACTACTCAGGGCGCCGATCGTGCGCCACGCGTGCGACCACCCCGCGAGCCGCCTCTTACTCCCACCGGTTTGGCTTCCGCCTGGGGCGCCCCCGGGCGCCGTTCGTCGGGACTGTGTGACCCTACGGGGGTGCGTTCCCAGGCGCGACGGGATTTTGCCCGCCGAGCCTGGGACTGCACACCGCCTTCTGATCCGTAGCTCTACAGAGATCGGTCATTAGAGGTCATGCAGGCTGCGGGGAGGGTCGCGAGAGCCGCTGTCGGGCTCGGGCGGTTGCTGGGGTTGCTGTACTTCATTGCTGTACAGCAGGGATCCCGACCGGGGGTGAGGTCATGGAGCGGGAACAGTTCGAACGGCTGCTGGGCGGTGGCGACGACACGTCGTTGGCTGCTCTGTCTGCTCTCCGCGCCGGCGCTTCTCACGTTATCTGGGACGGAACGACGTCAGCCGAGTCCCTCGCGAGGATTTACGGGCGCCGACTCCGCCACACCCTTCGGAAGGGCATCGAGACCTCCGGCTTGGCGCGGGCCGTGCAACGCCTCGACCTACACAGCCGACCGGTTCGGCTGGGCCAGATCAGGACTGCCGACGGATCGTGGGTCTTCATGCTGTTCCTCGACCAGGACGGCAGCACGCTGGTGGCATGCACCGGAGTCCGGCAAGCGCAACCAGGCCCACCACGACCAGACACCAGCTGAAACTCTGCACCGCCCAACACGCTTTCCAACTCTGCTGGTTGCCGTTCCTGGTAGTTCAGACCCGTTCAGATCCTGCGTGCCGCCCTGTGCCGACACGGCCCCGAACGAGCGCGAACTACTACGGACGAGACTGCCGTTGAGACTGAGCGCCAGCATCAGGGGCATCACCACGGTCGCGCCAGAGGCCCAAGTGCGCTCCTCGATACGAAATACGGCCAGTACGGTCGCTGAGGTCTGCTGGGCTGGTCAGGAAGGCTGCGAGGAGCGGCAACGGCAGATGCCGGTCGGAGTGGTTGCTGTACTTCGCTGCTGTACTGCAACCACTCCGGAGGGGCTTCGGTACGCCGCGTTTTCACTGGTCAGAGCCCTGCACTGTGCCTGTCGTGGGAGAGCCGTCCACGAATGGTCCGCGGACTCGAAGGACGGTTGTGTCCCGCGTCTCCTGCCGTCAGAGCGGTGCGCAGGTCTACCGATTGACTACCGTTCGAACTGGGGCGATATTTTCGTCCTATTCGTAACTCTCACCTACGCGAATATTCAAAATTGCACTCTCATCGCATTGAGAGGAACCGCCGTCGAATGTGATACCGCTGCCGCTGGGCTGTCTTCCCACTCTGCCGATCGGTTCAAGATCGGAGTACTCTAGACGCCAATCTTCAAGCTCTGGAATTATTGCGTAATCTTCCCCTTCGGGGAAAACTCCGAGGCCTGATTTCACTACAGTGCTGTTCTCTTCCAGTCTAATCGCTGCAGACCTTACTCCATGGGTCAGGGTTCGCGTGTATTGCTCCAAAAAGTCTTTATGCACGACATCGTAGTGCCGAACACGGCTCTGCGTTCGGCCCCATGCAGCGCGCTTGCTGCCGGGCTCCAGATAGCTCATTCGCACCCATGGAAGCGAAACCATTAGGTGCCTGCCTTCATGCAAAAGCACCCCAATCATGGGTGCATCTACCACGGCAATCGGAGCGATAAAGCTGCAGTAGGATCGGCCGTTCTTTTCTTCTTCTCCTTCGATAATCTTCTTGAGATGGTCGGCTGCCTTAAGGAGAGGTAGGGTGAGTGAGCGGTACGCTTCCTCACCAGTCAATTCCAGTTTCGATCCGCCTTTCCGAGCCGTTTTCGACAGAGAGATTGCATAGAAAGGTGGGGCGTCAAAGATTGTGAATTCATGGAAAGCTAGAGCGTCATAGGTGCTCATTAGGATGGAGTAATCACTCGGCATGTCTGGGTTTTCAACGCGGCCGAACATCTTAATGTCTGGCTCAACTCCGATAAGCTCGGGAAACTCTGCATCTGTACCCGGGGGTGTCCCTCGAAGGAAGAATACGTAAGGAAGCTCACTCTGTTTGCATTCGATCAGCATGTGCAACTGGGGAGAGAATGCACTTCTTGCGCACCCTGACTCCGTTGAGTCATTCAAATAAATCTCGGCGAATACGTCGAGGGCGCGCACGCTATCTGTTTCTTTGTCCAGGTAAGCCCATTCTTCTTGGATCTTGGCTGGGAGGTCGAGATCGGTGAATTGCCTGGCGAGAGAATTCGAAATTTCGGCTTGAAGGGGGTACCCGGAACGGCGGATTGCCTCAAGGACTGCCTCCCCGGTTACACCGGCATTCAACTGCTCGTACCCTCGAACCTTGCCGGAATTCACGATTCGCTCCCATCTTGCGATAAAATAAGTGGCCGACCGGTGCGCAATGATATTTCGGTCGCCTATCGTGCGCACTGGCCTCGATCAGGATGCCTGAAACTTATGGTCCGTGCGGGGTGGTTCGCTCAGGTCTCCCAGGAAGTGTGAGGTTGGTGTGTCGTTCGACCTGCCTCGATAGTTTTCAATAGCCACATTTGGGGTGAAACGTCCAACTCTCTTTTCATCGCCCAACACCTCCGTGAGCTGCCCCGGCGCCCACACGTCAACGAAGCGCTGCACTGGCGCTACAGGGAATGGCAGTCACGTACTGGCTCGCAGGGGTAGCGCGGCTGGGCGGTTTTCAAGAGCGTCGCGGTATCACTCCCGATGTTGCCTCTGACCTGCACCTATTACGGGTCTTCGAATTTAGTGGGGGTGCTGCTCCCGTCGAGCTCGTCGGGTCGTAGCGCAGCGTGACCGTAGGCGTTGGTTGGCGCGGTTGCGAAAGCCGAAGGCATTGCGGGCTTCGAGCTTGATGAGGCGGTTGTTGCCCTCGCTTGCGGCGTTCGTGATCCCGGTCGTGATGTACGCCTTGATGCCGTCCCACCAGGCGTCGACGGTCTCGGCGAGGGTGACGAGTTCGGGCAGGTGGGCGTGGTCTGCGATGTGGGCGTTGAGGCGGTGGCGGGCGGCGGAGATCGCGGAACGGTCGGGGAGGACATGAGTGTGCTTGGAGGCCGGGCGGAGCAGGTCGCGCAGGAGCTCCTTGGCCTGCCAGCCGGCGTGGATCTGCCGCCCGTAGGTGCCCATGTGGTCCAACTCGACCCAGAGCAGGGTGAGTTGACCGGGGCGGAGGTCTTCTTTGTTGCGGCGCAGAAGTTTGCGGACGGTGTAGATCGCGTCGCCCTTGCGGGCCCGGCGGCCGTGTTGTTTCCAGGTCAGCCGGCGTCGGAGGTCGGCGAGGTGGCGCTGGGCGAGTTGCACGATGTGGAAGCAGTCGATGACCACGGTGGCGTGCGGCAGGGCTGTGCGGACGGCGGCGCGGAAGGTCGGGCACAGGTCGATCGCGACGTACTTGACGTGCTGTTTCCAGTGTTCGGGCTGGGCGGTGAGCCAGTCGGCGACACTGGCGGCGTTGCGGCCCTCGACCTGTCCGAACAGGCCCCGGCCGCCGACGGCGTCGACGAAGCCGATGTGCCAGGCGTCCGCGACCATCTCCCACGTGCCGGTGTCCGGGTTCTGTTTCCACACGGGCTTGCCGCGGCGGGTCTCGTCGATGCCGACGGCCTCGGTCTTCTGCGGCTCGCAGGGCGGGACACCGGCTGCGTACGCGGTGAAGCAACGCTGGACGATCGGCCAGGAAAGCCCCAGGTCACGGCCTGCCTGGATGACGGTGCGGCTGCCGTCGCACACCGCTTCCCCGGCCGCCTCACGCAACGCGGCGGTGGTCCGCATCCCGGCCGGCACCTGCGGTATCCGCTCGGTGAACGATCCGCGCCCGCAGGCCGGTTCGGTGCAGTACCAGCGCGCCTTGCGCCAGCGGACCGCCACCGGCCGGCCGCCGCAGGGCAGGTGCCGGGGCCGGGTGGTGCGGTAATCCTTGAGCCGGATGGCGAACACCCCGCAGCCGGGACAGGCCCGCGCGGCAGGGTCGGCAGTCACCACGTGCACCAGGCTGCCACCCGCACCGTCGTCCTCGACACCCACCACGCTCACCCCCTCCACCCCCAGCAGTCGGGTCGCCGCCGCGTCGTTGATCTCTGTATCGTTGATGTCCGAGCCCGCAGGTTTTTCAAGATCGGTTGTCTAGACACCAACCATGATCACGAAGCCCTGCGGGCTCTCCACGTCCGGGGCACCCCACCCGACAGACCGTTACAACCCGTGACCGGTACGGGCGCTGACGGACGCCGCACCCCCACTAAATTCGAAGACCCCCTATTACTCGATGCGGCAGTTTCACGAGCGCGCTGGCCCACGTATGGCCCACAGCGCGGCTCAGCCTCGATCCACCGCGTGAATTCTGGTCTCCGATTTCGGGTGGGGTGCCGGTGATGTTTCCGGGTTTGGCCAGCACGGCTTGCCGGGTGGCCGTCCCGGTGGCGGGTTCTCCGAAGGTTCTTTCTGGTCGTGGGCGGGCGTCGGGCAGTTGGGTCAGGTGCGCAGACGCTGTCCGGTGCTGGTCCACAGATCGGTGAAGTCCGCTTCCCAGCGCCAGTGTTGAGGCAGGTGCAGGGTGATCGTCCGCGCTCTGGTCGCGATCCGGGCCGGGACGTGGATGAGGTGGCGGCGGATGGTGCCGGTCCGCGCTTTGGCGTGGAAGGCGGAGGCGAGATGACCGGCCGCGCGGGTGAGGTTGTAGGCGGCTGCCGCGAGGGTGAGCCAGGCGGCGTTCGCGGTGAACTTCCCCGAGGGCAGGTGGCCGAGCAAGGAGTCTTCCAGGTCGGCGAAGACCTGCTCGACCACGGCGTGGTCGCGGTGCATCGGCTCGGCCTGGCCAAGCTCGAAGCGGCTGTCGGTGAAGATGACGTGGTGGCGCCAGACGCCGAACAGCTCGGCCTGGCCTTCGGGGACGCTCTTGGGGTTGAGGCGTTTCACGCGCCGCACGATGAGCCGGGCCGTGGTGTGGAACTGCTTCCTTTTGCTGGTGAACGCGGTGAAGGGGATTTCGGTGATCTCGGCGTCGGAGACCCAGCACTCATCCTCGTGGTCCCAGACGGCGGCGGTGTACTCGATCGGCGTCCAGGCGTCCTCGGCGATGTTCACGATGGCCTCGCGGACCGTCTTCTTGACCGCGACCGCCAGGGAGAAGCGGACGCCGGCTGTGCGGCAGGCGTCGACGACCCTGTGGGAGAAGTACGCCGAGTGCGCACGCACGATGATCTGCGCGGTGATCCCCATCGCCCGCACCGTGGCCAGGGCTTCACGCAGCAGACTGGCGGCCCCTTTGCCGGAGCCCGCCGAGCCCTTGCGCAGCCTCGTGGCGACGATGACCGGCGCGCAGGTGCCCGTCTTGACGGTGACGATCTGGAAGTGCAGGCCGCGGACCTTCGTATAGCCGAACGAGGCGCCCTGCTTGGCCGGGCCGTAGACCTGCTTGACCTTGGAGTCGATGTCGACGAACACCACCTCGTCCGTCTTCGGCACCAGCCCGGTGTGCGCGGCCAGATTGCAGGTGAACGCCCGTGTCGCGGACTGGAGTTGGCGGACATGTCCCCAGGTGAAGGCGCGTAGGAAGCTGCCCAGTGTGGATGGGGCCCGTATCCCGCCGAACAGGCGGGCGAGACCGCCGTGCCGCAGCACGTCCAGGTCGTCGATACTGTCCGCGCCGGCCACCATCCCGGCGACAATGGACATGGCCTTCGCGTCAGCAGCCGTGCCCGCGCCGTTCTTCGCGCCCGTCAGCCGCACCTTCTGGGCCACCAGACTCGGCAGGTCGCACCGCTCGGCCAGCCGGATCGCCGGGACCAGTCCGGCATGCGCGATCAGATTCGGTTCATCGAACGCGGCGAACACCGCCGTCTGGCTGTGGGAAGATTTCACTTACGAGGTGCCTTGCTGGTTGGGCGGATGGAAGCGTAGAGAACTCCCATTATCCCAGGTCAGCGGGCACCTCTTCTCATTTCCCTGTCCACAGCCCGGCCATTACTCGGTGGATCGAGGCTGAGAAGTCCAAGAGCTTCTCGGACAAACAGAAGCGCTTGGCCGACGCGTGGCTGACCAACATCGAAGCGGACATGGCCCGCGGGCAGTACATCGACCCGAAGGCGGGCCGCGTCACCTTCCGCGAGTACACGGAACGCTGGCTCGGCGCCCTCACGACCGATCTCACGAGCCGGGCGGCCGTAGAGGGGCGGCTACGGCTTCACGCGCTGCCGTACCTCGGCACTCGCCCCATCGGGTCGTTCCAGCCTGAGCACATCCGCGACTGGAACCGCCAGCTCGAAGATTCCGTGAAGTCGGCGCAGTACCGGCGCCTCATCTTCGACGCGGTCTCTTCCGTGCTGAACGCGGCCGTGGATGACCGTCTCCTGGCCTCGAACCCCTGTCGGGCCCGATCGGTCAAGGCGCCTCGTCCCGTACCGACACGAGTGCATCCGTGGTCCGCTGAGCAGGTGTTCGGCGTACGGGCCGGTCTGCCCGACCGCTACCGGGCCATGGTCGACGTAGGCGCCGGGGGTGGGCTACGTGTTCTGTCTCGGGAGGTTGTGGACGGTGACTGGATTCACGGTCGGCTGATCTTGAAATGGGTGAGGGCCTTCTGGCCTGGTGTGGATTGCGACATCTGCACCAGTGATCAGAAAGGCCCTCGTGCCCCACCGTAATGCACC
>NZ_JBEZJY010000015.1:0-190864 GCF_040651415.1 Streptomyces sp. NPDC048484
CCCGCCAGGTCCTGGGGGCCCCCCCCCCCACCCCCCGGCCCACACGCCCGGGCCGGGCTAAACCCCCGCCGGGCGCTTGAGGACGAGCGCGTCAGCGCGACAGGGGGGTCTGGGGGCGCAGCCCCCCGGGACGAGACGGGGCCCCCGTCATCGTCGTCGCTGCGCTCGCAGCACCTCCCGCAGCCAGTGGTACGACGCCTTCGGAGTCCGCTCCAGCGAGGCGAAGTCGACGTGCACAAGGCCGAACCGCCGCGCGTACCCCTCAGCCCACTCGAAGTTGTCGAGGAGCGACCACACGAAGTACCCGCGGACGTCCACTCCCTGCTCCGATGCCCGGTGCAGCGCCCGCAGATGGCCGTCCAGGTACGTGATCCGCTCCTGGTCGTCGAGCCCCTCGTACGAGCACCCGTTCTCCGTGATGACGACGGGCGGGAGCCGGTCGCCGTACCGCTCGCGGAAGTCCACCAGCAGCTCCGTGAGGGCCTCCGGTACCACCGGCCAGCCGAAGTCTGTGACCGGGTAGCCCTCGATCTCCCGCACGGAGAAGGGGAGTTCGGCGGGCATCGTCAGTCCGCCGAACTCGATCTCCGAGCCCTGCGGCGCGCCCACCCTCGTCGGCGCGTAGTAGTTGATCCCGTACCAGTCGACCGGCTCACCGATGATCTTCAGGTCCGACGCGATGTCCTCGGCGTCGCCGGGCATCAGCTCGGCGATGCCTTCCGGGTACCGCCCCAGCAGTACCGGGTCCGCGAAGAGCCGGTTGAGGAGCAGGTCGTAGAAGCCGGCCGCCTCCAGATCAGCGGGCTCCTGGGAGGCGAGCCAGGTCGGGCCGTGCGAGTTGGCGATGCCGATGTCCGTGACTCCGGCCGCACGCAGGGCCCGTACGGCGAGACCGTGGGCCAGCAACTGGTGGTGGGCCGCAGGCAGGGAGTCGAAGAGGAGCCGGTCGCCGGGCGCGTGCGCCCCCAGGGCGTGGCCCAGCAGGGTGTGCTCGGCAGGCTCGTTGAGGGTGATCCACTTGGTGATCCGGTCACCGAGCCGGGCGGCCACCAGCGCGGCGTACTCGGCGAACCGCTCGGCGGTGTCCCGCCGCAGCCAGCCACCTGCCTCCTGGATCGACAGCGGCAGATCCCAGTGGAAGAGGGTCGGGACCGGACGTACCCCCGCCGTGCACAGCTCGTCGACCAGCCGGTCGTAGAAGTCCAGGCCGCCGGGGGAGTTCACCCGCGGCCAGGAGATGGAGAAGCGGTACGCGTCCACGCCGAGCTCGCGCAGCAGGGCCACGTCCTCGGGGTAGCGGTGGTAGTGGTCGCAGGCCACCGCGGCCGTCGAGCCGTCCTTCACCCGGCCCGGTTCGGCCGTGAAGGCGTCCCACACGGAGGGGTCCCGCCGGTCCGCCGCGCCCTCGATCTGGTGGGCCGAGGTGGAGACTCCCCAGAGGAAGCCGTCCGGGAACCGGGGTATCGGGGTCGTTGCCGTGCTCACCGTGCTCACCGTGTTCGCCATGCGCGCGATCATCCGTACCGTCGGTAATGGAAGTCAACGGGCCGGGGTGAAGTGGGGTACTACGCGCCCTCCTTCAGGACCCTTGAGATCAGTTTTCGTTGTTCTTCCGTCAGGCGGGGGTCCGCGCAGTAGACCGTCTTCCCGTCCACCGTGATCCGGTAGCCGAAGCCGTCCGGGACACCTATGGGGGGCGTGCCCCGGCCGGCCGCGATCGCCTGCTCGGCCAGGGCATGCCACTCCTGGGCGTCGGGCCGCCCCGAGGTGTCCACCTCGGCGCGCCGCTCGATACCCGCGAAACCGCCTGTGCGGCTCACCTGAATACGCATGGGTCCTTGTCTAGTACGAAACGGTCCAGTACGAAACGCGGGCCCGGGCCAGACTCACCGCTACTGCCACGGCACGGCACGGCACGGGCACGGCAGGCAAGGGCACGGTCACTGGGTCGGTACCCCGACCTGTTCCCACGCCTTGGTGACGGCCTGCAGTTCCTCGCCCTCGCCGTACGAGGCGCGTGCCTTCGCCAGGGTCAGCGTCGCGAAGTCCGTGAAACTGGCCTCCGAGTCCAGCTCGCCGCCGGTCAGCACGTCGTACCAGATCTGTCCGGCACGCTCCCAGGCCTGCCCGCCGAGGGTGCTCGCGACCAGGTAGAAGGCGTGGTTGGGGATGCCGGAGTTGATGTGCACGCCGCCGTTGTCGCGCCCTGTGCGGACGAAGTCGTCCATCGTGGCGGGCTGCGGGTCCTTGCCGAGCACGTCGTCGTCGTACGCCGTGCCCGGGGCTTTCATGGACCGCAGGGCCGTGCCCGTGACGCGCGGGGCGAGCAGGCCCGCGCCGATCAGCCAGTCGGCGTCGGCGGCGCTCTGGCCGAGTGGGTACTGCTTGATGAGCGAGCCGAAGACGTCCGAGAAGTGCTCGTTGAGCGCGCCCGGCTGGCCGAAGTACGTGAGGTTCGCCGTGTACTGCGTGACGCCGTGCGTGAGTTCGTGGCCGATGACGTCGACCGGAATGGTGAAGTCGAGGAAGATCTCGCCGTCGCCGTCGCCGAACACCATCTGCTCGCCGTTCCAGAAGGCGTTGTTGTAGTCCTCGTCGAAGTGCACGGTCGCGTTCAGCGGCAGGCCCTCGCCGTTGATCGAGTTGCGCCGGTACGCCTTCAGGAACAGGTCGAAGGTCGCGCCCAGACCGGCGTACGCGCGGTTGACGGTGGCGTCCTTGCCGGGCTTGTCGCCCTCGCCGCGCACCTTCTTGCCTGGCAGGTCCTGCTTGTGCTTCGCGTCGTAGACCGTACGGTTCGGCTTGTCCTCGGCGGCGCCGCTGGGCGGGGCGAGGGCGGGTGCGCCCAGCACGGTGGTCAGCCGGCGGTGGGTGCGCTCCCGGGCGTCGCGTTCCAGGGTGCGGCGGGCCTTGCCGGCGAGCGCGGAGTCCTCGGCCTGGGACAGGGTGTCGAGGACGTGGGGCGGAACGATGGTGCAGAAGACGGGCTCGAAGCCCCCGTTTGTCGTCATGTCCCGCACCATTGCACTGTGTGACCTAACTGTCACTAGAGGCAATCATGATTGGTGAAATGGGAGGGTAAGTGGGGGATGGGGGTCCGGTTTCGTGTTAGGGGTGCGGGTCGGAGGGGGCTGGTCGCGCCCCGCGGCGGAGCCGCAAAATGTCGCCGCCCCATGCCCCCGGGAGAAAAAATGTCGCCGCCCCGCACCCCCGGGAGAGGGGTGCGTCCAACGTGCGTAAATGTGATGTCGTGCACCTTTTGTGTCGGCATTCCTGACCATCCCGCATACTGATACGGGACCTCGCGTGACGCGTGGCTCGGCTAGCATGCGGAGCATCATGCGAATCGGGCTGCTTCTCCTTAGCTGCCGCGGCGAGGGCCTGTAGTCGAGGCCGACCCCCTCCCCGCGGAGTTTGGTGTTGCGCCGTCGGCCGTCCCTCGGAGTGATCCGAGGATCAAGCGGACCAAGAGGAGCCCCTCGCATCATGGCGAATCGCCAGCAGCCCACCTCCATGCCGATCCACCGTTACCACCCGTACGACCAGGTCGACATCTCCGACCGTACGTGGCCGGACAACCGGATCACCACAGCCCCCCGCTGGCTCTCCACCGACCTGCGTGACGGCAACCAGGCCCTGATCGACCCCATGTCGCCCGCGCGCAAGCGTGAGATGTTCGACCTGCTGGTGTCGATGGGCTACAAGGAGATCGAGGTCGGCTTCCCGGCCTCCGGTCAGACCGACTTCGACTTCGTGCGCTCGATCATCGAGGAAGACGGCGCCATCCCGGACGACGTCACGATCTCCGTACTGACCCAGGCCCGCGAGGACCTGATCGAGCGGACCGTCGAGTCGCTGAAGGGTGCCAAGCGCGCCACGGTCCACCTGTACAACGCCACCGCGCCCGTCTTCCGCCGGGTCGTCTTCCGTGGCTCCAAGGACGACATCAAGCAGATCGCCGTCGACGGCACCCGTCTGGTGGTCGAGTACGCGGAGAAGCTGCTGGGCCCCGAGACGGTCTTCGGCTACCAGTACAGCCCCGAGATCTTCACCGACACCGAGCTGGACTTCGCCCTGGAGGTCTGCGAGGCCGTCATGGACGTCTGGCAGCCGGGCCCGGGCCGCGAGATCATCCTCAACCTGCCCGCCACCGTGGAGCGCTCGACCCCCTCCACGCACGCGGACCGCTTCGAGTGGATGTCGCGCAACCTGTCCCGCCGCGAGTACGTCTGCCTGTCCGTCCACCCGCACAACGACCGCGGTACGGCGGTCGCGGCCGCCGAGCTGGCACTGATGGCCGGCGCCGACCGCATCGAGGGCTGCCTGTTCGGCCAGGGCGAGCGCACCGGCAACGTCGACCTGGTCACCCTGGGTATGAACCTGTTCTCGCAGGGCGTCGACCCGCAGATCGACTTCTCGAACATCGACGAGGTCCGGCGCACCGCGGAGTACTGCAACCAGATGGAGGTCCACGCCCGCCACCCGTACGTCGGCGACCTCGTCTACACCTCCTTCTCCGGCTCCCACCAGGACGCCATCAAGAAGGGCTTCGACGCGATGGAGGCCGACGCGGCCGCCAAGGGCGTCACGGTCGGCGACATTGAGTGGGCCGTCCCGTACCTGCCGATCGACCCGAAGGACGTCGGCCGCTCGTACGAGGCCGTCATCCGGGTCAACTCGCAGTCCGGCAAGGGCGGTATCGCGTACGTCCTGAAGAACGACCACAAGCTGGACCTGCCGCGCCGGATGCAGATCGAGTTCTCCAGGATCATCCAGGCGAAGACGGACGCCGAGGGCGGCGAGGTCACCCCGAAGGACATCTGGGCGGCCTTCCAGGACGAGTACCTGCCCAACCCGGACAACCCCTGGGGCCGTGTCCAGGTCAGCAACGGCCAGTCCACGACGGACAAGGACGGCGTGGACACGCTCACGGTCGATGCCGAGGTGGACGGCACCGAGACCACCCTGGTCGGCACCGGCAACGGCCCGATCTCCGCGTTCTTCCATGCCCTGCAGGGCATCGGGGTCGACGCCAGGCTGCTGGACTACCAGGAGCACACGATGAGCGAGGGCGCCTCCGCGGTGGCCGCCTCGTACATCGAGGTCGCGATCGGGGACAAGGTGCTGTGGGGAATCGGCATCGACGCGAATACGACACGCGCATCGCTGAAGGCTGTCGTCTCCGCCGTCAACCGCGCGACGCGATAAGGCTGTTCACCTGCGTTTCTCCGGTCCCGTCCGCCTCACAGGCGGGCGGGACCGCTGCGTTTATCCGGCCATGTCGATGAGTGGCCTCGCACGAGGTGCTGACTCCGCATCAACAATGTGGCTAACATCACGCCAACGCGGCGATGTTGCCGTGGGGTTACGGAGGTGCGCACGTGCTGCCAGGATGGGGACGAAACGGCCGGTTTGTCCGGGCCGGCACCATGGGCGTTTCTCGCATCCTCGGAACCAGGACGGCGTGGACCACCGTCGGTGACGGCGAGTTCTTCTGCCCGGGCTGCGGAGGTGACCGGAACTACCAGCGGCTCACCGGCCGCCGCCGCTTCACCTGTCTCGGCGTCCCGGTCATGCCGCGCGGTGAGACGGGGCCTGTTGTGGAGTGCGCGGCCTGCGGGCATCACTACAGCGCGGACGTTCTCGACCATCCGACCACCACCCGCTTCTCGGCGATGCTGCGGGATGCCGTCCACACCGTCGCCCTCGCCGTGCTCGCCGCCGGCGGTACGTGCGCGCGTACGTCGCTGGAGACCGCCGCGGGTGCCGTTCGCTCGGCGGGCTTCGACGACTGCACGGAGGACCAGCTCGCCGCGCTTGTCGAGGCGCTCGCCGCCGATACCGGGCGGCTCTTCGGTGAGCCCTGCGGGCCGGGGCTGTCCATAGAGCTGCACGAGGCCCTGGACCCGCTGGCGCCGCATCTCGCTCCCGCCGGGCGGGAGTCGATCCTGCTGCAGGGTGCGCGGATCGCTCTCGCGGACGGGCCCTACACGCCTGCGGAGCGTGAGGCGCTCACCACGGTGGGAGCCGCGCTGATGATCTGCGCGGACGATGTGACCCGCCTGCTCACCGCGGCGCGGACGCCGTCCTGAGCCCCGGGTGGATCCGGCCCCCTCGCGCCCTCCCGGCCGGCGCCCTCCGGGCGGGGCCGAGTGATTGCTGCGGGTCCGTGGGGGCTGGTCGCGCCCACGATGGGGGTCCCCCCGCTCGAGCGAAGCCGAGAGTGGGGGAGGAGCCGCACATCGACACAGCCCCGCGCCCCTGAAGGGCGCGGAGGCCGCTGCCCGTTACAGCCGCGCGTTACTCCCCTGGGAGTAATGCGCGCCCCTCGCCGCCCCCGGCAGTACGTACGACCTCGCCCTCCCGTCCGACGAAAGCTGTGGTTCTCACCGGAAGTCTGGGAACCGAAGCAGACGTCACCCGTAGGGAGATCGGTCAATGAGGGTCGAAGAGACAACCACTACGACGAGGCTGGGGCCGGGACGCGGGCGAGCCGTTCCATGGGCGCTGCTCGGGCTGTGGATTGCCGTGATCGCGCTCGTTGGGCCGTTCGCGATGAAGCTCGGCAGCGTGCAGCACGACAAGGCCACCGACTACCTGCCGGCGAGCGCCGACTCGACGCAAGCGGCGAAGATCGAGGACAAGTTGCCCGGGGGCGAGACCACCGAGATGGTGCTCGTCTACCACCGGGACGGCGGGCTCAGCGCCGCCGACCGGAAGACCGCGGCCGGGCAGGTCGCGGAGATCGCCGGGCAGCACAAGCTGATCGGCGGTGCTCCCGAGGGGATTCCGTCCAAGGACGGCACGACCCTGATGTACCCGGTCGCCAGCAACGATCCCGGGGCGGACGAGGAGAAGCAGGACAAGCTCGTCACCGACGTCCGCAAAGTCGCCCAGGGCGAAGGCGGGTTGAGCGTCGATGTGGGCGGCACCGGCGCGCTGGGCACCGACTCCGGCGCGGTCTACGACTCGCTCGGCGGACCGCTGCTCTACACCACCATCGCCGTCGTCGCCATACTGCTGATCCTGATCTACCGCAGCCCCGTGCTGTGGCTCGTGCCCCTCGTCGTCGCCGGGATCGCCGACTACATGTCGATGGGTGTCTCCTACGGCCTCAACCAGGCCTTCGGCACGACTGTCACGGGGCAGAGTTCGGGGGTGATGACGATCCTTGTGTTCGGGGCGGGCACGGACTACGCGCTGCTGCTCATCTCGCGCTACCGGGAGGAACTGCGCCGCATCGAGCGCCCGTACGAGGCCATGATGGCCGCCCTGCGGGGCTGCGGGCCCGCCGTGCTCGCCTCCTCCGGCACCGTCGCCGCCGGACTGCTGTGCCTGCTCGCCGCCGACCTCAACAGCAGCAAGGGCATGGGCCCGCTCGGCGCGGTCGGCGTGCTGTGTGCGCTGATCGCGATGCTGACCCTGCTCCCCGCCATCCTCGTACTGGTCGGACGACGGGTGTTCTGGCCGCTCGTGCCGGCCTTCGGGAGCACGCCCAAGCAGCGGCGCAACCTGTTCTCGGCGATGGGCAGCTCTGCCGGACGCAGGCCGCTGACCGTACTCGCGAGCGGTGCCGTACTGCTCGGCGCCCTCGCCCTCGGCTCTCTCAACCTGCCGGGACCGCTCAAGCAGGAGGACTCCTTCGTCAAGAAGCCGGAGTCCGTCGTCGCGATGGAGACCGTTGCCAAGGCCTATCCCGGGCAGGGCAGCCAGCCCCTCGACGTGATCACCCCGCAGGGGCGCGTCGACGAGACCCTCGCGATCGTCCGCGACACACCGGGCGTCGGCAGCGCGGAGAAGGGGCGTACGGGACACGGCTGGACCGAGATCTCCGTCTTCGTGAAGAGCGCACCCCAGTCGGCGGGGGAGACCGCCACCATCAAGTCCCTGCGGAAGGAACTGAAGGGCTCCTACGTCGGCGGGGACAGCGCCCAGCAGATCGACCTGGAGGCCACCAACGCCCGGGACACGAAGATCATCGTACCGCTCGTCCTCGTCTCCGTGATGCTCATCCTGATGGGGTTGCTGCGGAGTCTGGTCGCACCGCTGCTCCTGGTGGTCGCGGTCGTCGCGGTGTGGGGCGCCTCCCTCGGGATCGGCGGACTGATCTTCGAACCGCTCCTCGGCCTCAAGGGCACCGATCCGGGGCTCGGACTGCTGTCCTTCGTGTTCCTGGTCGCCCTCGGAGTCGATTACGGCATCTTCCTCATGCACCGGATGAGGGAGGAGTCCCTGGCGGGAGCGGAACCGGCCACGGCGGCACTCACCGCGCTGCGCACCACCGGCGGCGTCATCGCCTCCGCCGGACTCGTCCTCGCCGCGACCTTCGCCGTGCTGACGAACATGGGCCTGGTGCAGCTGGTCCAGCTCGGCTTCGTGATCGCCGTCGGCGTCCTGCTCGACACCTTCCTCGTACGGACGTATCTGGTGACCAGTGCCAGCGTCGCCCTGGGCCGGAAGGTGTGGTGGCCGGGCGTGCTCTCACGGGAGCCCGACCCGGCCGAACCGGCCGGGTCGAGTGGACCGGGCGGACCGGGCGGACCGACCGAGCCGCCCCGGCAGCCGGAAACCGTCAGTGCACCCTGAGCACGCTGATCGAGCACCTTGATCCCGCGGGCCCGCCCGGGCGCCCCTCCTTCCGGAGAGGCGCCCGGGTTCCCGCACGAGTACCGGAAGATGGAGCCGTGGAAGAACGGGGAACGATCACAGTGGTACGCGACCGGTCGGCGGTGGAGACGGCGGCCGGTGGCGGCGGCCGGTCCCGTCGCGTCGAGCGCGTCATGTCCGCCATCAACCGCGAACCGCTGACCGCACCGCACCGCACCCGCAACGACGCGGTCCTCGCGCTGGGCGTCGCCGTGCTCGCCTTTGCCATCACCCTGATGGGCGGCGAAGGGGTCCGGCCCGGCCATCTCAGCTGGACGCTGCTGCTCGCCGGGTACGTGCCTCTCGTATGGCGGCGCCGCCGTCCGGTGGCGGCCCTGCTCGGAGTGGTGGCCTGCATGGCGCCGTACTACGCCTTCGACTACAACCCCGCCCCGCCCGTCCCCGCGATCGTCCTGGCGCTCTACACCGTCGCGGCGACCGGCGCCGTACGCCGCACGCTGCTCACCGGTGTCGCCGTCCTCGGTTCGACAGTGATCAGCAACGGCATCACCGACCAGGACGGGGCGCTGGAGTCCCTGGAGATCTCCGGCTGGATCATCGCGGTCCTGGTCGTCGGTATCGCCGTCCGCTACTACCGCTTGTACGTCGCCTCCATCGTCGAGCGGGCCGAGCGGGCCGAACGCACCCGGGAGGAGGAGGCCAGGCGCCGCGTCGTCGAGGAACGGCTGCGGATGGCCCGTGACCTGCACGACCTGCTCGCCCACAGCATCACACTCATCGGCGTGCAGACGTCCGTGGCGGCCCACGTCCTCACCGCCGACCCCGAGCGCCTCGACCGCAAAGCCGTCGCCCAGGCACTGGACGACATCGCGGGGACCTGCCGGGCCGCCCGGGGGGAACTGCGTACGACGCTGGAGGTGCTGCGGGCGCATGACACGGTCGTGGGAGTGGGCGCGGATCCGGGAGCGAGGGCCGGTTCCTTGTCCGGTTCTGTTTCCGGGGCCGAGGACATGTGGGGGCCACTGCCCGGGATCGACGGACTGGCCGGTCTCGCGGAGTCCGGCCGGATGGCCGGGGCCAAGGTCGAACTGTCCGTCCGTGCGGACGGCATACCGCCCTCCGTGGGCGCCGCCGCCTACCGGATCGTGCAGGAGGCGCTCACCAACGCCGTACGGCACGGTGGCCGCGAGGACCTCACCGTGCGGGTGGGTCTGTGGACCGCGGACGGCGCACTGCGGGTGAGTGTCAGGGACGACGGGACGGGCGGGGGCGCGGGCCCGGGCGGCGGGGCGGCGCCGTCCGGCGGCACGCCGGGGTTCGGGCTTGTCGGAATGCGGGAGCGGGCCCGTAGCGTGGGCGGCACACTGGACGCCGGTCCGGGGCCCGCCGAGGGCTTCGAAGTGACCGCCACACTGCCGCTGTCCCGGGAGGACGAGGTTCGATGACCATCCGCGTACTGCTGGCCGACGACCAGAACCTCGTACGGGCCTCCTTCGCGATGCTCGTCTCGTCGGCCGGGGACATGGAGGTCGTCGCCGAGGCGGGCACCGGGCGGGAGGCCGTGGCGCTGGCCCGGTCGGCGCGGGCCGATCTCATCGTGATGGACATCCGCATGCCCGACCTCGACGGGATCGAGGCGACCCGGCTCATCGCCGCCGACGAGGATCTCGCGGGGGTGAAGGTGCTCGTCCTGACGACGTACGAGACCGACGAGCATATCGTCGAGGCACTGCGGGCCGGGGCGTCCGGCTTCCTCGTGAAGGACATCAGGCCGGCCGAACTCCTCGACGCCATCCGGACGGTGGCCGCGGGGGAATCCCTCCTCTCGCCCGGCCCCACCTCGCGGCTGATCGCCCGCTTTCTGCGCGCGCCGAACACCGCGACGCCATCCACGGTGGGCGGGCCGAGCGGGCTGTCCGAACGGGAACGGCAGGTGCTCGCGCTGGTCGGGCGCGGTCTCAACAACACGGAGATCGCCGAAGCGTTGGTACTCAGTCCGCTGACCGCGAAGACCCATGTCAGCCGGATCATGGGCAAGTTGGGGGCGCGGGACCGGGCACAGCTGGTGATCGTGGCGTACGAGTCGGGGCTCGTGATACCCGGCACGGTCTGAGTTCGCCTCAACTCCCTGTAGCCGCAGGCAATGTACTCGGACCCTGTGCAGCTGGGTGCCGACAAGGCCGGGGTGCTGTACGAGATGATCGAGTTCCGCGTCCGAGGTCACGGTCCGTCGGCACCGTGACATAGTCGTCGCTTTGCGAGCGCACGACGTGGAGGGGCAGAGTGGGTGTGAGGTGGGACGAGAAGGCGCCCGGAGTGCTCCGGCTGCCGTCCGGGCGGCTGGTACGGGGCCGGGGGCTGCGCAAGGAACTCGACCCCGAGGCGGCCCTCCCGACGTACGGCGTCTACCTCCTCGGCAAGGAGCCGCCCGAAGTCCCGTGGGAGACACGGTGGTTGAGGTGGCCCGACTTCCGGCTGCCACGAGACCGGGCGGAGGCGCGCAAGGCCCTGACGGAGACCTGGGAGCGGGCCGCGGATCCCGCCGAGCGCGTCGAGATCGCCTGCGGGGGCGGCCGGGGAAGGACGGGTACGGCTCTGGCCTGCCTGGCGGTCCTGGACGGCGTGCCGCCCGAGGACGCCGTGGGGTTCGTACGACGGAACTACGATCGCCACGCCGTGGAGACGCCCTGGCAGCGGACGTACGTACGCAGGTTCGGGAAGTGACGTAGGTCTGACACACAACTCCCGGCCACTTCGGGCGACCGGCGCGCATACCTTGGTCGGGGCTCCGTAGACCATCGGCCGACAGCCACGGGGGCCGCGGCTCACCAGACTTGCGGCATGGATGAGAAGGCGGCAAACACCGGAAACGCGGGGACCACGGGGAGCGCCGGAAGTACGGGGAGCGCCGGAAGTACGGGGAGCACGGGGAGCACGGGGAGTACGGGGAGCACGCGGGACGTCAGGGGAACCGCCGCGGGGATCAGCCGGGCGGGGTTCATGGCCGCGGCGGCGGCCGCGGGGGCCGGTGCGGTGGTGGGTCTGCCGGCGGCTGCCGCCGCCGACACCCGCCGTGCGCACACGGTCGGTACCCGCGGCGGGCGCGCGTCCGGTTCCGGCGCGGAGTGCCGCGGACTGACGCACCGCGGGGTCGTCTACACCGTCGGGGCGGGGGAGACCCCGGGGACGGCGTGGAGCGAGCGGCGGATGCGTGGCGACATCAGGGCGATCGCCCACGACCTGCACGCCGACACCGTCGAGGTCACCGGGGACGGTGTCGAGCGGCTCAACGCCACAGCGAACGAGGTCGCGGAGCGCGGACTGCACGTGTGGCTCCAGCCGACGCTGGGCGACGTGCCGGAGAAGGAGATCCTCGAACACCTGGCGGAGGCGGGCCGGCACGGGGAGCGGCTCCGGCGCCAGGGGGCGCGCGTCACCCTCGCCGTGGGGTGCGAGTTCTGGCTGTTCGTGCCGGGGATCGTGCCGGGGGCCGATGTCTTCGAACGGATCGAGAACCTGGGGAAGGACGATTTCGATCTGGCGGGGATGCAGAAGCGGCTGGCCGCGTTGACCGTGAAGGCGGCGGCGGTGGGCCGGTCGGTCTTCCGCGGCAGGCTCAGTTACGCCGCCATGCAGGACCCGGCGTTCGAGAACGTCGACTGGAACCTCTTCGACATCGTGGGGATCGACTACTACTCGTATTTTCCCCAACGGGCGCAGTACGTGGCCGAGTTGCGCAAGTTCCTGCGCTGGGGGAAGCCGGTCGCCATCACCGAGTTCGGCACCTGCACGTTCGTCGGCGCCCCGGAGCAGGGCGGGATGGGCTGGGACATCGTCGACTACGGCAGGACACCACCGGAGATCAAGGGGAACCCGGTGCGCAGCGAACGCGTACAGGCCGCTTATCTCACCGATCTCCTCGACGTCTTCGAATCGATGAACCTGTACGCGGCAATGGCGTTCGAGTTCGTCACCGCCGACGCTCCGCACCGCCCCGACAACCCGCGGTACGACCTCGACATGGCGTCCTACGCGATCGTCAAGCCGCTCAAGGACCGGCCCGACGACCCGGACTCCGCCTGGCACTGGGAGCCGAAGCAGGCCTTCCGCGCACTGGCCCGACAGTTCGACAGGGCAGCCCGCGTATAAGATCTCCAATAGCAAAACCTTTTCGTCGGGCTATGTTTGGTCTTGACTTACAAACGCCGTCGTCAATGCTTTTAACGGCGTTACGCTCACTCATTTGCCGCGCACCTGAGTAAGGATGGCGGCGTTAGCGACATATGACGAAAGTAAGTCCCTTCGGTGCTCCCACTCACGCCCGTGCGGTGGCGGAAAATCTGATTGCCTACCCTGCGGTGGTGTTGGGCAGGTACATCTACACGCCCGCCTCGGCCTATTCGGCGCCGGGCGCCACCGGCACCTTGCACGGGGACGGCAAGCTGGTCGAACTGCAGGTCACCGAGCCGCTGTTGAGCGATTTCCTGTCATCCCTGAGCACGGCGCAGAACGATCTGAACCAGCGGTGGGGCGGCCAGGAGCGGCCCGGCAGCAAAGTGGCCCTTGCCTGAAGAGGGGGATATTCCATGACCGACGACTATGCCCATCTCTTCGCTCCGGGTGACTATTCTCCTCCGCGTCACGTCGGGCCGGGCGGCGGGCGGCATCGTGGCCCCGTCGAAACGCAGTACCCGAGCGCCCCCGCGGATCCCCTCGACTCGGCCTGGGACCCGGTCGAGGAACTCACCCACCTCCTGCAGGACGCCGTGTCGGTGGAGCAGGTCGCCGCCGCTGCCGTGCCACAGCACCGCGACGAGGCGGCACCCGACGTCGGGCTGACCGGCGACCCGATGGACAACCTCGCCAGCATCACCGCTGAGCTGCCGCCCATCCGGTCCCACCCCGCCGGGCACCGGAAAGTACGGGTCCGCAAGGTCCGCTTCACCTGGCTGCAGACCGTCAGCTTCCTGATCGCCGCGCTCGTCGCCGTCATCGTGTCGATGGTGAGCCTCTTCGGCGGGATCGTGTCCTACGTCCCCCTGCGCCACATCGCGTCCCACACACAGAGCGGCGCGACCTTCTGGTGGCCCCTGCTGCTCTACGGGCCGTGGATGGTGGCCTCGCTCTCCATCCTGCGCGCCGCACTGCATCAGCGCCGTGCCGCACACTCGTGGGTGGTCGTGCTGCTGTTCTCAACCCTCGCGATGGCGCTGTGCGCGGCGCAGGCCCACCGCAGCTTCACCGGCATCGCCGCGGCCGTCCTGCCGGCCCTCGCGGCCCTGGCCTGCTTCCAGCAACTTGTCCGCCAGATCACGATGACCCGGCCACCCCGCCAGAGCCTGCCCCGTCACCGACTGTTCACCAGCACCAAACCGCGGACCATTACTCCCCCGGCCGATCCGCCCACCTCGGACACCCCGACCGCTCAGTGAAGGCGGGTCCGGGACTCCGCCACAGTGCCGATGAACTCCGCCCAGGCAAGGGACCCGATCAGCAGGACGGGTCCCTCCACGACTTTGCTGTCCCGAACGGGCACGATGCCGGGGACTCCGTCGGCGACCTCGACGCAGGCTTCCCCGCCGTCGCCTCCGCTGGAGGTGCTCTTGCGCCAGCGGGCGTTCGTCAGATCGAACTCGCGCATCGTCTGTGGTCCTCCGCTGCCGCGTTGATCAGTGTCAGGGACGCCTCCGGCGACAACGCGGCGGCCCGAATCAGATCGTATGACGACCGGATCCGCTTCACCACTGCCGGTTCATCGAGCAGGTTCCCTGAATACACGGCCTCTGTATAGACGGTCGGTGGGGCGTCCTCGAACTCCATGTGCCACATCATCTTGCCCATGACCGGGTGTGCTCCTGCCGTGAACGGCAGTACTTGCAGCAGCACCTTGCGCTCCCGCATCAACGTTGCGAGATGGTCCAACTGAAGGGCCATGATTGCCGTGCTGCCGACGGGGATGCGCAGCACCGTCTCGTGGAGGACCACCCAATACACGGGACGTGTAGCGTCCTTGAGGAGCTGGGTCCGGTCGATGCGTCCCTTGACCAACTCCTCGATGTACCCCTCGGCGGCGAGCGGATTGCCCGCCAGGAACATAGCCCGTGCGTACTCCCGCGTTTGGAGGAGCCCCGGGATCACCGTTGGTGCGTACTCGCAGATCTCCGTCGCCAGCCGTTCGAGTTCCGCCGCGTGCGCGAAGTACTCCGTGTACGGCTCATCCTTGATGAGCTTTCGCCACGTCCTCTCGAAAAAGCCTCCGGTTTGTAGAAGGTCATCGATCCTCTGCGCGACATCCAACTGTGGACGGCGAATCGCCTGTTCGAATTGCCCGATGTAGCCGCCCGACACAAAAACGCGATAACCCAACTCCGCCTGGGTCAGACCGGCCTCCTCCCGGTGTCTCTTCAGCTCTGTTCCGAAGAACTCCCAAGCCGCCTGACGCGAACCATTGGCCATGGCCGAACCTCCCTGTACTGCACGGACGTTGTTGAGCGTAGAGGTCTTCCAAAGTCTAAGTGGCAGGTGTCACGGTGTGGATGAAAAGAGTGAAACCCAGAAGAAAAGGGGAACACCGTGAAGGCTGCTCACCAGGGACGCGACGCACGGCACTCGACGGTCTGCGTCGAACAAGCGGAGGAAACGGTGAAAGAATTGCGCGAAGCGCTTGCGAACGCAGGAATTACGTTGCCGACACTCCGGATCGACCAGGCAACTTTGGCGCGAGAGGCGCCCTGTCCGCTCGTGGAATTGGGCCGGTGTTCCGTCGAGACGGCGGCCCGACTCGCGGCGGTGCTCGGATGAAGCCAACCATCGGGACATACGTCGTCGACACGGGAACGGGGCGGGTGGGCATGGTGATGGGACACGAGGGGCCGTACGTACAACTCAGGCCGTACGGCGGCGGCAGGGAATGGGACTGCGCACCGGACACCGTCCGGGGAGCCACCACGGCGGAACGGCTCAGCGCGGCGACGGCGTACGCCAACGCACGCAGCCGCGGGGAGGTCCCTTGAAGGGGAGGGGTGAAGAGCCGGGGGGCCTCCGCATAGGGTGCTGCGCCATGGCGATTTGGAAACGGCGCGGGCAGAAAACCGTGCGCAAGTACCCCGTACCGCTCACCGTCCACCAGTTGTGGATGGTGTCGCTCGCCGCGCCGGTGAGCCGGGACCGGGACGCCTCCCGGACGACCCTGTACCCGTTCACGCGCGTCGACGACGACAAGGCCAGGAAGTGGCTGGCCGACCAGTGGGAGATCACCTCCCGTGCCGAGCTGGTCGGCCGGCTCGACGGCCTCGCGCGCAGCGGTTACCGCGCCCGTGCACGGCTGCGGCTCGGGGTCGAACCGCTGGCGTGGGACGCGGGGCTGTACGTGGACATCTCCCGGCGGGGCTTCGCGAGCGGGATGCTGAGCGAGGCCGACACCTGGACCGCGCTCAAGAACATCGTGCCGGCGGTGGTGAGATCGTACGGATCATGGAAGGAGTACGCCGAGCACTATCTGCTGGGGCGGATGGTCTGGCGGGACAACCTCCGGGGCACAGCGGACGTCCCCGCCCCCCAGGCTGTGTCCGACGCCCACCTGAAGTCGCTCCTGGACCCGGCGAACCGGGCCAGCCCCTGGAACCTGGCGCCGTGGGAGGCGATCAGCAGCCCCGACCGCACCCGCTGACTCCGTACGCGAGAATGGGACCATGAGTCTGTTCCGCGACGACGGCATCGTGCTGCGCACCCAGAAGCTGGGTGAGGCGGACCGGATCATCACCCTGCTCACCCGTGGTCACGGGCGCGTACGCGCCGTCGCGCGGGGCGTACGCCGGACCAAATCGAAGTTCGGGGCCCGCCTCGAACCGTTCTCGCACGTCGACGTGCAGTTCTTCGCGCGCGGGAGTGAGCTGATCGGCCGCGGGCTGCCCCTGTGCACGCAGAGCGAGACGATCTCTCCGTACGGCGGCGGGATCGTGACCGACTACGCCCGCTACACCGCCGGTACGGCCATGCTGGAGACGGCCGAGCGGTTCACGGACCACGAGGGCGAGCCCGCCGTCCAGCAGTACCTGCTGCTCGTGGGCGGGCTGCGCACCCTCGCCCAGGGTGCGCACGAGCCGCATCTCATCCTCGACGCCTTCCTGCTGCGCTCACTCGCCGTGAACGGCTACGCGCCGAGCTTCAACGACTGCGCGAAATGCGGAATGCCCGGACCGAATCGCTTCTTCTCGGTCGCCGCGGGAGGTTCCGTCTGCGTCGACTGCCGGGTGCCCGGCAGCGTCGTACCCTCGACGGGGGCCCTCGAACTGCTCGGCGCGCTGCTGACCGGGGACTGGGCGGTCGCGGACGCCTGCGAGTCGCGGTATGTCAGGGAGGGCAGCGGCCTGGTGTCGGCCTACCTGCACTGGCATCTGGAGCGCGGACTGCGCTCACTGCGATACGTGGAGAAAAGCACCTAGGGCAACCAGCGCTGCAACCAGCCGTGCAACCAGCGGCGCAACCAACAGTGCAAACAACAGCTGTACGAGAACTGAGGGAGACGAGACGCAGATGGTGGTACGCGGGATCCTGGGGCGCCAGCGCCGCGAGTACAAGACGCCTGAGCCGCACCCGTCCGGTGCCCGCGCACCCAAGCTCCCCGGCGAGCTGATCCCGAACCACGTGGCGTGCGTGATGGACGGGAACGGCCGCTGGGCCAAGGAGCGAGGTCTGCCGCGCACCGAGGGCCACCGGGTCGGCGAGGGCGTCGTGATGGACGTCCTGAAGGGCTGCCTGGAGCTGGGCGTCAAGAACCTCTCCCTGTACGCCTTCTCGACGGAGAACTGGAAGCGGTCGCCCGAGGAGGTCCGCTTCCTGATGAACTTCAACAAGGACGTCATCCGGCGCAGGCGGGACGAGATGAACGATCTCGGCATCCGCATCCGCTGGGTCGGCCGTATGCCCAAGCTGTGGAAGTCCGTCGTCCAGGAGCTGCAGGTCGCCCAGGAGCAGACGAAGAAGAACGACCTGCTGACCCTGTACTTCTGCGTCAACTACGGCGGGCGCGCCGAACTCGCCGACGCGGCGAAGGCACTGGCCGCGGATGTCGCCGCCGGGAAGCTCGACCCGGACAAGGTCAACGAGAAGACCATCCAGAAGTACCTGTACTACCCGGACATGCCGGACGTGGACCTTTTCCTGCGGCCGAGCGGTGAGCAGCGCACGTCCAACTACCTGATCTGGCAGTCGAGTTACGCCGAGATGGTCTTCCAGGATGTGCTGTGGCCGGACTTCGACCGGCGTGACCTGTGGCGGGCGTGCGTGGAGTACGCGTCGCGGGACCGCCGCTTCGGGGGCGCCGTCCCCAACGAGGACCTTCTTGCCATGGAGGCCGACATGAGGGGCCGCCCCGACGGGGAGTGACACCCTCCGCTCCGGGCTGATCGCGCAGTTCCCCGCGCCCCTGGGGTATTCAGGGGCGCGGGGAACTGCGCGGGCAACCCCCACCGGGCCGCACCCGGAAGCGAACGCCGACCTCGCTGCCGCCGGGCCGTTACCCCTGGCCGCGCGCAGCGCACTCCGCGCAGGTGCCGAAGATCTCCACCGTGTGAGCGACGTTCACATACCCGTGCTCCGCCGCGATCGCCTCGGCCCACTTCTCCACAGCCGGCCCCTCCACCTCGACGGCCTTCCCACAGACGCGGCACACGAGGTGATGATGGTGGTCGCCACTCTCGCAGCGGCGGTACACGGACTCCCCGTCCGACGTGCGCAGCACATCGACCTCACCCGCGTCCGCGAGGGACTGCAGCGTGCGGTACACCGTGGTGAGCCCGACGGAGTCGCCCTTGTGCTTGAGCATGTCGTGCAGGTCCTGTGCGCTGCGAAACTCGTCCACCTCGTCGAGCGCGGCCGCCACGGCGGCACGCTGCCGGGTGGATCGGCCCCGAACGGGCGGTCCAGCGGTCGTCACCGTTGCCTCCAAAACGTCTGCGGCATTGCCGGGCCATTGTGCCAGCCCGAGCTGGGCGCGGTCAGACGCCGACCTTCCCGGTGGGCGTGCGGGGTGCCGGAACAGCGCACTCCGCCGGGTCGCCGGCCTCCTGCGACGCGACCTGCGCGGCGGCCCGCGCCCGGCGCCGGGCCAGCGGTGTCGCCACCACCGTGAGCAGCAAGAACGCGCCGATCGTCAGCAGCACGATCGTCGCACCGGGCGGTACGTCCTGGTAGTACGAGGTCACCGTGCCGCCGATGGTCACGCTCACGCCGACGGCCACCGAGATCGCGAAAGTGGCCGCGAAACTGCGGGTGAGCTGCTGCGCGGCGGCCACCGGGACCACCATCAGGGCGGAGACCAGCAGCAGGCCGACGACCCGCATGGCGACCGTGACGGTGACCGCCGCGGTGATCGCCGTGAGCAGGTTCAGGGCGCGCACGGGCAGCCCGGTCACCCGCGCGAACTCCTCGTCCTGGCTGACCGCGAACAGCTGCCGGCGCAGCCCGACCGTGACGAGGACGACGAAGGCCGCCAGCAGACAGATCGCCGTCACGTCCTCCTCGGAGACCGTCGAGAGCGAGCCGAAGAGGTACGAGGTCAGGTTGGCGTTGGAGCCGCCGGGCGCGAGGTTGATGAACATCACGCCGCCCGCCATGCCCCCGTAGAAGAGCATCGCCAGCGCGATGTCGCCGCGCGTCTTCCCGTACCAGCGGATCAGCTCCATCAGCACCGCGCCGAGCACGGAGACGGCGGTCGCCATCCACACCGGGGACCAGGACAGCAGGAAGCCGAGGCCGACCCCCGTCATCGCGACATGGCCGATGCCGTCGCCCAGCAGGGCCTGGCGGCGCTGCACCAGGTAGATGCCGACGGCGGGTGCGGTGATGCCGACGAGTACGGCGGCGAGCAGGGCCCGCTGCATGAAGGCGTAATCGAGGATTTCGAGGTTCATGGCGAGGTCCGTAGCGAGTCCGTGGCGATGTTCATGGCGGTCAGCTCAGCAGTCCCGTCCGGATCGGTCCGGCGTCGTGGGCCGCGTGGGGGTGTACGTGGTCGTGGCCCGGCAGAGCATGCTGGCCGAGCGCGCGCGGGGGCGGGCCGTCGTGCAGGACGCAGCCGTCGCGCAGGACGACAGCGCGGTCGATCAGCGGCTCCAGGGGGCCCAGCTCGTGCAGGACGAGGAGGACGGAGGCGCCCGCCGCGACCTGCTCCCGCAAGGTCGCCGCAAGTACCTCCTGGCTCGCCAGGTCCACGCCAGCCATCGGTTCGTCCATGATCAGCAGTTCGGGCCGGGAGGCGAGGGCGCGGGCGATCAGGACGCGCTGGTGCTGGCCGCCGGAGAGCGCGTCCACGGAGTCCTTGGCGCGGTCGGCGAGGCCCACCAGCTCCAGAGCGTGCCGTACGGCCGCACGGTCCGCCTTGCGCAGGACGCCGAAGCGGGCACGGGACAGCCGCCCGGAGGACACCACCTCGGTCACCGTGGCCGGTACGCCACCGGCGGCGGTCGTGCGCTGCGGTACGTATCCCACGCGCGCCCAGTCGCGGAAGCGGCGCCGGGGAGTGCCGAACAGCTCGATCTCGCCGCCGGTGACCGGGACCTGGCCGATGACCGTGCGGATGGCCGTCGACTTGCCGGAGCCGTTGGCGCCGAGCAGCGCGACGACCTCGCCGTGGTTCACGGCGAGGTCTATACCGCGCAGGACGGGGCGCGAGCCGAGTTCGGCCGTCACACCGCGCAGGGAGATGACAGGCGGGTGCGGGGTGGCGGTCGGTGTGTCGGGCTCGTTCGTCATGCCGACGTCCTCCGGAGGGTGAGGCTGAGTCTCACGCTGATCATGTTGCGGTCATTTCGCAGAGGCTTCGGTTACTTCGGTTACTTCGACCGCTTCAGCCGCTTCGGTCACTGTGGCGGTTTCGGCGGTTTCGGTCACTTCGCGCCAAGTGCCTTCTGCAGCGCCTTGAGGTTGGACTCCATGACCTGGATGTAGTCGTCGCCCCTGGACTTCTCCGTGATGCCCTCGATCGGGTCGAGCACATCCGTCCTCAGGTCCGCGTCCGCGGCGATGGTCTTCGCGGTCTTGTCGCTGACGAGGGTCTCGTAGAAGACCGTGGAGACGCCGTCGGCCCTGGCCATCTTCTCAAGGTCCTTGACGCGGTTGGCGCTGGGCTCGCTCTCCGGGTCCAGGCCGTTGATGGCCTCCTCGGTGAGGCCGTAGCGCTCGGCGAGATAGCCGAAGGCGGAGTGAGTGGTGATGAAGACCTTCGTCTTCGTGTCCTTGAGCCCGTCCTTGAACCCTGTGTCGAGCCCGTGCAGCTGCTTCACCAGGGTCGCGGTGTTCTTCTTGTAGGCCGCGGCGTGGTCGGGGTCGGCCTTCTCGAAGGCCTTGCCCACCCCCTCGGCGACCTCGGCGTACTTCACGGGGTCGAGCCAGATGTGCGGGTCCAGGCCGGAGCCCTCCTCGCCTTCCTCGCCCTCGTGACCGTGGTCGTCGTGCTCGGCCGCGTGGCCGCCGACCTCGTTGCCGTGCTTCTCCAGGCTGGTGAGGGTGGCCGCGTCGACCTTCGACCTGACCTCGGACTGGCCTATCGCCTCGTCGACGGAGGGCTGGAGGTTCTTCAGGTAGAGGGCCACGTCCGACTCCTGGAGCTGCGCGGTCTGCTTGGCGCTGATCTCCAGGTCGTGCGGCTCCTGGCCGGGCTCGGTCAGGGTGTTCACGCTGACGTGGTCCCCGCCTATCCGCTCGGCGAGGAACTGCAAGGGGTAGAACGACGCCACGACATCGAGCTTGCCGCTGCCGTCGGCCGCGCTGGAGTCGGACGAGCAGGCGGAGAGGGAGCCGATCGTGAGGGCGGTGGCTGCTGCCACCGCGATCCCGGCTGTGTTTATTCGGGTTGTGCTTTTTCGGGCTGCGGCGCGAGGAGCGGCGAGACGTCGTCGTACGTTCATGACAGTCATTTTCAGCTAGCTTGGAAACGATTGTCAATAAGCCGTCCTGTGATCTGGGCTTCATCCCGGTATGCGACGGGTGTGACGAAGCGCGGGGGAGCGGGGTCCGGCCTGGACCCCAACCGATTTGATCCGGAGGGCGGGGCCGCCGGTAATCTGAAGCATTCGCTCTGAAGTATTCGCTGTGAAGCAACCGCTGTGAAGCAACCGCCCGCCCGTCACCCGACCGCCACCCCCCCCATCGAGGCTCCCCCAGAGCTAATCGCCTGGGGGAATCCCCATCGCACCGAACCAGTCAATTTTCGCCCGTCGTCGTAATGAAGAGAGCACCGTGGCCGCCGACAAGATCGACACCATCGTCAGCCTGAGCAAGCGCCGTGGCTTCGTCTATCCGTGCAGTGAGATCTACGGCGGCCAGCGTGCCGCCTGGGACTACGGGCCGCTGGGTGTCGAGCTCAAGGACAACATCAAGCGCCAGTGGTGGCGCAACATGGTGACGTCGCGCGAGGACGTCGTCGGTATCGACTCGTCCGTGATCCTGGCGACCGAGGTCTGGGTGGCCTCCGGCCATGTCGCCACCTTCTCCGACCCGCTCACCGAGTGCACCTCGTGTCACAAGCGGTACCGCGCCGACCACCTGGAGGAGGCGTACGAGGCCAAGCACAACCGCGCCCCGGAGAACGGCCTCGCCGACCTCAACTGCCCCAACTGCGGCAACAAGGGCACGTTCACCGAGCCCAAGCAGTTCTCCGGGCTGCTCTCCACCCACCTCGGCCCCACGCAGGACAGCGGCTCCGTCGCGTACCTGCGCCCCGAGACCGCGCAGGGCATCTTCACCAACTTCGCCCAGGTCCAGCAGACCTCGCGCAAGAAGCCGCCGTTCGGCATCGCGCAGATGGGCAAGTCCTTCCGCAACGAGATCACGCCCGGCAACTTCATCTTCCGGACCCGCGAGTTCGAGCAGATGGAGATGGAGTTCTTCGTCAAGCCGGGCGAGGACGAGAAGTGGCAGGAGTTCTGGATGCAGGAGCGCTGGAACTGGTACACCGGCCTGGGCATGCGCGAGGAGAACATGCGCTGGTACGACCACCCGGCCGAGAAGCTCTCGCACTACTCCAAGCGCACCGCCGACATCGAGTACCGCTTCCAGTTCGGCGGCAACGAGTGGGGTGAGCTGGAGGGCGTCGCCAACCGCACGGACTACGACCTCTCCGCGCACTCCAAGGCCTCCGGCCAGGACCTCTCCTACTTCGACCAGGAGGCCGGCGAGCGCTGGACGCCGTACGTCATCGAGCCGGCGGCCGGTGTCGGCCGCGCGATGCTGGCGTTCCTCCTGGACGCCTACATCGAGGACGAGGCGCCCAACGCCAAGGGCAAGATGGAGAAGCGGACCGTGCTGCGGCTCGACCCCCGGCTCGCGCCGGTGAAGGTCGCGGTGCTTCCGCTCTCGCGCAACCCCGAGCTGTCCCCGAAGGCCAAGGGCCTCGCCACTGCGCTGCGCCAGAACTGGAACATCGACTTCGACGACGCCGGCGCGATCGGGCGCCGCTACCGGCGTCAGGACGAGATCGGTACGCCGTTCTGTGTGACCGTGGACTTCGACACGCTTGAGGACAACGCGGTGACCGTTCGCGAGCGGGACTCCATGAAGCAGGAGCGGGTTTCTCTCGACCAGATCGAGGGGTACCTGGCCAGCCGGCTCGTCGGCTGCTAGTCGCGTAGTCGCTCGTCCCTGGGTGATGAACGCCCCCGGGTGGTGAATGCCTCGGCCCCCTCACAGCTGTGAGGGGGCCGAGGCATTTGCTTGCGATGGGCCGGCGACCCGAGACCGGCAACCGTCGAATGACAGATGACAGATGGCAACTGACAGATAACAACTGACAGATATTGAAATCTGTCAGTTGTCGTGCCAGGGTGGAGGTGTGCCCAGCTCTCGGAGGGCATGCCGTCCCGCCCCACGTTCCGGATACCCAGGAGTCCAGATGCTTGACCGTTCCCTCGGAACTACCGGCCCCCAGGTCTCTGCCCTCGGCCTCGGCTGCATGGGCATGTCCGCGTTGTACGGCGACGCCGACCGGGCCGAAGGTGTCGCCACCATCCACGCCGCCCTCGAAGCGGGCGTCACGCTGCTCGACACCGGCGACTTCTACGCCATGGGCCACAACGAGATGCTGATCGGCGAGGCGCTTAGGGCCGCCCCGGCCGCGCGGCGCGAACAGGCGCTCATCAGCGTGAAGTTCGGTGCCCTGCGCGATCCGGACGGCGCCTGGGCCGGCTACGACGGGCGACCCGCCGCGGTGCGCAACTTCGCGGCGTACTCGCTGCAGCGGCTCGGCGTCGACCACATCGACGTCTACCGCATCGCGCGCGTCGACCCGGACGTCCCCATCGAGGAGACCGTCGGCGCGATCGCCGAACTCGTCGAGAAGGGGTACGTACGGCACATCGGCCTGAGTGAGGTCGGGGCCGCGACCGTGCGCAGGGCGGCCGCCACCGCTCCGATCTCGGACCTGCAGATCGAGTACTCCCTCATCTCGCGCGGCATCGAGGACGAGATCCTGCCGACCACGCGCGAACTGGGCATCGGCATCACCGCGTACGGCGTGCTGTCGCGCGGCCTGATCTCCGGGCACTTCACACAGGACCGGCAGCTCGCCGCGAACGACTTCCGGGCGTTCAGCCCCCGCTTCCAGGGCGAGAACCTCCGGCACAACCTGGACCTCGTCGAGGCACTGCGGAAGATCGCCGAACAGAAGGGCGTGTCCGTCGCGCAGATCGCGATCGCCTGGGCGCTGTCCCGTGGTGAGGACATCGTGCCGCTGGTGGGCGCCCGGACCCGTGAGCGGCTGACGGAGGCCCTCGGGGCGCTCGACGTCGTCCTCGATGCCGCCGACCTCACCGCGATCGAGGACGCCGTCCCGGCCGGGGCAGCGGCGGGCGAGCGTTACCCGTCCGCGCAGATGGCACACCTCGACAGCGAGCGCTGACGACACCGCCGGTACGGTCATCGTCATGGCGACCACCGAAATCCTGACCGCCGAGCGCATCCTTGAGGCCACCGAGGAGGTGCTGCGCCGCCACGGCCCCGTGAAGGCCACCGTGGTGGACGTGGCCCGTGCGCTCGGCGTCAGCCACGGCAGCGTCTACCGGCACTTCCGTACGAAGGCGGCGCTGCGGGAGGCGGTCACGAAGCGCTGGCTGGACCGTACGTCGGACCGTCTCTCGGACATCGTCGCGCAGGACCGCGACCCGGAGGCCCGCCTGCGCGACTGGCTCGCGGCCCTGTTCACCGCCAAGCGCCGCAAGGCGGGCGACGACCCCGAGCTTTTCGCCACGTACATGGTGCTGGTCGGGGAGAGCGGCGAGGCGGTGGGTGAGCACATCTCCATCCTGGCCGGCCAGCTGACGACGATCGTCAGGGCAGGCCTCGACTCCGGCGCCTTCGCCGCTGCCGACCCGGCCGCCACCGCCCTCGCCCTCTTCCACGCCACGGACCGCTTCCACGACCCGTGCCATGCCCGCGAGTGGGAACAGCCGGGGATCGAGGACGAGTTCGAGTCGGTCGTGGACCTGGTGCTGCGCGGGCTGCGCGCCTGACCGGCCAGGTACGGTCAGGCCCCTGCCGGGTCCACCGTCGCCTGGTGTTCCTCCGCGAGGTGTTCCTCGGCCTTCAGCCAGGGCAGGAACTGGGCGGCCTTGCGCCAGCCGCACGTATCGCATCTGATCATCCGCTGCACACCCGAGCGTTGCACTCGTACGACGTGCTCGCGGCCGTGCTGGTCCCAGCGGCTCACTTTGCTGGTGTTGCCCTGCAACATGACACCTCCTGGTGGTCGCGCTCCGCAGGCGCGTGCGCTAAGGAGTGTCCGGCAAAAACAATATCAACAGGGGATCATGTGTGGTGAGTTCTGTGCGTATTCCGCGCATTGTGGGTCTCCTGGTGAAGGTTCTAGCGTGTGGGCATGACAGGGGAATGCCAGATCTGTGGGCGTCCGATCGAGGATGCCGGCGGGCCGGGGCGGGCGGCCTCGTACTGCTCGCAGGCGTGCCGCCAGCGTGCCTACCGGGAACGGAACAGGCCGGCCGGTGTTCCCGCCGGGGAGCTGGTCTCCGACCTGGGTGACCGGCTGCGGCGGCTGCGGCTGGAACCCGCGCTCGCGTTCCACGCCGATGTCGAGGCCGTGGCGGCCCGCTTCGCCCAACTGCGTCGCCTCGCGCGCGAAGCCAGGCAGGAGCCCGCGGAGTCGACGGCCGCGACGGCAGTGACGGTCGCGGCTGCCGCGACGGCCGTGACTGGTGCGACGACTGCTTCGTCCGCGACGGCCGCCGTGGCCGAGGACGCGGGATTCGTCACACCCGCCGCCGTGACGAATCGCGCCGTGACGAACTCCGCCGTGACGAATTCCGGCGTCACGGACCCCGATGTCACACGTTCCGGTGTGCCGCGATCAGGTGTGGCGCGACCAGATGTGCCGCGATCGAGTGTGGCGCGATCACGTGAGGACGACTTCGACGCCCTCGTCGAAGGGCACCGAAGGGAGCTGCGGGCACACTGCTACCGGCTGCTCGGCTCGTACGACGAGGCCGAGGACCTCACTCAGGAGGCGTTCCTGCGCGCCTGGCGTGCCCGGGGCACCCTGGAGGACGTCGGCAACCCGCGTGCCTGGCTCTACAAGGTCGCCACCCATGTGTGCCTCGACTTCCTGCGCAAGCACAACCGGCGGCCCACCCCCTACGAGCCGGTACCCGGCATGGACTCCGGCGACGGGCCGCCGCCTCCGAGCCTGCCGTGGCTCCAACCGTTTCCGGACGACCAGCTGCCCGAGACACCCGCGCCCCGGCACGAGCCGGACGAGGAGGCGGTGGCCGGCGAGACCCTCGAACTGGTCTTCCTGACCGCCATCCAGCAACTGCCGCCGCGCCAGCGGGCCGCGGTGATCCTGCGCGATGTCGCCGGGTGGTCGGCCCGGGAGACCGCCGACCTGCTGGGTTCCAGTCAGGCTTCGGCCAACAGCGCCGTCCAGCGCGGCAGATCGGCCCTGCGGGAGGCGCTGCCGGGCCGGCGCGAGGACTGGTCGGCCCGTCCGCCCAGCGCCGACGACCTGGCACTTCTGCGGCGTTACATGGATGCGGTCGCCCGGACCGATATCGACGCCATGGTCGAGCTGGTTCGGGAGGACGCCGTGCTCACGATGCCGCCGAACCCGTTCTGGTTCACGTCGCGCGATGCGCTCTTCGCGTTCGTACGGCCGAACCTCGATCCGGCCTCGCCGATGTTCGTCGGGCACTGGCGGCACCTGCCCGTGCGGGCCAACGGCCAGTTGGCGGTGGCCGGTTATCTGCAACGGCCCGGGACCAGCGTCTTCCGGGCTCAGCTCATCGACGTACTGCGGGTCGAGGAAGGGCGGATCGCCCAGATCACCACCTTCGAACCCCATCTGTTCGAGGCGTTCGGACTGCCGACGACACTGTGAACGCCGAGCCGCGACGAGTTCCCGCGGCGGACGCGTCTTATGGAGTGACGGGCGCACATCGCGCCCCCACCACATCATCGCGCCCCCACCACATCAAGGAGTCGACAGCCATGCTGCAGAACAAGGTCGCGGTCATCTACGGCGGAGCCGGCTCCCTCGGTGCGGGAGTCGCCAAGGCGTACGTGCGGGCCGGGGCGCGGGTCTTCCTCGTCGGCCGGACGGAGAAGACACTGCGCGAGGTCGCCGCCGAGACCGGTGCCGAGTACGACGTGCTCGACGCCGGGGACGAGGAGGCCGTCGAGGCGCACGCCGCCTCGGTGGTCGAGCGGGCGGGGCGGATCGACATCTCCCTCAACCTGGTGCCGCGCGGGGACTTCCAGGGCGTCCCCCTGACCGAGATGTCGGTGGAGGACTACACCCGGCCGGTCGCGCAGGGCATCACCTGCCAGTTCATCACCGCCCGGGCCGCCGCGCGCCGGATGACCGCACAGGGGTCGGGCGTGATCCTCTCCCTCAACAGCGGTTCCCACAACGGCAGTCCGATGCTGGGCGGCACCGGCGCGGCCGACGGCGCGCTCGACGCGCTGATCCGCCAGCTCGCACAGGAGGCCGGTCCGGCCGGTGTCCGTGCCTGCGGTATCTGGACGGCCGGCGTGATCGACACCCTCACTCCCGAGAAGCTCACCGCCGCCGGAGCCCCGGCACCGGACGAGGCCGCCGTGCAGGGCATCCGCGCACACCTCGACAGCCTGCGGATGACGAAGCGTTCGCCCCGCATCGCGGACATCGCCGCCCTGGCGACGTTCCTCGCCTCCGACGCGGCGGCCGGCGTCACCGGCACCTGGGTCAACGCGACCGCCGGAATGTTCCCCAGCTGACCACGAGCCGACCAGCCGACCAGCGGATCGGCCGACCGGCTGATCAGTTGCCTGACTGATCAGTTGACCGGCGGTTCGAGTCGGCGGCGCGGGGGCCGGCGGGTCAGGCGATCTTGCGCGGCAGTCGCAGGCTCAGCCCGGTCGTCAGCACGATACCGGCGAGCTGGACGAGCAGGGTCGTGGCCAGGGCGTCGCCCATGCCCTGGCCCGGGACGAGGGTGAGGAACAGGGTGCCGAGGGTGGCGACGCCCAGGGCCAGGGCGGACTGCTGGACGGTGATCATGACGCCGCTGCCCACACCGGCGCGGTCCGCGGGGACCTCGGAGAGGATGACGCGGAACAGGACGGGAAGCTGGAGGGCCTGCCCCGCGCCCGCGATGATCACGCCCGGCCAGAGTTCGAGACCGCCGACATGGGGCCAGGAGCCCCACACCGTGAGCGCGAGGACGCCCACGCCGACCGCCTGGACCAGGCCGCCCGCGGTCACCACGCGCGTACCCCAGCGGGCCACCAGCCGCGGGCCGAGAAGCGACATCACGAAGAAGGACACCGCCATCGGAGCGAGCGTGAGACCCGCGCGGACCGGGCTCAGCCCCACTCCCTGCTGGAGTGCCACCGCGACGACGAACATGAAGCCGCTGAAGCCGATGGAGAAGGGGACGATCATGATGAGGCCGCGGCGCAGGGGCAGGTCGGCGAAGAGACTCGGCGGGACCAGCGGGGTGCGGCCCCGGCGTTCCGCCCGGCGTTCGACCAGGTAGAAGGCCGTCGTGGCGACGGGGAACAGGGCGAGGGACAGCCAGGTCCACAGGGGCCAGCCCGCCGCTCGGCCCTCGGTCAGCGGGGCGAGCAGGGACACGAGGGCCACGGCCAGCAGCACGGTGCCGGGTACGTCCACGGGCTGGGGGCGCTGTGAGCGCGTCTCGGGGACGGCCCTGGCGGCCAGGAAGAGGCCCAGCAGTACGACGGGTACGTTCACCAGGAAGACCGCGCGCCAGCCGGTGCCGGCGATGTCCGCCGCGACGAGCACGCCGCCGAGTATCTGCCCGGCCACCATGGAGAGGCCGGCCGTGGCGCCGTACAGGCCCATCGCCTTGGCGCGGCGCGGGCCCTGGGTCGTCGACTGGATGGTGGCGAGGACCTGCGGGAGCATCGCCGCGGACGCCGCGCCCTGGGCGACGCGCGCCGCGACGAGCGTCCAGGCCGTCGGCGCGAGGCCGCACGCCAGGGAGGTCAGCCCGAAGGCCACCATCCCGCCGAGGAAGAGGCGGCGCCGGCCGAACATGTCGCCGAGCCGTCCGCCGAGGACGAGGAGTACGGCGTACGCGACGCCGTATCCGGCGACGACGAGTTCCAGTACGGCGTCGCCCGCGGCCAGGTCGTGGCCGATCGTGGGCAGAGCGACGTTCACGATGAAGAAGTCGATGAGGGGCAGGGCCGCGCCGAGCAGCACGGTGAACAGCCCGAGGGTGCCGAGCACGGGTGGGCCGGTCGCGGAGCGGGCGGTACTGGGAGCGAGGGTTTCGGTCACGGAGTCGATCGTGCTCCTGCCTCTAAGCTGGTACCAGAGTCTCTTTATCCTGGTAGAAGGAGTACCTGGCAACAGGGTCCGCGGGGCGGCAGGCTGGAGGAATGACGACCATGGCGGAGAAGACGACGGTGGGGGCGGGCGGGGCCGTCGGGACAGGGTCCGCGGTGGCGGTGGCGGCGGCGGTACGGGAACCGTTGGCCGCCGGTGTGCCCCTGCGCGGGCCGGACGGCGCGCCCTTGCCGGAGCGGCCCGGCGGGTCGGAGGGCCGGCCCTCGGGAGAGCCGGACGGCCGGCCCTCCGGTGAGTCGGAGATCCGGCGGCACGAGCTTGCCGCCTTCCTGCGGCACCGCCGGGAGCACATCACGCCCGAGCAGGTGGGTCTGCCCCGGGGCAGCCGCCGGCGCACACCCGGTCTGCGCCGGGAGGAGGTCGCGCAGCTCTCCGCGGTCGGCGTCACCTGGTATACGTGGTTGGAGCAGGCCCGGGACATCCAGGTCTCCGTGCAGGTCCTCGACGCGCTCGCCCGCACCCTGATGCTGGACTCGAACGAGCGGGCCCACCTCTTCCAGCTGGCCGGCGCCGTCGATCCCACTCCGGCCTCGCGCTGCCCGACGATCACTCCGGCGCTGCTGCAGATGCTGGAGCAGCTGGAGCCCCTGCCGGCCTGCATCCAGAACAGCCGGTACGACGTTCTCGCGTACAACCGCACGTACGGCAGGTTGCTGTGCGACCTCGACGAGGTGCCGCCGGAGGACCGCAGCTGCATGGTCCTCGTCACCACGAACGAGCAGTGGCGCTCCTCGATCGTGCTGCTCGACGAGACGGTGCGGCTGATGGCCGCGAAGTTCCGGGCCTCGATGGCGGGGCATCTCGCCGACCCCGCCTGGAAGATGCTGCTCAAGCGGCTGTGCGCGGAGTCCGGGGAGTTCCGTGAGGTGTGGGAGCGGCACGAGGTGGTCGGCCCGCGCAGCAAGACCAAGTTCTTCGACAACCGGTACGTGGGCCGGCTGACGCTGGTCCACACCGATCTGTGGCTCGGCCCGGCGGCGGGGCCGCGTCTGGTCACGTACACACCGGCGGACGAGGAGTCGCGCGAACGCCTGGAAAGGCTGCACGCGATGGCTGTTGAGCCGCGCAGTTCCTAGGGCCTGTTCGGCCAGCCCTAGAACCCCATCTGTCAATGCTGCGCCATGATCTTCACTCGTACGGAGGGCTGATCGGGTGCGTAATGGTTTCTGCAACCCCTGCGTTTCCTACGGTGGTCAGGCGTTGCCCCAGTCCTTGGCGACAGTCCGACGACCACGAACCCCCGTCCCAGCGGGGGTCTCACGTCAGGAATCACCATGGGCATCCGGTATACGAACGCAGGGCAGCGCCAGAATCAAGGGCAGCGCCAGAATCAGCCGAAGCCGGGGAAGGTGCCGGCCACGTGCCGGCCCGCGCGCAGTTACCTGATCCGCGGCAGCACCGTGGTCGAGATCAAGGGCATCATCGACCTGAGCACCGTCGTCGAGATCCAGGCCCGGCTGGACGCCGCCACCGCCCCGCGCGGCGCTCAGGTGATCGTGGACCTGCGGCCTGTGGAGTTCCTCGACTGTTCCGCCCTCGGCCTGCTCTGCCGGACACGGCGCAGGGCTCTGGAAAGCGGCGGCCACCTGGCACTGGTCTGTGTCCGGCCCTGGCATCTGCGGATCCTCAAAGCCGCCGGTCTCAACGAGCTCTTCAACCCCCTGCCCACGGTTCGGGACGCCCTGAACCGTGAACGCTGAACCCGCCAACGGCCCGGCTCCCGGGGCAGCGTGTCCGTTGACCGGCTTCAGCTGACCGGCTTCAGCTTCCGATCACCGCGGTTTCCTTCTACTCTCCAACCAGGTGGTGTGGGGCGCTCTGGCCCGCACCGCAGGCTCCCAGCCCCCGAGCCGTGACCGACTTCGAGGCCGGCTGGAGCCGCATCGCCGACAACGCGGCTCCAGCCTCCGCCCTCACGGCGTGCCCAGCGAGGCGACTCCCGCCGTCTCGCACCGCCAGGAGGGCACTTCGCGCGAGGAACCGATCGAGGGGGAGCCCGATCCCTCGCGCCCCGGCCGCCGTTGCCCGCGCGGCGGCGGCCGGCCACTATCAGCGTGCCACCGTTGGCGCGGTCTGTCCGCTGCCGAGCCGGCGCAATATTTCAGGTCACCCCGGCCGACTCCTTGACCTCCGGTGACTCCAGGCGCCGGGCCGTCCGCTCAGCAGAGCGCACAGCCCAGCGGCCGCTCGTCAGCGCGCCCATGACGAGGACCATGAAGCCGCACGCGGTGATGATCCACCAGGCCGGCCGGGCCGCCGACACGAAGGCGTCCTCGTAGGAGGAGGAGCCGACGCCCGAGGCGAGGACCGCGCCGATCACCGCGACGCCCAGCGTCTGGCCGATCTGGCGGCTGGTGGAGGCCACGGCGGCGGCCACACCGGCCTGCGCGCGGGGCATGCCGGAGACGGCGGTGTTGGTGATGGGCGCGTTCACGAAACCGAAGCCGAGCCCGAAGAGGACGTACCCGATGACGAGGGTCACGTTCGCGGTCTCGGCCTCGAACGCGGCGAAGAGCACCCCGCTCAGGGTCATCGCCGTGCCGGCGACGAGCAGCGACAGCCGGGGACCCCGACTGCCGACCAGCCGCCCGGACAGCGGCGCGCAGACGAAGGTCATGGCCGCCATGGGGAGCATCCACAGGCCCGCGTCGAGGGCGCTCAGACCGCGCACGTTCTGGAGGTAGAGCGTCGACAGGAAGAGGAATCCGCCGAGCCCCGCGAACGCGCTGACCGCCACCACCGTGGCCCCGCTGAACGGGGCCGACCGGAAGAAGCGCAGGTCGATGAGGGGTTCGTCGCGGCGCGGCTCGTACCAGAGGAGGGCGGCGAGCGCGGCGAGCGCGATACCGCCGAAGACGAGGATCTTCTCCGTGCCGGATTCGGGCGCCTCGATGATCGCGTACGTCAGCGAGCCGAGCAGCGCGATCACCAGGAGCTGGCCGACCGGGTCGGGGCGGCGGGCCTTCGGGGCGCGGGACTCCGGCACGTACCGGAGGGTGAGCAGGAGCGCGGCCAGGCCCACCGGCAGGTTGACCCAGAAGATCGAGCGCCAGCCGACCGAGTCCACCAGGAGGCCGCCGATCAGCGGGCCGGCGGCCATGGATATGCCGACCACGGCTCCCCAGACACCGATCGCGCGGGCGCGCTCGCGCGGGTCCGTGAAGGTGTTGGTGATGATCGACATGGCGACCGGGTTGAGCATCGAGCCGCCGACCGCCTGGATCATGCGGAAGGCGACGAGCGATTCGAGATTGGGCGCGAGCGAGCAGAGGACCGAGCCGACGGTGAAGACGACAAGACCCGCGATGAAGACCTTCCGGCGGCCGACGCGGTCGGCGGTCGAGCCCGCGAGCATCAGCAGCGCGGCGAGCACCAGCGTGTACGCGTCGATCGTCCACTGCATGCCCGCGAGGCTCGCGTGCAGGTCCTTCTGCATGGAGGGGAGCGCGACGTTGAGGACGGTGTTGTCGAGGCTCACGATCAGCAGACTCATACAGCAGATCGCGAGCACCAGCCGACGCCGGCGGTGGCTGAGCTCGGGCATGCCCACCAGCGTACGCCCGTGTCGGTAGTGTGCCTAACTAATGACTGCGGTGATCGGCGGGGCGATGGTTTCCGATGGCTTCCGGGGCACCGGTCGGCGTACGCGACAATGGGGGAATGCCCACGCTCACGTCCGCGCCTACGCCAACGTCAACGCCAACGTCAACGCCCGCATCCTCGGTGAACACGGCCCTGCGGGTCGGCCCGCACACCGTCCGGCCGCCCGTCGTGCTCGCCCCCATGGCGGGCATCACGAACGCGCCGTTCCGCACGCTGTGCAGGGAGTTCAGCGGGGGCAAAGGGCTGTTCGTCAGCGAGATGATCACCACGCGGGCGCTGGTCGAGCGCAACGAGAAGACGATGCAGCTGATCCGCTTCGACGCGTCGGAGACCCCGCGTTCGATCCAGCTGTACGGCGTCGACCCCGCGACCGTCGGCAAGGCCGTCCGGATGATCGCGGAGGAGGGCCTCGCCGACCACATCGACCTGAACTTCGGCTGCCCGGTCCCGAAGGTGACCCGCAAGGGCGGCGGCTCGGCTCTCCCGTACAAGCGGCACCTGCTGCGGGCGATCCTGCGCGAGGCGGTGTCCGGGGCGGGTGACCTCCCGGTCACCATGAAGATGCGCAAGGGCATCGACGACGACCACATCACCTTCCTCGACGCGGGCCGGATCGCGGTCGAGGAGGGCGTGACGGCGATCGCGCTGCACGGCCGCACGGCCGCACAGCACTACGGCGGTACGGCCGACTGGGATGCCATCGCCCGGCTGAAGGAGCACGTCCCGGAGATCCCCGTCCTCGGCAACGGCGACATCTGGTCCGCCGACGACGCGCTGCGGATGATGCGGGAGACCGGCTGCGACGGGGTGGTGGTCGGGCGGGGCTGCCTCGGGCGGCCGTGGCTGTTCGGTGACCTGGTGGCCGCGTTCGAGGGGCGTTCCGGTGACTACGCACAGCCGACCCTTCGGGAAGTGGCGGCCGTGATGGTGCGGCACGCGACCCTGCTCGGGGAGTGGATCGGGGACGAGGCACGCGGAGTCATCGACTTCCGCAAGCACGTGGCCTGGTATCTGAAGGGTTTCGCCGTCGGCTCGGAGATGCGCAGGCGGCTCGCGGTCACGTCGTCGCTGGCGGCGCTCTCCGAGGGGCTGGACGAGCTGGACCTCGACCAGCCCTGGCCGCTCGGCGCCGACGGGCCGCGCGGACGCACGTCCGGCAACAACAGGGTGGTCCTGCCGGACGGCTGGCTGAAGGACCCGTACGACTGCGCCGGGGTCGGCGAGGACGCGGAGCTGGACACGTCCGGGGGCTGAGCGGCTGCCTTCGGGTGCGGGCCGGTGGGGGTCGGCCGCGCAGTTCCCCGCGCCCCTGAACAGCAGGGGCTGCGCCCCGCTTCCAGGGGCGCGGGGAACTGCGCGCTCAGCCCAAGGCGGCCCGCACCCGGCGCCGAAGCTCACGCACCACCCACCGCCGTGAGCAGCGCCAGCGGGGCCGCCGCCGAGCGGGATTCGCGCACGCACGCGTGCGGGTACGGCACCGGCTCACCGTGGGTGTCGCGGCCGTAGCCCGCGAGCACCTCCGGAAGGCGGTGGCCGGTGGCGGTGGCGGCGTCCACCAGGGCGTGGGCGACCGTACGGGCCTCGTCGTGGAGTCCGTAGCGCGCCAGCCCCAACGTGATCAGCGCGTTGTCGTGGGGCCACACCGAACCCCGGTGGTAGGAGAGGGGATGGTACGCGGGCTGGCCCGAGGCGAGCGTCCGTACGCCCCACCCGGAGAAGAAGTCCGGCTCCAGCAACCGCCGCCCCACCAGTTCCCCGTACTCCTTGTCCAGCAGGCCCGACCACAGCAGGTGCCCCGCGTCGGACGCGAGCGCGTCGACATGGTTGCCCTCGCCGTCGAGCGCGAGTGCGGGGAAGGCGTGGTCCGCCATCCAGAAGTCCCGCTGGAACCGGTCCCGGAGATCCCCGGCGGCCTGCTCCAGCAACGCCGCGTACACCTCGTCGTCCCACACCGTGCGGGCCAGATGTGCGGTACGGCGCAACGCGTCGTACGCGTAACCCTGCGCGCCCGCCGCCATCACGGGTCCGGTCGGCCGGCTGCCGTCGCCGGAGCAGATGGCGCCGGGGGAGTCCTTCCAGTTCTGGTTGGCGAGACCGCCCTCGTCCGCGCGGTAGACGAGATAGCCGCGCGAGGTCAGCCCGCCGTGGTCCAGCATCCAGCCGACCGCCGCGCGGGCATGGGGCTCAAGGCGGCGGGCGAGCGCCGTGTCACCGGTCTGCTCTACGTAGGCGCCGAGGAGGACCAGGAAGAGCGGGGTCGCGTCGACCGAGCCGTAGTAGCGGCCGTACGGCACCTGGCCGAAGTGGGCCAGCTCCCCGTGCCGCATCTCGTGCACGATCTTGCCCGGCTGGGCCACCGCGCCCGCGCCGACCTCGGTCGCCTGGGCCGCGGCGAGCGCGGGCAGGGTGGCGGCGGCCAGCTGCGGACGGTAGGGGAGTGCGAAGAGGGAGGTCAGGAGGGCGTCGCGGCCCAGGAGGGTGAGGAACCACGGCACGCCCGCCGCCGGGACGCGAAGTTCCTCGCCGTCGGGACCCGTCGCGGGCACCTGGAGCACGGCCAGGTCGGAGAGGCCCCGCGCGCACGCCGCGGCCAGCTCGGGCCAGCCCGTCGGGAAAGGCACGCCCTGCGCGAACTCCCCCTCCAGCGCGAGGAGCCGGTCGTTCGCGGCGGCCGGGGTGCGGGGCACCTCCGGGTGCGGCATACCGTGCGGGCGCGCCGCCACCCGCAGAGTCAGCCCGGCCGAACCGTGCGGTGCGAGGTCGAGGGTCCACACGAGGCGCCGCGCGCCTGTGCCGGTCTCTTCGACGCCGTCGGGCGCGGGCTCCGAGGTGACGGTCGTAAAGGACCGCCACTCCCCACGCCGATAGCTGAACTCCACGCCGTCGTCCAGGACTTTGCGGGAGCGGACCGCGCCGGTCTTCGCGTACGTCCGGTGGTCGGAGCGCAGTTCGAACTGGTCCGTGAAGTCGGCGTCCGCGGTGACCGCGATCCGGACCGTTGTCGGCACCGGGCAGTTGCTGGTGATCCGCAGCGCCTCGACGAACGAGCTGTCCGCGACGGCCTGTTCGCGGAAGATCGTGTGGGCGGGCGGTTCCTGCCGGCCGCCGCGCGGCACGAGCACACAGCGGGCGCTGTCGCCGCCCGAGACCGGCGACAGTGCCTCGGGTACCGCCCCGTCGACGGTCAGCTGCCAGCGGCTCAGATGCCGGGCGTCGCGCACGAACAGCCCGTCGGGAGCGGACTGAGAACTGCTGCCACCGCGTACTCCGCTGATGTCCCCGCCGTCGCCCACCGCGGCGAACGTCCCGCCGTGCACGAGCAGATGCTGCCGGTCCGTCATCGCAGGTTCCCTCCCCTGGCGCCCCGGGCGTCCTGGACACCGTTGGCACCCTCGCCGAACTCGTCCGCCGTGCTGTGCGTCGTGCTGTGCCCCGCCTCGGCCTCGGGCGTCTCAGGCGTTTCGGGCGCCTCGTGCAGCAGGTCCAGCGTCAGTGCCGCGGTCCAGCTGAAGCCGAGCGCCCCGCAGGCCTCGCCGGTGTACGGGTCCACGTACTCGGCGAACCCGGACGTGTCCGCCGTCTCCAGCAGGGCGCCGCGCAGCTTGCTCGCGCGGGCGTGCTCCCCGTGGAGCCTGAGCCCGCGCTCCACCAGCCAGTTGGTGTTGAACCAGGCCGGGCCGCGCCAGTACCGGTGCGGGTCGAAGGCGTGCCCGGTCAGGTCGTAACTCGGTACGAGCCGCGTCGCGGCGCCGAGCCCGAAGTGCGGCCCGTGCAGCGTCCGTACGAGCGTCGCGGCGGTCTCGCGGGGGAGCGTCGGCAGGATCAGCGGGATGAGCCCGGACACCCCACGCTCGGGGATCCGCTCGTCCGTGCGCACGTCCCGGCAGAAGAACATGCCCTCCGCCGGATCCCACAGCCGGTCGACCAGCGCTTCCGTCAGCCGCTCCGCGTGCGCGTGGCGGGCCGTGCCCGTCGCCCCCAGTTCCCGGGCGATGCGGGCCAGCGCGTGCTCGGAGGCGATCAGCAGAGCGTTGAACGCCGGGTCCTCCACCGCGAAGTCGGCGGTACCGTCCGCGTACCCGCCGTCCCGGTAGTCCGCCGCCAGGCGTACGTACCGGCCGTAGTCCAGATCCGTCGGCCGGTCCTCGGCGGCGCCGTGGTCCAGGTCCGCGCGGCGGTAGGAACGGGCCGGGGCCGGTGTGACACGGGAGAGCGGCGCGTCCCAGCTCGGGGCGTTGTCCATGCCCTGTTCCCAGGGGTGGACCACCGAGGCGAGACCCCCGCCGCCCAGGTCCCGGCGGTGCAGCAGATAGCGGTGCCAGGCCGCGAGGCGCGGGTACACGCGGGACAGGAAGGACCTTGCCCGGGACAGACCGGGGTCCGCGGTGTGCACCAGCCACGCGGCGAGCGCGTGCACCGGTGGCTGCACGATGCCCGACGTCTGTACGGTGCGCGGGGCGCCCGCTGCGTGCCCCGCGGTCGAGGAGCGCCAGAAGTCCGGGCTCGGGAAGTACGCGTCGAGGGGGACGGAGGGGTTGAAAACGATGTGCGGGATCCGGCCGTCGTCCCACTGCGCGTCGAGCAGCGTCTCCAGCTCCGTCTGGGCCCGCAGCGGCGACAGATGGCGCAGCCCGATCGCGATGAACGCCGAGTCCCAGGACCACTGGTGCGGATACAGGCTGCGCGAGGGCACCGTGGACGTGCCCGTCCAGTTGCTGTGCAGCACCTCGGCCGCCCTGAGGTGCAGCGGCTCCGCCCGGCGGACCGGATCGTATACGGCCGCCTGGGCCCGGCCGGTCTCACCGTGGCCGGTGAAGGGCGGTGAGGCCGAGGTGCGTACGGGATCGAAGTGCACAGTGCGGCGGGCGGTGAGCTGGGTTGTGCGGTCCACTCAGGTCTCCCCGAAGACATGCGGCCGACCAGTTCGGCAGTAGCTACCGTAGGGTTACGTCTATTTAACACGCAAAACTCAATATGTAATGCAGAGTTGGTGAGCGCAAGGGGTTCGTATGACCGGAACCACAGGGAGGAGCGGAATGGCGACCAGGGCCGGAGGGGCTGCAGGATCCGGTGGAGCCAATGGGTCAGCAGGGGCCGGTGGGGCCGGAGGGGCTGGAAGGACCGGGAAGATAGGGAGCCAGGCGAGCTCCGGCGATCTGCTGGAGCTGGTGCGCAGCGGGCGCGCCACCACCCGTGGGGCGTTGCAGCAGGTCACAGGGTTGTCCCGGGCCACGGTCGGGCAGCGCCTCGACCGGCTCTTCCGGGCCGGCTGGCTGCGTGAGGGCGCCGCGGGCCCGGTGGACTCGCCGCTCGGCGGACGTCCCTCGGTCCGCCTGGAGTTCGACGACTCCCACGCCGTCGTCCTCGCCGCCGACCTCGACACCCGGCACGCGCGCGCCGCCGTGTTGTCCCTGACCGGTGAGCTGCTGGCCGAGCACGCGGGGCCGCTGCTCGTCGAGGACGGACCGGACGTGGTGCTCGGCGAGCTGGGCCGCTGGTTCGCCGAACTGCTGGAGAAGGCCGGGCACCGCGCGCACGAGGTGTGCGGCATCGGCCTCGCCGTACCGGGGCCCGTGGACAGCGACACCGGCCGGGTCGTCCAGCCGCCGATCATGCCCGGCTGGGACGGCTACGACATAAGAGGCCGCCTCACCCGCGCCTTCACCGAGCACACGGGCGCCGGGGCCGTCCCGGTCCTGGTCGACAACGACGCCAACCTGATGGCGTACGGGGAGCAGCGCACCGCCCACCCCGACTGCTCGGCCTTCGTCCTGGTGAAGGTCTCCACCGGAATCGGCGCGGGAGTGGTCGTCGGCGGCACGATCTACCGGGGTATCGACGGAGGGGCCGGCGACCTCGGGCACATCCGCGTTCCGGAGGGTGCCGACGCGCTGTGCAGGTGCGGGTCGTACGGCTGTCTCGCCGCCGTCGCCAGCGGGGGAGCCGTGGCGCGCAGGCTGGCGGAGACGGGAGTTCCGGCCGCGTCGGGCTCGGACGTGCGCGACCTGCTCGTCTCGGGGCACCCCGGCGCGGCCGCGTTCGCGCGGGAGGCGGGGCGGCACGTCGGTGACGTCCTGGCGACCGTGGTGACCCTGCTCAACCCCGGCGTCCTGATGATCGCCGGGGATCTGGCCGGAACGGCCTTCCTCACCGGCGTGCGCGAACTGCTCTACCAGCGGGCCCTGCCCCGCTCCACCGCTCACCTGGACGTGGTCACCTCCCGGCTGGGCGAACGAGCGGGCCTGGTCGGGGCGGGTGCGCTGGTCGTGGAGCACCTGTACGCGCCCGAGCGGGTCGAGGAGCGGCTGCTCGCCATGGGCGGGTGAGGTGATGTGACGGCGGTGTTTCCGGGCGGGGAACGGGTCCGCATGGTGAAATCCGAGCGCCGTCAGCGGCGTGATTCTCGCCACGCTTGATCGAGGTTTCGCTCAGATGAGCAGTTTGCGGATGGCTGCACTTCTCAAAGGGTGGCACTCAGTGCCACCTTCTGATCATTTACGACGTGAACTCATACGTGCCGAGAGCTGCTCGTTTGAGCGACATTCGGAGTCTACGTGCGTTGACTCCTTCAAGAAGTGAACGCTGCGCACCTCTGCGCCTTACTATCCCTTGACTTTCGATCTGCTGGCGGACGGGTGGTTACGGCCGTATGACGCGCAAGTGGACGTACCCAGGTGCCTTCGATCTGGGTATGTTCCCCGTCGTCAGGGCAGCCACCGCGTCCTCGAGGAGTCGAGACCCGTGTCGGAAAACAAAGATCCCCACGTAGCTGAGAGCGGCGACAGCGGCGTCGAAAGCGTGAAGTTCGTTTATGACTTCACGGAGGGCAACCGGGACCTCAAGGATCTCCTCGGCGGCAAGGGTGCCAACCTCGCCGAGATGACCAACCTGGGCCTTCCCGTCCCGCCGGGCTTCACCATCACCACCGAGGCCTGCAAGACGTACCTCGACAGCGGCGACGAGCCCGCGGCACTGCGTGACGAGGCGAGTGCGCACCTCGACGCCCTCGAAGGGAAGATGGGCAAGAAGCTCGGCCAGGCCGACGACCCCCTCCTCGTCTCGGTCCGCTCCGGCGCGAAGTTCTCCATGCCCGGCATGATGGACACCGTCCTGAACATCGGTCTCTCCGACAAGTCCGTGCAGGGCCTGGCCAAGCAGGCCGGGGACGACCGCTTCGCGTGGGACTCGTACCGCCGTCTCATCCAGATGTTCGGCAAGACGGTCCTCGGCGTCGAGGGCGAGCTCTTCGAGGACGCGCTGGAGGCGGCCAAGCACACCAAGAAGGTCGCGGTCGACACCGACCTCGAAGCGGCGGACCTGAAGAAGCTCGTCACCAAGTTCAAGAAGATCGTCAAGACCGAGGCCGGCCGGGACTTCCCGCAGGACCCGCGCGAGCAGATGGACCTCGCCATCCACGCGGTCTTCGACTCCTGGAACACCGACCGGGCCAAGCTCTACCGCCGCCAGGAGCGCATCCCGCACGACCTGGGCACGGCCGTCAACGTCTGTTCCATGGTCTTCGGCAACCTGGGCCCCGACTCGGGCACGGGCGTCGCCTTCACCCGGGACCCGGCCTCGGGGCACGAGGGCGTGTACGGCGACTACCTGCAGAACGCGCAGGGCGAGGACGTCGTCGCGGGCATCCGCAACACCGTCGCGCTCGCCGATCTGGAGCAGATCGACAAGAAGTCGTACGACCAGCTGATGCAGATCATGAAGACCCTGGAGAACCACTACAGGGACCTCTGCGACATCGAGTTCACGATCGAGCGCGGGCAGCTGTGGATGCTCCAGACCCGCGTCGGCAAGCGGACGGCCGGCGCGGCCTTCCGTATCGCCACCCAACTGGTCGACCAGGGTCTGATCGACGAGGCCGAGGCGCTGCAGCGCGTCAACGGCGCCCAGCTCGCGCAGCTGATGTTCCCGCGGTTCGACGCCTCGGCAGCCGAAGGCGGGAAGATGTCGCAGATCGGCCGGGGCATCGCCGCCTCGCCGGGTGCGGCGGTCGGCAAGGCGGTCTTCGACTCGTACACGGCCGTGAAGTGGTCCCGTTCCGGCGAGAAGGTCATCCTGGTCCGCCGTGAGACGAACCCCGACGACCTCGACGGCATGATCGCCGCCGAGGGCATCCTCACCTCGCGCGGCGGCAAGACCTCCCACGCGGCCGTTGTCGCACGCGGCATGGGCAAGACCTGTGTGTGCGGCGCGGAGGAACTGGAGGTCGACACCAAGCGGCGCCGGATGACCGTGACCGGCGGGCACGTCGTCGAGGAGGGCGACGTGATCTCCATCGACGGTTCGTCGGGCAAGGTCTACCTGGGCGAGGTCCCGGTCGTCCCGTCCCCCGTCGTGGAGTACTTCGAGGGCCGGATGCACGCGGGCGCCGACGACGCCGACGAACTGGTCGAGGCGGTCCACCGGATCATGGCCTTCGCCGACCGCAAGCGCCGTCTGCGCGTCCGCGCCAACGCGGACAACGCAGAGGACGCGCTGCGCGCCCGCCGCTTCGGCGCCCAGGGCATCGGCCTGTGCCGTACGGAGCACATGTTCCTCGGTGACCGGCGGGAACTGGTGGAGCGGCTGATCCTCGCGGACACGGACGCCGAGCGCGAGGAGTCGCTGAAGGAGCTTCTCCCGCTCCAGAAGCAGGACTTCGTGCAGCTCTTCGAGGCGATGGACGGCCTGCCGGTCACCGTCCGTCTCCTGGACCCGCCGCTGCACGAGTTCCTGCCGGACATCACGGAGCTGTCGGTCCGGGTGGCCCTCGCGGAGGCACGCGAGGACCCGCACGAGAACGAACTGCGGCTGCTCCAGGCCGTCCACCGGCTGCACGAGCAGAACCCGATGCTCGGCCTGCGCGGCGTACGCCTCGGCCTGGTCATCCCGGGCCTGTTCACCATGCAGGTACGGGCGATCGCCGAGGCCGCGGCCGAGCGCAAGAACGCCAAGGGCGACCCGCGCGCCGAGATCATGATCCCGCTCGTGGGCACGGTCCAGGAGCTGGAGATCGTCCGCGACGAGGCCGAACAGGTCATCGCCGAGGTGCGGGAGCAGACCGGTGTGGACCTGAAGCTGGCGCTCGGCACGATGATCGAGCTGCCGCGCGCCGCGCTGACCGCCGGGCAGCTCGCGGAGGCGGCCGAGTTCTTCTCCTTCGGCACGAACGACCTGACCCAGACGGTGTGGGGCTTCAGCCGGGACGACGTGGAGGCCAGCTTCTTCACGGCCTACCTGGAGAAGGGCATCTTCGGGGTCTCCCCGTTCGAGACGATCGACCGGGACGGCGTCGGCAAGCTCGTACGCGACGCCGTGCAGGCCGGCCGGGAGACGCGGCCCGATCTGAAACTCGGCGTCTGCGGCGAGCACGGCGGCGACCCGGAGTCGGTCCACTTCTTCCACGAGGTGGGACTCGACTACGTCTCCTGCTCCCCGTTCCGCATCCCGGTGGCACGGCTGGAAGCAGGCCGCGCGGCCTCCTCCTCCCAGGGCAGCGACCACCGATAGGCCCAGGCCCAGGCCCAGGCGCTGCAGGGCCCGGGGACTCCGGGACCGCGGTCCGCCATCCCACCCTCACCGACGGACCGCGGCCCCGGCGCACGAAAGAAGAAGGGGCGGCACCTTGTGCGGAGGTGCCGCCCCTTCGGTGTTGGCCGGTGCGTCAGCGGTTGTCGCGGCGCCTGCGCGCCATGAGCAGCACGCCGCCCCCGGCCAGCAGGACGGCCGCGCCGCCGCCCGCGATGTACGGGGTGACACTGCTGCCTCCGGTTTCGGCCAGGTCCGGGTTCTGCCGGCCGGCGTTCTCCTGCCCGGTGCCGGAGGAACCGTCCTTGCCCTGCTCGTCCGTGCCCTGGTCGTCCACGGGGACGAAGTCCGCGGGCGGCTTGTCGCAGCCGACGCCGTCCTTGTCGCGGTCCAGGTGCTCCCCGTAGTGCTCGTCGCCCTTGGCGATGTTGGCGTACCCGTTCTCGTACGCCTCGGTGCAGTTCTGGAACGGGTGGAGGCCGTCATGGGCCTCGGCGGTGGTCGGCAGGACGGCCAGTGCCAGCGCGGCGAAGGCCACGGCGACGGGCTTGCGGATCTGGTGCACGAAGAGCCTCTCGAATTGTTCAGATTCAACCGATATCCGTGCGCGTGATCACGAAGAGGTGATCCGTCGGATTTGAGGTGACGAAAGTACGAGAGGGGCTGCGGATGCTGCAGCGGAACACCGGACCTGTGATGTGAACGTGACGTGACTGGTCGGTAGCTCTCCGTACATGGCGCCGTCGTCTGTAAACCGCAGTGCAAACCCGCAAGCGGGAGTTATGGGGGAATGGGCCCTTCGGCCCTTCCATGTGGTGACCAGCGTGGTGACGCGTGCGAGTTACGCCTTCAGTGCGTCGTACGTGACACCCGTCAGCCGCTCCGACTCCTCCCAGAGCCGTTGTCCGGCACTGTCGTTGAGGGTCCATTTGGCGCGCGACGCGTTCGTGGGGGAGCCGCGCCGGCCCAGGGTCGGCGGGCCGGTGAAGGAGTCCGGGCGGACACCGGGGGCCGTCGCCGCGTACAGGGTGGGGAGGGCGCCCGTCGCCGGGGGGTGGGCGAAGAGTCGGGTGCCGGCCTCGATGATGAGCTGGGCGCCCCTGCGGCCCTCCATCTTCAGGCCCGCGGTCATCAGGTTGGTCGCGGCGTACCCGGGGTGGGCGGCTGCCGCCACGATGTCGGAGCCGGTGGCGGCGAGGCGTCGCGCCAGCTCGTGCACGAACAACAGGTTGGCCGTCTTCGAGCGCCCGTAGGCGATCCAGCGCCTGTACGGCCGCTCGTTGTTGAGGTCGTTGATGTCGATGTTGGACAGCATGTGCAGAACGCTGGCCACGCTCACCACGCGCGCGCCGGGTGCGGCGAGCAGCGCCGGCATCAGCAGCCCGGTGAGCGCGAAGTGGCCGAGGTGGTTGACCCCGAACTGCGTCTCGAAGCCGTCTGCGGTGCGCCCCTGCGGCAGGGCCATCACGCCCGCGTTGTTGACGAGCAGGTCGAGACGGTCGTGCTTGCGTCCGTACGCCGCCGTGAACTCCCGTACGGAGTCCAGGTCCCCGAGATCCAGGCGCATGAACTCCACGTCCGCGTTCACACCCACGCCCGCGTCCACGCCCGCGTCCGCCACCTCGGCGGCCAGCCGGTCGGCGGCCTCGGTGCCACGGCTCTCGCTGCGGCAGGCGAGGACGACCCGGGCGCCCCGCCGCGCCAGTTCGCGGGCGGTGACGTACCCGATCCCGCTGTTCGCTCCGGTGACGACGGCCGTGCGGCCGCTCTGGTCGGGGATGTTGTTCGCGTTCCAGCCGGTCATGGCGTGGCTCCCTCCGCGTGCCGGTCTCCCTACGGGTGGGTTCCAGATTAGGGGCGGCCAGTCGCGAACGAGGCGCAGGGTGCGAACGGAACGGAACGAGGCGCAGGTGCGAACGGTCGGGCGGTGCTCAGCGGGAGGCGTACTCCTCGGGCATGGGCTGGGTGTCGAGGTAGAACCACTCGGCTGTGGGGCCGGGCCCTGGCCCCTGTGTCGGGAACGTGGCCGGGGGCGCGTACGGGCGCTTGGGGAGCGCGGTGCCGGTCGGCCGGGCCTGTTCGCCGACTGCCGGGTCCGCCACAGGCGCCGGCTTCGCCGGCCCCGGCATCAGCAGCTCCACCCGCAGCCCGAACCCCCGCTGCTGAGCGACGAACTCCTCGACCTGGCTGCGGCAGGCATGGTCCAGATGGGTCACACCCGTCAGGTCGAGCCGAATCCGCGGCTTGCCCGCCTCGGCGGCCGATTCCAGCGCCTCGATCAGCTGCGGCAGCCGCAGGAACGTGGCGTTGCCCGCCATGACGACCTTGGCGGTGTCCTCCTCCAGGTGCTGCTTGATGACGGTCTGGGACATGCGCAGCGCGGCCAGGACGATCCCCGCGGCGAGGCCGAAGAGGACGCCTTCGAGCAGCGCGGTCGCGACGATGACCAGCGTGGTGAGCGTCATGACCGCGAACTCGCCCCGGTCCTGGTGCCACATCTTCGGGAACTCCGCGGGCGCGAAGAGCTTCCAGCCGCTGTGTACGAGGACGCCCGCGAGCACGGAGATCGGGATCAGGGCCAGCACCTGGGGCAGGAGCAGCGCGAAGGCGAGCAGCCACAGGCCGTGCAGGGTACGGGAGAGGCGGGTCTTGGCACCTGCCTGGACGTTCGCCGAACTGCGGGCCACCACCGCCGTGACGGGAAGCGCGCCGAGAAGGCCCGCCACGGTGTTCCCCGCTCCCTGAGCGATGAGTTCGGGGTTGTAACGCGTGCGCGGCCCGCTGTGCATACGGTCCACGGCGGCGGCCGTGAAGAGGCTCTCCGCCGAGGCGATCACCGTGAAGGTGAGGATCGCGGTGATGATCCCGACGTCGGCGAGTCCGGCGAACTCCTTCGCGCCGGGTACGTTGACGGACGCGAGCAGATTCCCCACCTGCAGCGTCTTCACGTCCACGCCCGGCAGGGAGGCGATCCCGATGCCGATCGCGACAGCCACGAGCGCGGCCGGGACCTTCTTCACCGGGCCCGGCGCCATCTTCCACACGAAGCTGAGGGCGACGGTGACGATGCCGAGTCCGGCGGCGATGAGCGCGTCGGGGTTCGCCAGGGTGTCGCCGATCAGCCCGGGGATGCCCGCCATGTTCTCGACCGGTGTGCCGGGGGCCTTGGAATCGGACATCGGATAGAGCTGGCTGAATATCAGCGGCAGTCCGATGCCGGCGAGCATGCCCTGGACGACCGCCAGGGAGATCGCCTGGAAGATCCGGCCGAGGCGGACCAGGCCGAGGACGATCTGCAGGATGCCCGAGCCGAGGACGATCACGCCGAGCATGGCCACGCCGTACTCCAGGACCGTCTCCGCGACGAGGGCCGCCAGTCCGGCTGCGGGGCCGCTGACCTGGAGGGTGCTGCCGCGCGCCGCGCCTACGACCAGGCCTCCGATGACGCCGGAGATGATGCCCAGTTCGGCGGGGACCCCGGAGGCCACGGCGACGCCGATGCACAGGGGGAGGGCGACGAGGAAGACGACGAGTGAGGCGGTGATCTCGGTGGCCAGGTCGATCTTTTTTCCGGGGGCGGGGCGCCGGTCCGGCGTCTCGGTCCCCAACTGGGCCGCAGTGGCGCTGGTTGTGGGAGCAGCAACCGGAGGCGCGGTCGGGGCCGGGGGTCCAGTCGGGGCCGGAGGCGGAAACGGGGCCGGGGCCGGTGTCCTGGCGTGGGCCGGTACGCGCCCACGTGCGTGCAGCCCGCTCATGAGGCGTGCACCCGGAAGCGGCCGTCCTCGTCCAGCTCGTGCACCTGGCCGGTGTCGACCTCGTAGTACCAGCCGTGCAGTCGCAGCCGGCCCGAGTCGATCCGTGGCCGAGCGATCGGGTAACTCCGCAGTGTCGCGAGCTGGTTGACGACGTTGAGCTGCGCCACGGCCGGCATCGAGGGGTCCTCGCAGGCCCCGTCGAGCAGCGGCGCCAGCTCCGGGCGGGCCAGGTTCAGCCAGGCGTCCACGCCGGGCAGCGCGGACAGGTCGTCGCCGGACTTCAGCGCGCCCATGGCACCGCAGTGGGAATGGCCGCACACGATGATGTCCTGAACGCCGAGCACCTCCAGCGCGTACTCGATGGTGGCAGCCTCGCCCGAGGCGCCCGGCCGCTCGTGCGGCGGGACGATATTGCCTGCGTTCCGCAGCTCGAATATCTCCCCGGGGCGCGCTCCCGTGATCAGGGTGGGTATGACCCGGGAGTCCGCACAGGTAATGAACAATGCCTCCGGATATTGACCCTCGGCCAGCTTCTGGTATTCGCCGCTCTCGAACTCCACCAGTCGTTTGAATGAGCGGGCGCGGTCCAGCAATGCCTTCACGGTACCTCCGAGCATGGTGTCCAAGCATGGCGTCCGAGCAGGAGTTTCTCGTCGTGCCTCCACCGTAGGGCGGCGATTGCCAGGCGAAGGTTAAGGGAACACTAGAGCGGGGACAGGAATAGCCCATTTCTCGTCCTGGCCTCGCCCTGGTCTCGTTCTGTCGGCCCGGTCCGACGGCAATCAGCCATCGGCAGTCGGTTTTTGAGCGACCCGTCACATTACCCAGGGTTTACCTTCTGCGTCATTGAAGTCTCTTGTACCGTGACCTCTCCACGGCACGGAGTTCGTGCTGTCCGGATTGCTGGGGAGACGGGACGTATGGGCGTACGAGTGCTGCTCGTCGAGGACGACGAGACGATCGCCGAACCTCTCGCCGAGGGTCTGGGTCACTTCGGGCTGACGGTCGACCATGTCGCCAACGGAGCCGATGGGCTGAGAGGGCCGTACGGCGATGTCGTCCTGCTCGACCTGGGCCTGCCCGACATGGACGGCATCGACGTCTGCCGTGGCATCCGGCAGGTCTCCGACGTGCCCATCATCATCCTCAGCGCGCGAGGGGAGGAGGCCGACCGCGTGCTGGGCCTTGAGCTCGGCGCCGACGACTATCTGGCGAAACCCTTCAGTCTGCGCGAGCTGGTGGCCCGGGTACGGGCGGTCACGCGGCGCACGGGGCTGGGACGCGGCGACGCCGGGTCGTTCGGCTCGGGGGCGTATGCCGGCGAACCGTACGAGTCCCGTACGCCCGAGGCGGGAGGGCCGTACGGAGGGTCGTACGAACGGCCGCCTGCAAGGCCGTCCGAGCGGCCGTTTCAGCGACCGTACGAGCCGAGTGCTCCGGAAGCCGGGCCGCCGACCGGTGTGCGGCCCCGCGCCGCGCGGCCGCCCGGCGTACGGTCGCACGCCGCGGAACCCTTCCGCGCTGAGTCGTTCGGCGGTGAGTCGTTCGGCCAAAAGCCGTTCACCGGCGAGGCGTTCACCGGCGAAGCGTTCTCGTCCGGTCAGGGCGGCACGCGGAGGAACGTTTCAGCGCTGGGTCCCTCGCGGCGGAACGCAGCGGAGTCGGACCTCACCGGGCCGGGCTTCGGTTCGCCCGCACCGGTCGCGTACGACCCGGCCGACGAGGAGACCCGCGCGCCTTCACCTCGTGATCCCTCCGGCTACGAACCCTCCGACCACGAGCCTTCCGGCTACGAGCCTTCCGACGTCACGCGGCACTTCGAACCCGGACCTCTTCCCGACCCGGACCCCGCCCCGGACCCCGGGCCGTCCCCCGGCCCGCTCGTCGTCGACCGCAGGACCCGGCAGGTCTGGGTCGGCGAGTCCTCCGTCTCGCTGACGCCGAAGGAGTTCGAACTGCTCGCGCTGCTCACCGAGGACCCCGGGGCGGTCTACTCGCGGCAGCAGATCCTCGACCGGGTCTGGGACCCGCACTACCAGGGCCCGACCAAGACACTCGACGTCCATGTCGCCACGCTGCGGCGGAAGTTGGGAAACCCGGCGTGGATCCAGACCCTGCGCGGAGTCGGGTTCCGGCTGGCGGTCCAGACACAGCCGACCACCGCGTACCCGACCACCGCGTACCCGCCCACCGCATACCCGGCACCCGCGTACCAGGCCCCCGGGCAACCGGTGGCGTATCGATGACCCGGCGGCTGCTCCTCAGCTACCTCGTCCTCACCGCGCTGGTCCTGCTCTGTCTGGAGATCCCGCTGGGGTTCGTGTACTCGCGGGGCGAACTGGAGCGGGTGGTCAACGCGGCGAAGGACGAGGCGGAGTCGGTCTCGGCGTTCGCCGCGCTGTCCATCGACGCCGGACGCGCGGCGCAGGACCTGCCCGGCCGGGCGGCCCACTGTGCCGAGCGCATCGGCGGGAGGGTGCTGATCGTGGACCGGTCCGGCGACCTGCTGGCCTCGTCGCACGAACTGTCCGCCGCGGAGTCCGGGGACCCCGCCTCCTGGCCCGGCATCGCGGACGCGCTCCAGGGCACCTCCACGGTGGACGTGCGTACCTCCACCATCGGAGGAGTGGAGTACATCGCGGTCGCGGCCCCGGTGGCGCACGGCGCCGAGACGCTGGGTGCCGTGCGGATCACGGTGCCCAGCCGGATGGTGGCGGAGCGCGTGCGGCACGTATGGCTGCTGCTCATCCTCGGCGGGCTCGCGGTCCTGGCGGCCGTCGCCGTCATCGGCTTCGCCATCGCGCGCTGGACCGGCCGGCCCATCCGCGAACTGGAGCGCGCCACGAAGGAGTTGGCGTACGGCGGCTCCGCCACCATCGTGGCAATCACGAACGGTCCGCCGGAGGTGCGCAGTCTCGCCGCCACCTTCAACCGCACCGCCGCCCGCCTCGAACACCTCCTCGCCTCCCAGCGCGCCTTCGCGGGCGAGGCCTCGCACCAGCTCAAGACGCCCCTCGCCGCGCTGCGGCTGCGCCTTGAGAACCTGGAGTCCGACATCGCGCTGCATGCCCGGGGCAGCCTCGACGCCGCGATGACGGAGACCGACCGGCTCGCCAGAATGGTCGAGGGGTTGCTGGCCATGGCCCGGCTCGACGAGAGCGCCGCCGTGTGCGAACCGGTGGACCTGGACCGGGTCTGCGCCGAACGGCACCGTGCCTGGGCGCCGATGTTCGAGCAGCACGACGTACAGCTCGTGCTGCTCGGCGACTACAGCGGCCCCGTACTGGCCGTGCCCGGCGCGGTGGAACAGATCCTGGACAACCTGCTCTCCAATGCTTTGAGGGTGTCGCCCCGGTTCTCCACCGTCTCCATGGACCTGCGCCGGCCGGCGACCCACGAACGCCGCTTCCACCACCGTCCCGCGGGCCCGGCCCGCGTCGAACTGCACGTCACGGACGAGGGACCAGGAATGACCGAGGAACAGCGCCGCCGGGCCTTCGACCGTTTCTGGCGCGCACCCGGCGCCCCCAAGGGGGGTACCGGACTGGGCCTGGCGCTCGTCCAGCGCCTCACGCACGCGAGTGGCGGCGACATCACCCTGCGTCCGGTCGCCCAGGGCGGCCTCGACGCGGTGGTGAGGCTACCGCCGGCCGAAGGAGCAACCGCCGAACCGGCCCACCACAGACCGCTGGAGGCCATGGTGGCGCGAAGCGGAAGCGTGTCGTGACACGGCGGTTCCGCTTCGCGCCACACCGGATCTGCCGGGCCCACGACACGGCGGTCCCGCCGGGCCCGCAGCCCGCTTCTACCTGTTCACCTCGCCCGCACCTCGTAGGTCGGCACCGTCACCGTGTCGTCGTCCAGGCACCGGCCCGACTCCAGGTCGAAGCGCTGCTTCAGGAGCGGTGAGGCCACGAACGGGCGACCCTGGTGGGAGCCGGTGAGGCCGCGGGAGAGGACAGCCGCGCCGGAGAACGGGTCGCGGTTGTCGATCGCGTACATCCGGCCCGTGCGGTCCAGGAAGAGTGCCACCTGGCGGCCGTCCGGGAGCAGGGCGGCCACGCCGCGGCCGGGGGTCAGTACGGTCAGGTCGCAGACCGTGAACCAGTCGTCGGCGGAGGAGGCGGAGGAGGCGGAGGAGGCGGTGGACGAGGCGGTGCCGGCCGTGCTGTTCGGGCCGTCCAGCTGGAGCTGGATCCTGAGCGTCGTGGTCTCGGTTGCGAGCGTCATCGCTGGGCGCTTCCTTCCAGGGGGCGGGTACCGATGGTCAGCAGCGGCAGGTCGGGCTTGATCTGGTCGCGCTCGGGGACGAAGCCGACGACCGGGTCGGGGGTGTCCGGCGCGTTCACGAAGGAGACGAACCGGGACAGCTTCTCCGGGTCGTTGATGGTCTCGGCCCACTCGTCGCGGTAGGCGGCGACGTGCGCCGTCATCAGCGACTCCAGCTCCTCGCAGATGCCCAGCGAGTCCTCCACGACCACCTCGCGGATGTGGTCGAGACCGCCGGGGATCCGCTCCAGCCAGGTCGAGGTGCGCTCCAGACGGTCGGCCGTGCGGATGTAGAACATCAGGAACCGGTCGATGAGGCGGATGAGTTCGGCGTCCGACAGGTCCTGCGCGAGGAGGTCCGCGTGGCGCGGGGTGGCGCCGCCGTTGCCGCCGACGTACAGGTTCCAGCCGTTGGCGGTGGCGATGATGCCGAAGTCCTTCGACTGCGCCTCGGCGCACTCGCGGGCGCATCCGGAGACCGCCGACTTGAGCTTGTGCGGGGACCGCAGGCCCCGGTAGCGCAGCTCCAGGTCGATGGCCATGCGCACCGAGTCCTGGACGCCGTAGCGGCACCAGGTCTGCCCGACACACGACTTGACCGTCCGTAGCGACTTTCCGTACGCGTGCCCGGACTCGAAACCGGCGTCCACCAACCGTGCCCAGATCAGCGGCAGTTGCTCGACGCGCGCGCCGAACATGTCGATCCGCTGACCGCCCGTGATCTTCGTGTAGAGGCCGAAGTCGCGGGCCACCTCGCCGATCACGATGAGCTTCTCGGGGGTGATCTCGCCGCCGGGGATGCGCGGCACGATGGAGTACGAGCCGTTCTTCTGCAGGTTCGCGAGGAAGTGGTCGTTGGTGTCCTGGAGGGCGGCCTGCTCGCCGCCCAGGACGTAGCCCTCGGCGCCGATCGTGGGCGCGAGCGAGGCGATGATCGAGCCGACCGTGGGCTTGCAGACCTCGCAGCCGTCGCCGCCCCGCGCGTTCTCCCGGCCGTACCGGTCGAGCAGCTGCTGGTAGGAGGAGATGCGCAGGGCGAGGACGATCTCGTACAGCTCCTCGCGGGTCTGCGAGAAGCAGCCGCACAGGCCCTTGTCGACCTCGACGCCGTTCGCCTCCAGTTCGGAGGTGACCAGCTGGCCCAGGACCTTGACGCAACTGCCGCAGCCGGTACCGGCCTTGGTGCACTTCTTGACCTCGGGGACCGTGGTGCACGCGTGCTCGGTGACCGCGCCGCGGATCGCACCCTTGGTGACGTTGTGGCAGGAGCAGATGATCGCCTCGTCCGGCAGGGAGGACGGGCCGAGCTGGACGGGGCCGCCGGCGCCGGCGGGGAGGACGAGCTGCTCCGGGGCGATCGGCGGCACCGAGCCGGTGAAGGCGCGCAGGGTGCCGTACGCGTCCGCGTCGCCGACCAGGATGCCGCCGAGCAGTTCGCCGTTCCGCCCGATGACCAGCTTCTTGTACGTGCCCGAGCGGGAGTCCGCGTAGACGACGTCGAGGCAGTCGTCGGCGGCGCCGTGCGCGTCACCGAAGGAGGCGACGTCGACACCGAGGAGCTTCAGCTTGGTCGAGAGGTCGGCGCCGGTGAAGGAGGCCGCGTCGGCGGCGTCGGTGAGGGCGGCCTCGTGGGGGGCGAGAGCGAGGGCGGTCTCGTCGGCGGCGATCGTGGCGGCGGCCGTCTCGGCCATCTCGTAACCGGGTGCCACCAGTCCGTAGACCCGGCCGTCCGAGGCCAGCGCGCACTCGCCGATCGCGAAGACGTGCGGGTCGGCGACCGTACGGCACTGGTCGTCGACGCTGATGCCACCGCGTTCGCCGACGGTGAGTCCGCAGTCGCGGGCGAGCTGGTCACGGGGACGTACACCGGCCGAGAACACCACCAGGTCGGTGGCGACCGTGGAGCCGTCGGAGAGCTTCATACCGGTCACGGCGCCGTCGTCGCCGGTGACGACCTCCTGCGTGCCCGTGCCGGTGTGGACCGTCAGGCCCATGTTCTCGATGGTGCGCAGCAGCGCGGCGCCGCCGCCCTCGTCGACCTGGACGGGCATCAGCCGCGGCGCGAACTCCACGATGTGCGTGCTGAGTCCGAGTCCCTTCAGCGCACCGGCGGCCTCAAGCCCGAGCAGCCCGCCGCCCACCACGGCACCCGTCGTCGCCCGCGCCTTCGCGTACTCCTCGATGGCGAGCAGGTCCTCGATCGTGCGGTAGACGAAGCAGCCCTCGGCGTCCTTGCCCGGCACGGGCGGCACGAAGGGGAACGAGCCGGTGGCGAGGACCAGCGTGTCGTAGCCGACGACGAGGCCGGAGCGGGCCGTGACCTTCCGGGCGGACCGGTCGACGGTCTCCGCCGGGTCCCCGATGTGCAGCTCGATCCCGTGGTCCTTGATGAACTCCATGTCCGTCACGGACAGTTCCTCGGGCGTGCGGCCCGAGAAGTACGAGGTGAGCTGCACGCGGTCGTACGCGGGACGTGGCTCCTCGCACAGCACGACCACGCGGTGCGTGGCGGTCAGGCCGCGCTCGGCGAGCGCTTCGAGGAAGCGCTGGCCGACCATGCCGTGGCCGACGAGCACGATCGTGGGGCGGGGGCCGGTCCCCACAGGTGCGGTCGTGGTCGTGGACATCAGGAGCCTCCATCGTTGGTGAGCAGGTGGAGCAGCGGGGCGCCGTCCGTGGGGAGCGGCTCTGCTCCCTCCCAGGCGCGGGCGAGCGCGCCGACGGTGCCGAGCTCGCCGACGAGGACCCCGCCGACCAGGAGGTCGTCGCGGACGACGACCTTGCGGTAGGTGCCGCGGGTCGCGTCGGTGAGCTGGATGACGTCGTCGCCGGGGAGCGGGATCTGCTCCCCGAAGGCGGCGAGGTCAAGGGGGCCGCCGGAACCGAAGGGGTTGCCGGAGCCGAGAGGGTCGGCGGAGGCGAGGGTCAGCCGGGTGAGGGCGCGGGTGCCGCGGTAGCCGGCGGCACCTTCCGCGGGCGCGGTCCCCGCCGGCGACTCGGCCGGCGATGACTCGGCCGGCGACTCGGCCAGCAACCCCGCCAGGACTTCGGCCTGTTCGAGTGCGGGAGTGGCCAGACCGTAGACCTGGCCGTCGTGCTGGGCGCAGTCGCCGATGGCACGGATGTGCGGGTCGGAGGTGCGCAGTTCGTCGTCGACGATGATGCCCTTGTGCACGGCGAGACCCGCGTCCTGGGCGAGGCCCACCCGCGGATGCACTCCGCAGGCCAGCACCACCAGGTCGGCGCCGAGGGTGTACCCGTCGGCCATCTCGACCGAGCGGACGGCGCCCTCGATGCAGCGCACGCCGCGTACCCGGGTCTCGGTGTGCACCTCGACGCCGAGGTTCTTGAGGTGCTGGAGCACCAACCGGGAGGCCGACGGGTCGAGTTGACGTTCCATCAGTCGCTCGCCCTGCTGGGCCAGCACTACTTGCGCGCCGCGTTCGGCGAGCGCGCGGGCGGCCGAGACGCCGAGCAGTCCGCCGCCGATGACGACGGCCCGGGTGTCCTGCCGTACGGCCTCGGAGAGGCCCAGGCAGTCGTCCATCGTGCGGAACGCGTGGACCCCTTCCGGCAGTTCGCGCCGGCCGGGACCGAAGAGACCGCGCAGTGGCGGAAGAACCGGGTTCGAGCCGGTGGCCAGGACGAGCGTGTCGTATGCGATCACCGCGCCGTCGGCGAGGTGGACCTGCTGCTCCGTGCGGTCGATGTGCACCACCCGGCCATGGGTCAGCCGCTCGGGCGTCGGGAGCGCGATGACCTCGGGGGCGTACCGCCCGGCCAGGACCTCCGCGAGCAGGACCCGGTTGTACGGGGTGTGCTCCTCCTCGCCGACGAGGACGGCGGACATGCCGAGCTCTCCGAGCCTGCGGGCGAGACGTACGCCCGCGAGGCCGGCGCCGATCACCACCACACGCGTATTCGAGGTCATGTACCGCAGCGTGCGGTGCCGGTGTTACCCGGCCGCATCACAACTGTTTCCCGCGGGGAACGCTGCCCTCAGCGGGACCCGGACGCGGATGTGAGGGTTCTCGGCGGGCGGGGAGAGGGCCTGGTGAGGTCGCCCCGCTCCCCGGGGTGAGGTTAACCGAACCTCCGGGTTCCGTGCGGGCACCATCGTCCGCGGGGCCGGAACAAGGAAGGCTTGGGTCACACGACGTACACGGGGGAGCGCATATGGACACGGTCCGGAAACCGGTGGCGAGCCGGGCCGCCGCCCGCCTGCTCGCCGCCTTCAGGCCACGGGCCCTCGCCACCCTGCTCTACGCGGTGATCGCGCTCCCGCTCGCCCTCGTCGGCTGCCTGCTGACACTCGCGGGGCTGCTCGTCGGCGGGGCCCTGTCCGTGACCACGCTGGGGCTGTGGGTCCTGGCACTGACCGTGCGGGGCACGCTCGCGCTCGGCGCGCTCCAGCGGGCGCTGGCGCGCCGGCTGCTGCATCTGGAGATCGAGGAGCCGCCGACTCCCGCGGCATCCGGGGTGCTCGGCCGGCGCCGGGCCCTGCTTCTCGGGCGGGCCGGCTGGCGTGCCGTCGGCTGCGCGCTCGGCGTGCCCGTCACGGCGGCGCTCGCGTACACGACGGCCGTCGGTGCGTACGGCTACGGGACGCAGTCGGCCCTTCACCCCCTGCTCAAGCGGTGGAACTACCACACCGTGCGCGACGGAGACTCCGTACGGCACGTGTCGCTCGAAGTTCTCGGCGTTCAGCTCGACTCCTGGCCGCGGTGGCTGCTCCCGGTGGCCGTGGGGCTCCTGCTCCTGTCGGCGGCGCCCTGGCTGATGCGCCACGCCCTCATCCCGCACCGGCTGCTGCTCGCCGCCACGCTCGGCCCGAGCGCAGCTGACCGCCGCATCCGCACGCTGGAGGAGACGCGCGCCCAGGCCGTGGACGACGCGGCGGCCACCCTCCGCCGGATCGAGCGCGACCTGCACGACGGGACACAGGCCCGGCTCGTCGGGCTCGCGATGCATCTGACGATGATCCGGGAACTGGTCGGCGCTGACGCGGACCGCGAACGGCTCCTCACCGTCGTCGAAACCGCCCAGGGCAACGCCAAGCAGGCCATCGTCGACCTGCGCCATCTCGTCAAGGGGATCCATCCGCCCGTACTGGACCAGGGCCTGGACACGGCCCTCGCCACCCTCGCGGCGGACGTGGCGCTGCCCGTCGAGGTCGTCGCGGACATCGGGTCCCGACCGGCGCCCGCCGTCGAGTCCATCGCCTACTTCTGCGCGGCCGAACTCCTCGCCAACGCGGCCAAACACAGTGGGGCGCCGGGGGCCACGGTGGAGGTGACCGCACGCGCCGGGCTGCTCGTTCTCCGCGTCCGGGACGACGGCCGCGGGGGCGCGGCGATCGGCGCGGGTTCGGGCCTCACCGGCCTGCTGACCAGGGTGCGGACCGTCGACGGCACGCTCACCTGCGACAGCCCGCCGGGAGGGCCTACGGTGGTCACGGTCGAGCTGCCGTATCCGGCCACCCACGGATGAACCGCCGCACCGAACACGAGGGACACATGCGCGTTGTCATCGCCGAGGACTCCGCCCTTCTGCGCGACGGCCTGGCGCAGCTCCTCCAGCTGCGGGGTGTGGAGGTGGCGGCGGCCGTCGGGGACGCCGAAGGGCTGCTGACCGCTGTGGCCGAGCACCGCCCGGACGTCGCCGTCGTCGACATCCGGCTGCCGCCGACGCAGACGGACGAAGGGCTCCGGGCGGCCGTACGGCTGCGCGCCGACCACCCCGGCACGGGGGTGCTGATCTTCTCCCAGTACGTCGAGACGAAGTACGCGGCCCAGCTCCTGGGCACCAACCCGGGCGGTGTCGGCTACCTCCTCAAGGAACGTGTCGTCGACATCGGCGAGTTCGTGGACGCGCTGGAACGGATCGCCGCCGGCGGGACCGCCCTCGACCCCGAGGTCGTCGCCCAGCTCTTCGGCGCGAGCCGCCGCGCCAGCGCCCTGGACGCCCTCACACCCCGCGAGCGCGAGGTGCTGGCGCTGATGGCGGAAGGGCGTACGAACCACGCGATCGCCGCGTCCTTCACCGTCTCGGAACGGGCCGTGGAGAAGCACATCGCCAACATCTTCACCAAGCTCGGCCTGCCGCCCTCCGGCACGGAGAACCGACGGGTACTGGCGGTCCTGCACTACCTGGAGACGACGGGCTGACCCTCCGGGCCCCGGCGCCGACCCGCTCGTGAAGCCCGTAGGGTCGTGATCATGCCCGACATATCGCTGACCATGGTCGTCGTCCTGTGCCTCGCCGCGCTCGCGGCCGGCTGGATCGACGCGGTCGTGGGCGGCGGCGGGCTGCTCCTCCTCCCCGCGCTGTTGCTCGGGCTGCCGAACTCGGGCTCCGCGGCCCAGTACGCGCTCGGCACCAACAAGGCCGTGGCGATCGTCGGGACGACGGGCGCGGCGGTGACGTACGCGCGCAAGGCGCCCGTGGACGTCCGCACGGCGGTATGGATCGGTCTCGCGGCGCTCGCCGGGTCCACGGGCGGGGCGTTCGTCGCCGCCGGGATGAGCACCGAGGTGCTGAAGCCGGTGGTCATGGTCGTGCTGCTCGGAGTCGGCACCTTCGTGATCATGCGGCCCGCCTTCGGCAGCGCACCCCCGACCGGGCCCGTCCCGCCGCGCCGGATCCTTGCCGCGATCGGGCTGGCGGGCCTGGGTATCGGCTTCTACGACGGGCTCGTCGGCCCCGGCACGGGTACGTTCCTCGTGCTCGCCCTGACCGCGCTGCTGCACCTCGACCTCGTGTCGGCCTCCGCCACCGCGAAAATCGTGAACTGCTGCACGAACGCCGGTGCGCTGGCGACGTTCGCCTGGAAGGGCACGGTGTTCTGGCAGCTCGCCGCGCTGATGGCCGTGTTCAACCTCGTCGGCGGGATGGCCGGGGCGCACACCGCGCTCAAGAAGGGCAGTGGGTTCGTCCGGGCCGTACTGCTGACGGTGGTGTTCGCGCTGGTGGCGAAGCTCGCGTACGACCTCTGGCTCTGACGCCCAACGATCAGGGCCGGCGGTTGTCGTTGCTGTTGTCGTCAGCCGTCAGCCGTCAGCCGTCAGCCGTCAGCCGTCAGCCGTCAGCCGTTGTCGTTAGTCGTTGTCGCCGGGCGCGCCGGGCGACTGCCTGTGAGATGGGCGAAGACGACCACGTTGCCCCGGTAGCCGGTGACCGTCGACCAGCCGCCCCCGCAGGTGATCACGCGCAGCTCCGGGCGCCCCGCGGCTCCGTACACCTTCTCGTCCGGGAAGTCGCGGGCGTCGTACACCTCGACCGCGTCGACCGAGAAGAGGGCGACACTGCCGTCCCGGCGCCCGACCTCGATCGCGCTGCCCTTCTTGAGGGAGCCGAGGCGGTAGAAGACGGCGGGACCCTCGGCGTTGTCGACATGGCCGGCGACGATCGCGGTGCCCGTCTCGCCGGGCGCGGTACCGGCCTCGTACCAGCCGGCGAGGTTCTTCCTGGCGGCGGGCGGCACGTCGAGGCTGCCCTGCGGGGTGAGACCGAGACCCATGAGGGGGGCATCCACCCGGATCGCGGGGATACGGACGCGGTCGGGCGGCGAGTGGGGCAGCGCGGCGGCCACCGGCCGGCCCAGATGGCCGCCCGCACGGGCCTGGGCGGCGGATGGCTGGGGCGGCGCATGCGTCGTTGTGCCGAGGTGCAGCAGCCAGGCTCCGCAGAGGAGGGCGGCGAGGGTGGCGGCGGCTATGGAGACGTTGCTGAACGGGCGCACGTCGCCCCCTCTCTCCCTTGGAACTCTCCCTTGGAACTCCTGCGCTCTCTTGGAACTCCTGCCGGAACTCCAGTCGAGCTGTTGTCGGAGCTCACGTCGAACTTTTTGGACGGCTCTGTGAGTCCCGCGTCCCCCTCCGGGCCGCGAGGGGCGTCGGGCCCGGAGAGGGAAGGGGACAGCGGTACCGGCGGACAGCGGAGGGTGTCCGTCAGATCCCGTCGCCTCTCGCCCGGCGATGCAGGAGCCAGGTACCGCCCGCGGCGGCGACGGCAAGGGCCGCCACTCCCGCCGCGGTCTGTACGGGGTCGGGGCCGAGTGCGCCGCCGACCCCCGTCTTCACACTTCCGCGGGGGTTGACCTGCGGCTGCTGCCTGCTCTCCTGGGTGGAGGTGAGCGTGACCACCAGGTCACCCGTCATCCGCTTGCCGCTCGAACAGCGCGTGACGATCTCGTACGTGCCCGGCTGGGCGGACGGCGGCACCTCGAACTGCCCGACCGCGTCGCCTTCGTGCGCGCTGGGGATCAGGGTGAAGCTGCCCGCGCCGACGGCGCCGGCGTCACCCGACACCGCGTCGTTCGCCCCGCACGCCGCCGTGTTCACCGTGACCTCGGCGCCGGGCGCGACGGTGGCCGGGTACAGCTCGATGGACCCGGCACCGGCATGGGTACCCGCACCGGTACCGGCACCGGTCCCGTACGCGGGCGCCGCGCAGAGGCCCGCCGCGGCGACGGCGAGTGCGGTACCGGTCAGCAGACGGGCTGTGCGCATCGTGCTTGCTCCTCCGACGGGCACGACCCGCGACCCCCATGTGTCGCTGCCTCGGTCACGCCCCTGCCTTACCGAGGTAAGTGGCAGTCGAGGGCGCACGCCTCCTGATCGCACGTCATAAATGATGTGAACGGGTGTCAGGCGGGGGATCCCGAAGCCTCTCCCGGCAACGTTTCACCAGGTCACCGGCGTGCCAGTGAGGTGCGGGCAAAAAGAACCCGAAGACAGCGGGCGGCACGTGTGAACGGGTGACCGGCTCCTTCCCGCGTCGGCCTGCGCTGCCCTGCGTCGACTTGACCTCAAGTTTGGTTGAGGTGTGAGGCTCGACCGCATGAACACCACCGCAGACATTCCCGCCACCCCGCCCACCCCCGTTCCCGAGTCCGTTCCCACCCCCGTTCCCGAGTCCGTTCCCACCCCCGTTCCCGAGTCCGTTTTCGAGCCCCTCAAGGTCGCCGTCATCATCGGCAGCAACCGGGAGGGCCGCTTCGGTCCTGTCGTCGCCGACTGGCTGCTCGGCCGGTTCCGCGGGCGGGACGACCTCACGGTCGAGGTCGTCGACATGGCCGACGCCGGGCTGCCGACGGCCCTCTCCTACTCCCCGTCCGCCGAGGTGTCCGCCGAGCTGGCGAAGGTCACACCCAAGCTGGCCGAAGCGGACGCCTTCGTCGTCCTGACCCCCGAGTACAACCACTCCTTCCCCGCCTCGCTCAAGGCCCTGATCGACTGGCACTACGGGGAGTGGCGCGCCAAGCCGGTCGGCTTCGTCTCGTACGGCGGAGTCTCGGGCGGCCTGCGCGCCGTCGAGCAGCTCCGCCTGGTCTTCGCCGAGCTGCACGCCGTCACCGTCCGCGACACCGTGTCCTTCCACAACGCGGGCGCGTCCTTCGACGACGAGGGCCGCCACAGGGACCCGTCGGCTCCGGACGAGGCCGCGAAGGTGATGCTGGACCAGCTGGTGTGGTGGGCATCGGCGCTGCGCGACGCGAAGGCGGTACGCCCGTACGGAGAGTGACGCCCCCTATAGGAGGCGAGGTCTGTACGGGAGGTGAGGCCGCCGGGCTTGCTACTCACCGTCGGCGAGCGCTTCGGACACCGCCCGATGCCCCACCGCCGCGAGTACGGGGTTGCTGACCCGGTAGTGGTGTTCGGCTGTCAGCCCGAAGTACAGGGCCCAGCCCCGCCCCCGGGCCCAGGTCGCGTCATCGACGTCGGCGGCCTCGCGGAACAGGGGGCGGGACCCGGCATCGAACACGGCCCAGGCGGCGAGTACGTCTGCCGCTGGGTCGCCGGTGCCGAGACCGCCGAAGTCGATGACCGCGCTGAGGCGGCCTCCCCGGGCCAGCAGGTTGCCCGGCAGCAGGTCGCCGTGCAGCCAGACGGGGGCGCCGTCCCAGTGCGGGAGCCGCAGGGCGTCCTCCCAGACGGCGGTCGCGGTGTCCCCGTCCACCGTGCCGTCCCCGCCCAGGTCACGGATCGCGGCGCGAACGTGCTCGTCGTCGGTGAGGGGCCCGCCGCGCCAGGAGGGCGGCCCGCCGACGGCGTCGACCTTCCGCAGCGCCGCGACGAAACGGCCCAACTCCACGGCGGCGTCAGCGAGTTCTGGGTCGCCACCGAGAGGCGCGTCGTAGACGTTGTCGCCGTCCAGCCAACGGAACACGCCCCACGGCAGCGCGTACCCCTGCCCGGGCGCTCCCTCGGCGAGCGGCACGGGGACGGCCAGCGGCAGATGCGGCGCGAGCCGTGGCAGCCACCGCTGCTCCTTCACCACATCCCCCGCCCCGCCGGGCAACCGGGGCAGCCGTACGACCATGTCGTCGCCGAGCCGGTACATGGCGTTCTCGGTCCCGGCGGACACCACCTGCTTCACCGGCAGCCCGGCCCATTCGGGGAACTGCTCCGCGACGAGCCGCCCGACGAGCGCCGCGTCGATGTCCAGCTCGTCGGGGTGCATCTTCGAAGCGGCGGGCGACATGAGTCTCCGTGGGTAGTCGGGCGGGGAAGCGTATCCACGCTGGCTTCTCCGGCTCCACGTCTTTTTTGACGGCTTGACCGCACGCAGTCGGGACTTGGCGTGCAGTAACGATTCGACAAAGATCGCTACTCATACATCGACATAGTCGAATCCTTGATCTTTTGATGGTGAACACGTCAAATTTCCTCCACTAGTTGTGCGCTGAGTGACCAACGATGTGCACGGTGTGTCGGGGGTGGGGGAATTGCGGAGCTCTGTGTCCGCACGTGTACGCGTGCTGATTGTGGTGTTGGTGCTGTCCGTACTTGCGGGCGGTGGCTGGCTGATCAGAGTCATGGCCAATGAGCCGAGTGGATCCGAGAGCGAGCCGTACCGGGGTCCCCAACCTGTCGCGCAGCAGGAGGCGGTGTCGCCCAAGGAGCGGCGAGAGCAGACCAAGGACCTGGCGAAGGCGACGAAGTCGCATGGCCTGCCCGCCACGACCGGCAAGCCCGCCACTGCCGAGCAGATCAGACTGCACCAACGGAATCAGCGGCAGTCGAAGGCAGCCGGCCCCAAGTCCCGGGAGACGAATGTCGCGGGTGGTGGCATCAGCCCCGCCTCCTACGTATCCGGTGCAGACGCGGCAGCGGCGGCGTACTCGTCCGGCGCCCTGTGGCAGGTGACGGCCGACCCGTTCGGAAACACGGCTGCCCAGCAGGGTGGGTTCCTGGCGGCGCTGGGCAACCACATCGGTGCTGCCGTCCCAGGTGAGCCTCTGCAACTGTCCGCCGGGATCTTTCAGGCCGGTGGAGCCACTGGTGAGGTACACCCGGTCAGGGTGCGGTGGAAGCTGGACGCCTACAGCTGCCGTCTCAGCACCGATGACGACAAGTGGTTCGACTTCGGGCAGACCGTCTCGGCTCCGACGCTGAATACCGGGGTGGAACTCCCCGTGGTGAACGCGTCCATCACGCTGCCCACGGCTGAGTGCACGAACCCCCTGCCGCAGTACTTCATCTACGCCTGCACGCAGGTGATGGACGATCCCACGGACGTGGAGTCCTGCGGCTCGTACAACTCCTACTACATTGTTCCGGCTCTGCCGGAGGGTGCGGCCTGCAGCGCGCTGTGCGGGGACGCGAGCGGTTCCGTGGGCACGACGGTGATGCGTGCGGATCCGGTGAACACGGCGACGGGCGCGTTCACAGAGGCATTCACCGACGCTCAGGTTGCCGCGCCTGGCGTGCCGCTGTCAGTCGGGCGGGTGTACTCCTCGGACAACACACTTGCCGGTGCGTTGGGCAAGGGCTGGCAGTTGCCGTGGGAGACCCGGCTGCAGTTCGCATCCGACGGTGACGCGGTCCTGGTGGGTGAGGGTGGGACGCGGCACACCTTCGACAAGAAGTCCGACGGGACGTACACGACTCCAGGGGAGACCCGCTCCAAACTGGCCGTGGACGGTGGCGGTTTCAGAATCACGACCGCTGATCACACAACGTACGGCTTCAACGCTTCGGGTCAGTTGACCGCGTTGAAGGACCGCACCGGCCGGGGTCTGACCTTGGTGTACACCGGCAGCAGGCCCACGGAGATCACGGATGCGGCCGGGCGGAAAGCCTCCCTCGCCTATGCCGGTGACCGGCTGGACAAGCTGACGCTGGCCGACGGCCGGTTCGTCGACTACGCCTATACCGACGGCCGGTTGACCGGCGTGACCGCGCTGGACGGCAACACGGAGACGTACGGCTACGACGCCTCCGGCTTCCTCGACAAGGTCACGAACGCGCGCACCAAGACCGTCACGTCGAACGTGTATGACGCGCAGGGCCGGGTGACGTCACAGACCGATGCGATCGGTCAGACGACCAAGTTCGCCTACTCGAAGAACGGCGTGTTCGACCAGGTCGATGTCACAGCCCCCGACCAGGGCGTGTGGACCGACGTCTACTACAAGAACGTCCTGTTCACGCAGCTCGACCCGCTCAACAACAAGAGCTACTACCGCTACGACAAGTTCTTCAACCGTACGAGCGCGGTCGACGCGGAGACCCGCGAGACCCAGTGGGACTTCGACACGTCAGGTCGGATGAAGCGCCGGTCCAATGCCGCGTCGGACGAGTACTGGACGTACGACGCCAAGGGCAACGTAGCAACGTACGAGGACGGCGAGTCCAATGACGTCGCCTTCGGCTACAACGCGAACAACCAGCTGATCTCGGTCAAGGACGCGCTGGGCAAGTCCGCGAGCTACGGCTACAACGCCACCACCGGGCTGCTGGAGACATCCACCACTGCGCGCGGCAGGACCACGAACTACGGCTACGACACCGACGGCAACCTGACATCGGTCACCACGCCGAAGGGCAGCAAGACCACTTACACCTACGACGCGATGGACCGGGTGAAGACGGTCGTCGACCCGCGGGGCAATGTCAGCGGCGGGGACGCGGCAAAGTACACCACGGCCTTCACGTACGACGACGCGGACCGCACCAAGTCGGTCACCGACGCACGTGGCGACACCACCGCCTACGACTACGACGAGGTCGGCAACCTCACCAAGGTCACCGACGCCACCCAGCGGGCCACCACGTATGCCTACAACGCCGCCGACCAGCTTTACCTGATCACCGATCCGGTGCAGAAACAGATCAGCCTCGGATACGACCCGGCGGGCCGCCTGAACAAGGAGATCAACCGCCGGGGCGCGAAGGTCACGTACCAGTACGACAAGGCCGGCAACCAGATCCAGGTCGTGAGCGCCCGCGGCAACGTCACCGGCGCCGACGCGTCGAAATACACCTGGTCGATCGGGTACGACAAGGTCGGCAACCGCATGACGGTCACCGACCCGCTGGGCAAGACCACGGCGTTCACCTGGGACGCGGACAACCGGCCGGTGTCCACCACGGATCCGTTGAACCACACCCGGCGCGTCGTGTACGACGACAACGGCAACGTCACCGAGACCTACGACGGTCTCAACCGTGGCATGAAGCTGGTCTATGACGACAACGACCGCCTGTTCTCCTCGAAGACCTGGGCCGGCTATCTCACCACCTACGAATACGACGACGACGGCAACCTGACCGCTGAGGTCTCCCCCGAGGCCGAGCGCACCACGCACGGCTACGACGACGACGGCAACCTGGCCAACACCGTCGACCCCCGAGGCAACGTCACCGGCGCCGACCCGGCGAAGTACACCTGGGCCTACGGCTACGACCCGGCGGGCAACCGGACCTCATTCACCGACCCGCTGGGTCACCAGACCAAGACCGCCTACGACGCCGTCGGCAACGTCGCCTCGGTCACCGACGCCCGCAGCAAACAGACCGTCTACGAGTACGACCAGCTGAGCCGCCCCACGAAGGTCACCGCGCCGGACACCGGCACCACCAGCCTCACGTACGACGCCGCGGGCTTTCTGGGCACCAGCACCGACGCCAACACGCACACCACCACCTACGGCCACAACGCCGAGGGCGAGCTGACCTCGGTCAAGAACACGCTGGCCAAGACCGTCTCCTACGAGTACGACTTCGACGGCAACCGCACCAAGGTCACCAACGCCCGCGCGCAGACCATCACCACCACTGTCGACGCCCGCAACCTGCCCACGCAGATCGCCTACTCCGACGGCACGTCGACACAGACCTACGCCTATGACGACGCGAGCCGCATCACCGGCGTCACGGACGCGACCGGTTCCCGAACGCTGACCTACGACAACGACGACAAGATCCTTTCGATCACCTCGCCGGGCGCGGCCAAGCCGTTCAGCTACGTCTGGAACACCGACGACACCCTCAAATCGCGTACGTACCCGGACAGCCGAGCCACCAGCTACACGTACGACAAGGTCGGCCGGACCAAGAGCCAGACGACCAACAGCAAGGCCACCAACTACGCCTACGACAAGGCGGGCAACCTCACCTCGGTGACGCTGCCCACCACCACGGCGCGCACCGAGACCCGCACATATGACGAGGCCGGCCGCCTGGCCTCGATGACCACGCCGACCGGCAGCAACGCCTACACCTACGACGAGAACAACCGCGTCACCCAGGACAAGCCCGGCACCGGCAACCCGACCCGCTACGGATACGACGACGCGGGCCGTATGACGAGATCGTGCACGGACACCTCGGCCACGTCCTGCCTGACCGGCACCACCGGGGACACCAGCACCTACGACAAGGTCGGCAACCTCAAGACCTCAGCCGCCTCCGGCACCACCACGACGTACGCGTACGACGCCGGTGACCAGCTTTCCACGACCACTGCCGGATCCGCGACCACGAGCTACACCTACGACGCGGACGGCAACCAGACCAAGGACGACGACGGCACCTACGCCTACGACCCGGCCGGCCGGGTCAAGTCCGCGGCCATCGGCAGCGACAGCTTCTCGTTCCTGTACGACGCGGACGGCAACCGCACCGTCGCCAACAAGAACAACGCGCTGGCACGCACCTCGCGCTGGGACATCGCAGGCGAACTCCCACAGATCGCCACCGACACGGACGCCTCCGGCGCACTGATCGCCGACTACCACTCCGACCCCGACGGCACGGCCCGTTCCATGGACCGCACCGCCGGCACGTACTACTTCACCCAGAACCGGCAGAACTCCGTCAGCGCCGTCTTCGACTCGGCAGGCGTCGACAACTATCACTACACGTACGGCCCCTGGGGTGCCTCCACCGGCACCGCCACCATCAGCGGCGGCCAGTCCAGCATCTACGGCTACACCGGCCAGTACAAAGACCAGTACCTGCCGGACCGCCTCCTGCTGCGCGCCCGCTCCTACGACACCACCCAGCAGCGCTTCACCAGCCAGGACCCGGTCTCGCCCGCGGCGGACAACGCCAACCAGTCCACCTACAACTACGCGGACAACGACCCCGCCAATCTTGCTGACCCGTCCGGAAATTGCCCGATGTGCATCGGCGCGGGCATCGGAGCCGTCGTCAGCGGCGGCATCTACGCCTTCCAGCACCAGGACGACTTCGACTGGGGCGACTTCGCCGTCGCTACAGGCAAGGGCGCCGTCATCGGCGCAGGCGCGGGCTTCCTCGCGCCGGCGGGCATGGGCCTCGCGGGTTCACTCGGCCTCTCCGGCGGTCGCGCCCTCGGTGTCGCAGTCGTCACGGATGCCGCCATCGGGATGGGCTACACCTGGGCTGTCAACACGGCACAGTGCCAGCCGACTACACCTGGGGACTTGCTCTTCGGAGCTGTCGGCGGCGCACTCGGTCCTCTGCTCGGCCCCGCCTGGCAATGGAGCAAGGGGATCTTCGGCAAGAGCAGTCGTATACCTTCCTATAATGTAGAAGGTATAGCAGCTGATGGGACCAGTTCTTGGACGGCTGACCTCAGCCACGCTACTGGCAAGACCACTGAGGCGAGGAATCGGGCGATCGGCGCGCTTATTGCGGAGGATTTCCCTGACCTGCAACTGTCATACACGCCGCGATATAATCCTTGGGGCCGTCATGGAGTTGCCAAAAATGGGGAGGGAACCCAGTTCGGCCCCAGGTCTTTTGTATCAAGAGACTCACTAAGGCTATCGACAGTCCATGAGGAGCTTCACCACCGGTGGTGGGGGCGGGGGCTGAATGACCATCACCCGAGGAACGGATCAGGGACTTCCGATAAATTCTATGACACTGTCGAGCGTTACATGAGAATGCGAGGGTGGCGGTGATCCTTCAGGAGAGTAGTCTCTTCGGTTCCTGCTCCGACTGTGGACGGCCTGTCCGGCAGCGCGCAGCGCAAGCGGTTCACTTGGGCTCACTGCGATGGGATGTCGAGAGTCACTGTGAGGCTTGTGGATCACAGATACATGAAGGAGGGATCGGTCAAGCACCCTCGGCGGTTAGGGATGCGCTTCTGCGGGAGCACGGCCGCTCTCGGCTCTCTGTAAATTCCGACAGTGCAGTGTCGGCCCTTGAACTGAAGGCATTTCGCGACCTATTCAAAAGGTCTTTGGTGGAGACCAGATCGCTCGTAAGCGAAATGAGGTCGCCAGGTTTCTGGGTGACGTATGTCGAAGCTGAATTCTTGGCAGAAAAATTGAGGTCAGCAGGAGTGGACGTTTCCGTACAGAATGGAGTAACTGATGGATCCATCTATACATCTTCGTGGTGAAGTTGGGTTTCATCTGGATGTGCACGTTCTGCCGTGCTAGTGGCGGCATGAGAGTCTAAAATTCGGAGATCGCCGCGAGTGTATTCTAAAACCTTATGGGTAGAGGGAAATATCTCGTGGAATGACTTTACTGATTCTGTGTCGCTGTATTAACATGCTCGTCAGATTCAACAGAAAGGGAGAAGAATGGTGAATCTCAAACAGGGCGTCATCGTTACTCTTGCAGTAGCGGCAATAACAGCTTCGGCACCCGCGTTTGCGATCAATGCTTCGACTGATGGAGCGTATGCATACACGTCTGGGTCCAACCACTACGCCAACGTCAAGGACACCAAGAAGGACGGTCACCCGGTCAAGGCTCAGTACTCACGAAACTTCCCGGACGACCACGTATACACCCTGTGGGAGAAGGACGGGTACGGGAATACTGCCACGAGTGGATACGGCGGGGCGGTGTATCAGATTCGGGCGTGCGAGTACATCAATAACTGGCCGGATGACTGTAGCGCCTGGGATGAGGACTGACGCGGTCTGGGGAGATCCGCTTTTTTCGTAGGTATTACGTTACGCACTCGGGGAATCGAGTGCAGGGGAGGGGTTTCATGAGGATCAAGAAAGCAGCGGCTGGCCTGGTTGTGGCAGCAGCGCTCACTGCTAGCACGCCGGCGTTCGCCGGTGATATCGACGCAGCGACTGACGGTGCTTCTGCTTCGACATCAGGTGGACGGCACTATGCCAACATCGCTGACATGAAGGCGGATGGGCACCCTGTAAAGGCTCAATACAGCTACCCGTATTTCTCTGACGACGTCTACAACTTGTGGGAGAAGCGAGGTAAGGGGCACTCGAAAAAGAGTGCGTACAAGAGTAGCGAAATCTGGCGCATAAAAGCCTGTGAGTACATCAATAACTGGCCGGATGACTGCAGCGCCTGGGATTCCGACTGATTTTCGGAAGATTTCTATAGAGTCGCGCGATGGGTGTGTTTCGCAACCCCTTCGCGCGACTCTTGTCTCTATGTGTCAGTATGTTTGAAAGCGGGGACAGTGAACGCGATGGACGAGGTTGTACTGGAACTCTCTGCTCTCCAGTACAAGGTGAGCGACCGGGTGATATTCGAGAGTGTCGACTTGAGGGTCGGGCCGGGAGAATCCGTCGCGATATCTGGTCCCAGTGGCAGCGGAAAGTCGACTCTCCTCATGTGCGTCATGGGGCTGATCAGACCGGACTGCGGGTCGGTGATGCTGTGCGGCAAGCAGATGGAGCGGCTGTCCGGCCGTAGCTTGCTCCGGCACCGTCGCGAATCGGTGGGCATGGTTTTCCAAGCGGGGGAGCTTCTGCCGGAACTCGCCCCCGTTGAGAACGTGGCAATCGCCGGGCTCCTCGCTGGGCTGCCGCGATTGGAGGCGTTCTCCCGAGCAGCGGAACTTCTGGACGAGCTGAAAGTCAGGGGCACCTCTGCGGATACGGAGTCGTTGTCCGGCGGTGAAAGGCAACGCGTCGCCGTGGCGCGCGCACTGATCAATCGTCCCGCCCTGCTACTCGCGGACGAGCCGACCGGTGCCCTGGACTCAGCCAATCGGCAGACCGTCGCCGAGCTGCTGTACAGCCTGCCGGAACAGCGGCAGTGCGGCCTTGTCGTGGTGACGCACGACAGCTCCGTCGCCGCACTGGCGCAGAGGCGACTGGTTCTTCAGGACGGGGCGCTCAAGCCGACCTCCAGCGCAGTCCCGGCCACGGGGGTTCCCGCATGAAGCGCCGAACTCTTGCCCTTCAGCTGCTGAGTGCGGGGCGCACAACGGCGATGTCCACCGAGGGCGGGCGTATCCGCTTCTGGGGACTTTTTCTGGCTGCGGGCTTGATGATGCTCGGACTGAGCGGACTTGTCCTGGCGTCCGCGACGTACGAGGGCCGGGATATCCGAGGTGCCTCCCGCACTCCGCAAATCCTGCAGGAGGGCTCGGCCGGCAGGGCTGTGGCGCTGTGGGCTTGGGGTAACGACGATGTCGCAGGACGACAGCACTCCGTCACGTATATCGAACCACTCACTCAGGACGCTCCCTTGCCACCTGGTCTGAGTAAGTGGCCCGAGCCTGGTGAGACCGTGCTTTCATCCGCTCTCATCAGAGCGGGCGCGGATGAGGGAATCGAGTCTCGGTACGGGAAGCTCGCGGGCACAATCGGGAAGGAGGGACTGCAGGCTCCAGAAGAACGCTTTGCCTACGTGCGGCCTCGTGTGAATCTTCTCGATAAGCGCGCTATGTACCCGATCCGTGGATTCGGGGTACCCGTAGGATCGACCGCAAGCATGGGCGAGAGCATGTCCGTTCCGGACCTTTCGGTTCTCGCGGCCGGAGTCGCCGGATTTGTTCTGCTGCCGGCGGGTGCGCTGGTCGTGCTGAGCGCCCGTGCAGGTTCAACGGCTCGCGAGCGCAGGCTGGCACTCTTCGAGGCGCTGGGTGCGAGCCGGGCAGCTAGAGGGCTCTTCACTCTTGGGGAAGCGGCAGTTCCCACATTCCTCGGAGCGGTCGCCGCAACCTGCGTACTACTGCCTGCAGCCATGCTCGACATCCCGTTCCCTCTGGTCGATTTCACGCTCAGTGCGGAAGACGTGCGCCGTTGCGCGGCATGGCTCGTACTGGCCGGAACTGTCGCGGTTCTTGTAGTACTGACTGCTTCAGTACTACTCCACGCCAGTGGACGGAGGTCGTCCAGTGCTGTGAGGCCAACAGTCGTTTCGAAGCGTCTTCGGGCGTGGTGGCCCTGGATGTTTCCCTTCGCGCTGCTCTTCGCCATACGGGGACCGGCACTGGCCGGTGACGATCTGCGGCTCCCGGTCTATGCACTTGGCGTAGCGGCAGTGCTGGCGACATTGCCTGCCGTCGTTGGTGCGCTGTGCGGATGGCTCGGCATCCGGCTTGCCTCTGTGGGGCGACGGCTGGGTCTGCCAGGCCTACTGATCGCCGGCCGCAGGATGTCCGCCAAACCCCGTGCTACGGCGCGTTTCGTGACCGCTTTGATCGTGATGATCGGACTGGTCGCCCAAGTGCAACTGTGGACCGGGCTGTTGGGTGAGAACGCGACGCTCGCGAAGCACACTCAGGACCGGATCGGGTCGTCATTGCTTTCCATCTCTCCCTACGCTGATGCAGATCGCGTACAGGACTTCGCGGCAGCACTGCCGACCGAGACCGGCCTGCTACTCGTACGGCAGAGCCCGCCGACCGCGGAGTCGCCGGGAAGGATCACTCTGACTGGGGCTTGTACCGCCCTTCACGCACTGAACCTGCCCTGCAAGACCTCCCAGGTCTATGCCACACGCAGCGGGCTCGATCCCAGAGTCAGGGAACTCACCCGTTGGAGCCTCGCCGGCGGAGACGGCATAGTGGCCGTTGCCCGGGGACCAGTGCATGGAGCGAAGGCGCAAGGCGAGGAGTCCCTTTCGCTCGTCGCGGTCTCCACATCAGGAGAAGCCCTGTCTCTGCCCCTGTTTCGGGAGATGGCCCGAACGTACCTGGCCGTAGGCGCCAGTGCCGATCCACTGGGCCAGAGTTGGCTGCTCGGCTCCAACGACCTCGCCGCCGCGGCAGCGTGGGTCCGACTGCTCGGTCTGATTGGAGCCTGTCTGACCGTGCTGGCGATCGGCATCAGCGCGCTGGCCGAGTTCCTGCGGTTCAGCCGTGACATAGCGCCCTTGTCAGCCTTGACCGGGGGCACCGCAGTGAACGGTTCCGTCGTCGCCTGGTCTCTTCTCTTCCCAGCGCTGCTGGCCGCTGCGCTGGGCAGCATCATTTCGATGTGGCTCACAGCGCCCATAACCGTCAATGGCGGGGCTCCGGTTCCGGGGGACACGTATGTCCTACTCGGTGTCGGCGCCGGAGCTTGTGCCGTCGCGCTGTGTGCCTGGGGTTGGCGATCCGCCAACAGAGCCGCGCTGAGCTGGAGACCGGCTCTGGACTGAACGGATATCGCCGCCCAGGCCGCGTCTACCGCCGTGTACTCCGCGCTCCCGGCCCCGTACAGGTCTTTCACCGCGTTCAGCGTGGGGGTGCGCGCCCGCGTGCTTTGTCGACGACGTCATGTAGTTGGCCGTCGCCAAGAAACCGCGACCTGTGGTTGAAGTTTCCCCCACCTCACCTGGCTGGACGCATGGTGGTCAACTTGCTCACCGATTCCAGCCAGGCGTGGTGAAGTTGCCGTCCGTGAGGACGGCTCGGAAGGCCTCCCACGTGGCGGGCCGGATGCGGAGGGACGGGCCTGTGGGGTGCTTCGAGTCGCGTATGGCGATGGTGGTGGGGATGTTGGTGGCTATCTCGACGCACTCGGCCGCTTCGTCGCTATAGCTGGACTTGCGGAACTCGAATTCAGGCACGGCTCACAGCTCCTTGCGCAGCTTGTGGAGAAACGACACTGACTCCCCTTCGTTGAGGGAGCGTTCGGCGATCATCTCGAACATCTCATCGTAGGCGGCTGAGGCTTCCCCGCCCTCCATCCATCGCTGAGTGAAGGGGGCCTCTGCGTACACGACGTCCATGGCGCCCGGGGCGGCGAACGAGATGATGTTGAACGAGCCGTTCAGGCCAGAGTGCATGCCGGCACCGAAGGGGAAGACCCGAAGAGTAAGACTCGGCAGGTCGGCCATCTTTGCGAGTTCTTCGATCTGGCCCCTGGCTGTCGCTGCGTTGCCGGGGAAGTTGCGTAGAGCCGCCTCGTAGATCACCACGCGTAGCGAGAGGGGGAGTTCCCCGGAGAGGCGACGTTGGCGAGCGAGCCGCGTTGCGACGAACTTTTCGTCCGGTTCGGGGCTCTTGGTCATCTTGGCCGCGGGGTGCTCTCTCAACGCCCGTACGTATTCAGGTGTTTGCAGCAGTCCCGGAATGAACGCGCACTGCCAGGCCTTGATCGATGTCGCTGCACTCTCGAGTGCGACGTACTCCTGCATGACGCCGGGGATGGTGTAGTCGTCCCACCAGCCCTTGGCCTTGCGGCGCTCGCGGTCGACCCTGGCCAGTTCCAGGAGTCGGCCGACAACGCCAGGGTCATGGACGCCGTACAGCTCGCACAGCGCCCGGATGTCCGGATCGCGCATGGGCACCCAGCCGCGCTCCATCTTCGTGATCTTCGTGATTGACGAGGTGAGGGTCTTGGCGGCATGGGTTTGTGTCAGCCCGGACGCCGTACGCAACTTGGTGAGTTCCCCGCCCAGGCGGCGCCCCAGTACGGAGGACGTGCTGTTGCCCAACGTCGGTTGGCTCGCGCTCAAGTTGTGCTCCTTCAGGCCTCGGTGCGGGGTCAGTTTGTCGCGATGGGCATTCGTTCCGCAAACACGTCCGGATTAATTGTTCCAAAGCTAACTTGCGTCGCACTCTGCGGGTCCCTACCTTCAGTGACGAACCGATCGCAGAGCGGCGCCGATTGCTGTTGGTGTTGCTCGACCCTGCCCGGAGGCAAGCCGCATGGTCGCCCCGCAAGAGTCAGCAGAACCCGAAAGTCCGCTCCGTCACGACTGCCTCGACTACACGCCACTCCCCAAGAGCGTCACCCTCGCCCGCCGCCGCGCCCACCGTCTGCTCACGGACTGGGGGCACCCGGAACTGGCCGCCGACACTGCCCTGTTGGTGTCCGAGCTGGGTGGCAACGCAGTACTGCACGGCAGCGTCCGTGACCGGCTCTTCCGGGTGGAACTCACCCTCACCGAGCGCGTCGTACGGATTTCCGTGTCCGACCCGAAAGGTGAATTACGGCCGAACCTCCGTGAGGCGACCGCGGACGACATGTTCGGGCGCGGGCTGCTGATCGTCGGGCAGGTGGCCGACCGATGGGGCGTATGCGGGCTGACCGTCGGCAAGTCGGTGTGGTGCGAGCTGGATGTCGTACGCCAGAAGGCCGTCGGCGGCGTGGAGGTCGAGGTCCCCAACAGCATCCCCGACATCCGTGCCGCGCTTCCTGAGGGGCGACGTGAGGAGTTCGACCGGGCCGTCGATGAGGCTGGGTTGGACGATATCCACGCCGTCATGCGGCACTGGATGCTGGAAGCCGTGCCCGCCCCGGAGGCCGACGCGCTCCTGACACGGCTGGCGGCGGACGAGGCCGAGCGGCGGGGCGTCGCTTGAGCTGACGCATCACGTGCCGGGCGGGGGCGGGGGCAACGCCCCCGCCCCCGCCCACGAGCCCAGGTCAGTTCACGGACTCACTCACTTCACGGACACAGCCGACCAGGCCGCGTCCACCGCCGTGTACTCCGCGCTGTCGGCGCCGTACAGGTCCTTCGCCGCGTTCAGCGTGGCGGTGCGTGCGCCCGCGTACTTCGTCGATGACGTCATGTAGACCGTCAGCGCCCGGTACCAGATCGCGCCCAGCTTGGCCTTGCCGATGCCCGTCACCTTCGCGCCGTCGCAGGTCGTGCCGTTGTGGGCGACGCCTCCGATGGTCTTGGGGCCACTGCCCTCGGCGAGGAGGTATGCGAAGTGGTTGGCGACGCCCGAGGAGTAGTGGACGTCGAGGTCGCCGACCTTGGAGGTCCAGCAGTCCGCGGAGTTGCCGTCCTTGGAGGGCTGGTCCATGTAGCGGAGCGCGGCGCGGCCGAAGCCGGACTTCACGACCTTCTCGCCGATCCGCCAGTCCCCGGGGTCCGAGGGGTTGTCGGCGTAGAACTCCACCAGGGTCCCGAAGATGTCGGAGGTCGCCTCGTTGAGGCCGCCGGGCTCGCCCGAATACGTGAGGGCCGCCGTCTTCGAGGTCACGCCGTGGGACATCTCGTGGCCGCTCACGTCCAGGGACACCAGCGGCCCGAAGGTCGTCCCGTCACCGTCGCCGTACGTCATGCAGAAGCAGTCGTCGTCCCAGAAGGCGTTGTTGTAGGCGCTTCCGTAGTGCACGCGGTTGTACGAGCCCTTGCCGTCGCCCGCTATACCGGTGCGGCCGTGGGTGTCCTTGTAGTAGTCCCAGGTGGTGTCGGTGCCGTACTGCGCGTCGACCGCGGCCGAGGCGCGGTTCGTATTGGACCCGGTTCCCCAGTGGTTGTCGGCATCTGTGAGGACGGGCGCGGCGGCACGTGTGTAGCAGAGGACCAGGATGCAGGAGTCGGTCTTGTTCCGCGTGTCGCCCGTGTACGTGTTTCCCCTGGTGGGGTCGGTCAGTTGGTACGTCGAACCGGACTTCGTCGTCTCCAGCGGGACCGTTCCGCTGTAGAGGGAGCGGCCGTCCCCGGTCGCCGTCTCGATGCTGTCCCAGGCGTCGATCTGCTTGCCGGTGCGGGCGTCCGTGAGGACGACACGGGCCATCGGATTGCCGAGCGAGTCCTTGCCGGCGGCCTCGGTGCGCCAGGCCAGCCTGGGCTCTCCGTGCAGGGCGTCGACGACCAGCTGCGGCTTGGCGGTTATCCCGCGGAGCGTCTCGCCGACGTTCGCGAGGCGCAGGGCCGCGGCGGCGAGGTCGGCGGCCTTCGGGCCCGACACCGACGGCTCGACGCTCGTGAGGGAGAGCGGCCGCGTGGTGGCCCGCTCGGCGCTGCGATAGTCACCGGAGGACGTGAGGTGGACTACGAAGTCGCCGCCTAGCACCGGGAGCTGACGGTATGTCCGGTCGTACCGCACGTGCTGGGTGCCGTCCGCGTCGACGACCACGTCGCGGGCCTTCGTGTCCTGGGCGGAGGTGAGGCCCAGGCTTGCGGCCTGGTCGGCGAGTACCGCCGCCGCGTTGCCGAGCACGGTGTCGCGGGTCGGCCCGTCGGCCGCATCCGCGCCGGCGGGGGACAGCGCGCCCGCCAGCAAGGTGGTTGCCGCCGCGGATATGCCGACGGTGGCGAGGCGTGAGCCTCGGAGGTGCCGTGTCCGACTCATCGAACGCATCGAACTCCTCGATAAGGCACGCGAAAACGCGTGGTGGGGGGAGTGGAGGGTGGGGGGATGCGCATGTGTCCGCTCAGTTCTAGGCGGCCGAGCGGTGTCATGTCCATAGCTGATCACTGGGGGACGTGTGGGGATGTGTGAGGGGTGAGAATCGTTTCTGCAAAGGTCCGGGCACGTCCCGGACCAGCCCCCGGTCCAGCCGCGGACAAACCCCGGGCTAGCCGGTCCAGCCGCAGACCAGCCCCCGACGACTCGCAGAGTCCCCTCCGCGTCAGCCCGACCGCTCCACGCGGTCCACGCGCTCCACACGAACCGCACAAGCCTTGAACTCCGGCATCCGCGAGGTCGGGTCGAGGGCCGGATTGGTCAGCGTGTTGGCGCGTCCCTCGCCCGGCCAGTGGAACGGCATGAACACGGTGTCGGGCCGGATCGTGGTGGTGATCCGCGCGGGCGCGACCGCCCGGCCCCGCCGGGACACGATGGCCAGCGGTTCTCCCTCGGTGGCACCCAGCCGCTCGGCCAGCCTGGGGTGCAGCTCCACGAAGGCGCCGGGCGCGGCGGCGTTCAGTTCGTCGACGCGGCGGGTCTGGGCGCCCGACTGGTACTGGGAGACGACCCGGCCGGTGGTCAGCAGCATCGGGTACTCGTCGTCGGGCTCCTCCGCCAGCGGCCGGTGGCTCACGGCGACGAAGCGGGCACGGCCGTCGGGGGTGGCGAACCGGTCGAGGAAGAGGCGGGGCGTGCCGGGGTGCACTCCGGCGGGAGCGAGGGCGAGGGCGGGTCCTGCGGTCGCTTCCGCACCGGCGGAGCCGCCCGGCTCCGGCTTCGGCTCAAGCGCGGGCTCCGGCTCCGGCTCCGGCGCGGGCTCCAGCGGGCACGGCCAGAACACCCCGTTCTCCTCCGCCAGACGGCGATACGTGATGCCCGAGTAGTCGGCGGGCCCGCCCGCGCTCGCCCGGCGCAGTTCCTCGAAGACCTCCTCCGGGTCCGTGGGGAAACCCTTCTCCACGCCCAGGCGGGCGGCCAGTTCATGCATCACGTACAGATCGCTGCGGATGCCGTCCGGAGGCGTGATCGCCTGCTTGCGCAGCAGGACACGGCCCTCCAGGTTGGTCATGGTGCCCGTCTCCTCGGCCCACTGGGTGACAGGGAGGACGACGTCCGCGAGCTCCGCCGTCTCGGACAGCACCACGTCGGCGACGGCCAGGAAGTCGAGGGAGCGCAGCCGTTCCTCGATGTGGGCGGCCCGGGGCGCGGACACCACCGGATTCGAGGCCATCAGCAGCAGCGAGCGGATGTCCGTACCCATGGCGTCGAGCAGTTCGTACGCGCTCCGGCCGGGCCCCGGCAGCGAGTCGGGGTCGACGCCCCAGACCTCGGCGACGTGCCGCCGGGCGGCCGGGTCGTCGAGCTTGCGGTAGCCGGGCAACTGGTCGGCCTTCTGGCCGTGTTCGCGTCCGCCCTGCCCGTTGCCCTGCCCGGTGAGGCAGCCGTACCCGGAGAAGGGCCGTCCCGGACGCCCGGTCGCCAGGCAGAGGTTGATCCACGCGCCGACCGTGTCCGTGCCCTTGGAGTGCTGCTCGGGCCCGCGCGCGGTGAGCACCATCGCGGACTCCGGCTCGCAGAACATCCGTACGGTCTCGCGGAGTTGGGGTACGGACACCCCGGTGATCCGCTCCACGTACTCCGGCCAGTGCGCCATCGCCGCGGCCCGCGCCTCCTCCCAGCCGCTCGTGCGCTCCTGGATGTACGCCTCGTCCGTACGCCCCTCTGCCACCACCAGGTGCAACAGTCCGAGGGCCAGGGCCAGATCCGTACCGGGGCGCGGCGCCAGATGGAGGTCCGCCTGTTCGGCGGTGCGTGTGCGGCGCGGGTCGATGACGATCAACGTGCCGCCGTTCTCGCGCAGTTCCGTGAGATAGCGGAGCGCCGGCGGCATGGTCTCGGCGAGGTTGGAGCCGACGAGGATCACACACCCCGTCCTCGGGATGTCCTCCAGCGGGAAGGGCAGCCCCCGGTCCAGGCCGAAGGCCTTGATGCCGCCGGCCGCCGCGGACGACATGCAGAAGCGTCCGTTGTAGTCGATCTGCGAGGTGCCGAGCGCGACCCGGGCGAACTTGCCGAGCGTGTACGCCTTTTCGTTGGTCAGCCCGCCGCCGCCGAACACCCCGATCGCGTCCGGGCCGTGTTCGGTACGCGTCCGGGACAGCCCCTCGGCGATCCGGTCGAGCGCCTCGTCCCAGCCGGCCGGCTCCAGCACCCCCGCCTTCCGGATCAGGGGCGAGGTCAGCCGCGCCGCTGACGAGAGCAGCGCGGGAGCCGTGCGGCCCTTGCCGCACAGGGCGCCCCGGTTCACCGGGAAGTCGGCGCGCTCCGTCACCTCGACCACACTGCCGCCGCCGGACGGCACGGGCGTCAGGTTCATGCCGCACTGCAGCGCGCAGTACGGGCAGTGGGTGGGCGTCACGGTGGTCTGCATACAGCTCAGCGTGCGTCGCACGTGTTACGCGGCAGGACGCGTCCCGTTACGCGGCAGGCACGGGGACCTCCCCGCCCGAACCGGACGGCCGTGAGGGGCGGTGGAGACGGGCGGTGGAGAGGGGGCGGAGAAAGCGGCGGAGAAGGCGAGGCGGCAGGGAGGGTGACGGAGACGGCGGCGGAGAGCGCGGCGGCCCCCGCCAGTGCCCCCGCCCCCGCCAGTGCCCCCGCCCCCGCCAGTGCCCCCGCCCCCGCCGGGGCCCCCGGGCCCGCTCAGGGGCCGTGTCCAGTCAGCCGCGTACGCGCGGTCGGCCGAGCGCGCGCACCTGCCGAGCACGTGCACCTGGTGCACTCAGCACTCGTACGCGTAGTACGGCTCGTCGCCCGCGTCCAGGCCGATGTGTCCGACTTCGCCGGGCTCGATCTGGATGCAACCGGGGTCCCATCCGTCGACTTCGACACTGGCGGAGATCGTGTAGCCGCACACGTTGTGGATGTCGGCCGACTCCTCGCTGTAGACGCCGAGCTTGGCGCACCCCGGCTCCTTCGCCGACACCCGGGCGTCCGCCGAGGCGGTCGTCACGGCACCCGGAACCGAGAGCAGCGCGGCCGCCATGGCGGCGACGAGAACGGTACGCAGACCAGTCATCATGCGTCCTTTCGCTGGGCCCGGTTCGGATCCGGGCCACCGAAAACGACACTATCCGTAGTCAGTTGACTACAGAACGCTGCGCAACCGCTTTCACGCGGCAGGGTGAGCGGCCCCCGTCAAACCCGGCGACCGGTGTGATGTCCGTCTCGTCGGCTATCGACTGTCGACTATCGGTCATCGGCCGCCAACGCCCGTTTCACGCCCGGTTCCTGGGGGCCCAGGAACATGGGGTCCGGCTCGAAGACCGCGTCCAGGAGCGCCTTGCCCGCCGCGACCATCTCGCGCGCTCCGCCGTAGTACCAGGTCACGTCGTGCACGGCGTCCACCCCGACCCCGTACGACTCGACGCCCGCCTCCTGGCACAGCGCGACTGCCCGCCGGATGTGGAAGCCCTGGCTGATCAGTACGGCCCTGTCCACGCCGAAGATCTTCTTGGCCCGAACGCAGGAGTCCCAGGTGTCGAAGCCGGCGTAGTCGCTGACGATCCGCGTGTCGGGCACGCCCCGCTTCGTGAGGTAGGTGCGCATGGCGTCCGGCTCGTCGTAGTCCTCGCGGCTGTTGTCGCCGGTGACCAGGACCACCTGGATACGGCCGGACCGGTACAGCCCGGCCGCCGCGTCCAGCCGGTGCGCGAGATACGGCGACGGCTCGCCCTGCCACAGGCCCGCCCCGAACACGACCGCGACCTCGGTACGCGGCACGTCCGCCGCCGTCCGCAGCCGGTCGTCCGCGACCGTGTACATCCACGTCGCCGGGAGCAGGGCGAGCACGCACCCGGCCATCACCGCCTGCACGGCCCGGCGCTGTCCGGCACGGGTGCGCGGCAGCTTCGGCAGTCTCGGACGACGCATTGGACGGGTCCCTCCCCGGGTGGCCTTGACCCTGGAGGACGCCGTGCACGGCGATCCGGTTCGCCCCACGCACCGTGACCAGCTTCACTCGGAGTGACGTAACCGCAGGTCACGCCACCTCACAGGCCCCCTGTGCCCCACTGTGAACCCCCGGAAAACACCCGTCATTCCCGCGCAACGGGGTAGCAACCTCGTTCCGGCACCCTTGGTGCATGACGGCGTCGAACCCTCCTCGCGACGAGTCCAGGATCAGGATCCGCCCCGGTGGCCGGCCGTTCCCTGGCGGCCACCTCGACAGTACGGCGCAACTCATGAACCGGATCAGCAGTCAGCTCGGCAGTCAGCTCGGCCTCGTGTCCCTCGACGGCACCCGGCGCCCCGCGCCGCCCGCGCTCGTCCTCGTGGGCCACGGCAGCCGCGACCCGCGGGCCCTGAGTACCATCCGGACCCTCATGGACCGGATCCGCGAGCTGCGCCCCGGTCTGCCCGTGCACCTCGGGCACATCGAGCTGAACGAACCCCTCCTGCCCGACACGCTCGCCGGCCTCGGTACCGGTGACGCGGTCCTCGTACCGCTGCTGCTGAGCCGCGGCTACCACGTCAAGCAGGACATCCCCGAGGCCGCGGCAGCCTCGTCGGCGCGTATCCGGATCGCCGCGCCGCTGGGCCCGCACCCGCTGCTCGTCGAGACGCTGTACGAGCGGCTCGTCGAGGCTGGCTGGCACACGCGGCCCAGCGGCCCCGGTGGCCTCAGCGGTGTCGGCCACCTCGGCGGCTCCGGCTTCGGCTCCGGCGACGCTGAGCGCCGGGCGAGCGGAGTCGTGCTCGCCGCGGCCGGATCGCGCGACCCCGACGCCGCCGCCGACACCCGCCGCACCGCCGAGCTGCTCGCCGAACGCCTCGGCGTGCCCGTCGTGCCCGCCTACGCCTCCGCCGCCGCGCCCACGGTCGCGCACGCCGTGCGCGCGCTCGCCGCCAGGGGACGCCACCGGATCGCCGTCGCCTCGTACTTCACGGCACCGGGCCGCTTCTCGGCCGAGTGCGCGGCAGCCGCCCCCTGGATCGCCGCGGCCCCCCTGGGCGCCCACCCGTCAATGGCCCGCCTGGTCCTGCACCGCTACGACCAGGCATCGGCAACCCAGGCGGTGACGCGACCCACGTTGGCCGCGGCCGGCTAGGGCACAGACGTCCGCACCCGCCGACGGCCCGTACCCGGCGGGCGCTCGGGCGCTTCGAGCGCTCGGGCCCTCGGGCGCCGGGCTGCCACCCATTTGTCACTGCCTGCGCTTACTGTCAAGACATGGAAGGCACCAGCACCGAAACCACCCCACCCCAACAGACATACGCGCACCAGGCCCCACCCCCCGCCTACGACCCCACGGCAGTGGCCCGTTGGGCCACCGAGCCGGACAAACGGCCCGGCCGCACCGCCTTCCAGCGGGACCGCGCCCGCGTACTGCACTCCTCGGCCCTGCGCCGCCTCGCGGGCAAGACGCAGGTCGTCACCCCCGGCACTCGCAGCCTGGTCTGGGACGCGAGTCCCCGCACCCGGCTGACACACTCCCTGGAGTGCGCCCAGGTCGGCCGTGAGCTGGGCGCCGCCCTCGGCTGCGACCCCGACCTCGTCGAGGCGGCCTGCCTCTCCCACGACCTGGGCCACCCGCCCTTCGGGCACAACGGAGAACAGGCGTTGAACGAGTTCGCCGAGGACTGCGGCGGCTTCGAGGGCAACGCCCAGTCGCTCAGACTGCTCACCCGCATCGAGCCCAAGCGCTTCGTGCGGGGCGCTGCCGTACATTCGGCCGCCATCGCGGACGGGGACGACCTCGTCAGTGTCGGCCTCAACCTCACCCGTGCCACCCTCGACGCCGCCACGAAGTACCCCTGGCCGCGCGGCGCCCACCCCACCGACCCGCAGTCCCCGAAGTTCGGGGTCTACGAGGACGACCGCCCTGTCTTCGACTGGATCCGCAACGGCGCCCCCGGCGCCCGCACCACCTTCGAGGCCCAGGTCATGGACTGGGCCGACGACGTGGCGTATTCGGTGCACGACGTCGAGGACGGCCTGCACGCGGGGCACATCGACCCCAACTGCCTGCACGCGGAGCCCGAGCGGCAGGAGATCTTCCAGGTCGCCGTCGGGCGGTACGTCGACGCGGACACCGACCCCGCCGAGCTGTCGGCGGCCCTCGACCGGCTCCTGGGCCAGGAGTGGTGGCCGCACGGCTACGACGGCTCGGCCGTCGCCCAGGCCCGGCTGAAGGACGCCACCAGCCAGCTCATCGGCCGGTTCTGCCTCGCCGCGGAGGCCGCCACCCGTGCGACGTACGGGGCGGGGCGCCTCACGCGCTACGCCGCCGAGCTGGTCGTCCCGCGCGCGGCGCGTCTGGAGTGCGCGGTGCTCAAGGCGGTCGCCGACCGGTACGTGATGCAGCGCGCCGAGCAGGAGCTGCTCCGCGCCGATCAGCGGATCGTCGTCGCAGAGCTGGCCGAGGCGCTCACCGCGCGGGCGCCGGAAGGTCTCGACCCGCAGTTTCGAGCCTTGTTCGACCAGTCGTCCGACGACCGTGCCCGCAAGAGGGTGATCGTCGACCAGATCGCCTCGCTCACGGACGCCGCCGCGCGCTCCCTGCATGCGAGGCTCAGGGTGCAGGTGTGACGTCCCACGGTGTCAGCGTGACCCTGAGTGGCCTGATCGGGCCACTCCCTCTTCCCCCATCACGCTGTGTGCGGGACGCTCGCATGTGGCGACATCCGTACGAGGAGGCATCACGTGGTCGACGCAGATCAGACATTCGTCATCGTCGGGGGAGGCCTGGCCGGAGCCAAGGCGGCCGAGGCGCTCCGGGCGGAGGGCTTCACCGGCCGCGTCATACTGATCTGTGACGAACGGGACCACCCGTACGAGCGTCCTCCGCTGTCCAAGGGCTATCTGCTCGGCAAGGACGAGCGCGACAGCGTCTTCGTCCACGAGCCCGCCTGGTACGCGGCCAACGACATCGAGCTGCACCTCGGCCAGACCGTCGACGCGATCGACCGGACCGCCAGGACCGTCCGCTTCGGTGACGACGGCACACTCGTCCACTACGACAAGCTGCTGCTGGTGACCGGCGCCGAGCCGCGCCGCCTGGACATCCCGGGCACGGACCTCGCCGGAGTCCACCATCTGCGGCGCCTCGCCCACTCGGAGCGCCTCAAGCACGTACTGGCCGCCCTCGGCCGGGACAACGGCCACCTGGTCATCGCGGGCGCCGGCTGGATCGGTCTGGAGATCGCCGCGGCAGCCCGTGAGTACGGAGCCGAGGTCACCGTCGTCGAACCCGAGCCGACCCCGCTGCACGGGGTCCTCGGCCCGGAACTCGGTGAGCTCTTCGCCGAACTGCACCGCGAGCACGGCGTCCGTTTCCACTTCGGCGCCCGCCTCACCGAGATCACCGGCCAGGACGGCATGGTCCTGGCGGCCCGCACCGACGACGGCGAGGAACACCCCGCGCACGACGTCCTGGCCGCGATCGGCGCCGCCCCGCGCACCGGCCTCGCCGAGGCGGCGGGCCTGGAGATCGCCGACCGGGCACACGGCGGCGGTATCGCGGTGGACGAGCGACTGCGCACCTCGGATCCCGACATCTACGCGGCCGGTGACGTGGCCGCCTTCCACCACACCCTGTTCGGCACCAGGCTGCGCGTGGAGCACTGGGCGAACGCGCTGAACGGCGGCCCGGCGGCGGCCCGCGCGATGCTGGGCCGCGAAACGACGTACGACAGGGTGCCCTATTTCTTCTCCGACCAGTACGACGTAGGGCTTGAGTACTCGGGCTGGGCGCCCCCGGGGACGTACGACCAAGTGGTGATCCGGGGGGATGCCGCCAAGCGCGAGTTCATCGCCTTCTGGGTGAACGAGGGTCGCGTGCTGGCCGGGATGAACGTGAATGTGTGGGACGTCACAGAACCGATCCAACAACTGATCAGGTCGGGGGCCCGGCTGGACACCGAGGCGCTCGCGGACCCGCACGTTCCGCTGGACAGCCTGGTCCCATGACCGACGAAGCACTCCACTGACCGACGGAGGGACTCGACTGTCACACCCTCCCCGTAGACTCGGCGCGTGGCTGGAAGGATCAACGACGAGGACGTGAAGGCTGTTCGGGACGCGGTCCCGATCGACGCCGTGGTGTCCGAGTACCTCCAGCTGCGCAACGCGGGCGGCGGAAACCTCAAGGGTCTCTGCCCCTTCCATGACGAGAAGTCGCCCTCCTTCCAGGTCAGCCCGAGCAAGGGGCTCTTCCACTGCTTCGGCTGCCAGGAGGGCGGCGACACCATCACGTTCGTGATGAAGGTCGACCACCTCTCCTTCTCGGAGTCGGTCGAGCGCCTCGCCGGGCAGGCGGGCATCACCCTTCGTTACGAAGAGGGCGGCTACAACCCCTCCCACCAGCGCGGCGAACGCATCCGCCTGGTCGAGGCCCACCAGGCCGCCGCCAAGTTCTACATCGAGCAGCTCGACACCAGCTCCGAGGCCGACGCGGGCCGCAAGTTCCTCGCCGAGCGAGGCTTCGACCAGTCGGCCGCCACGCACTTCGGGGTCGGCTACAGCCCCCAGGGCTGGGACCACCTCGTCCGCTACCTGCGCGGCAAGGGCTTCACCGACAAGGAACTGCTCCTCTCCGGGCTCGCCCAGGAGGGCCGCCGCGGCCCCATCGACCGCTTCCGCGGCCGCCTGATGTGGCCGATCCGCGACATCGGCGGCGAGGTCGTCGGCTTCGGCGCCCGCAAGCTGTACGAGTCGGACAACGGGCCGAAGTATCTGAACACGCCCGACACGCCGATCTACCGCAAGTCCCAGGTCCTCTACGGCATCGACCTCGCCAAGAGGGACATCGCCAAGAGCAGCCGGGCCGTCGTGGTCGAGGGCTACACCGACGTCATGGCCTGCCACCTCGCCGGTATCACCACCGCCATCGCGACCTGCGGCACGGCCTTCGGCAACGACCACATCAAGATCCTGCGACGGCTCCTGATGGACAACGGCTCGGCGCGGGTGATCTTCACGTTCGACGGCGACTCGGCCGGCCAGAAGGCCGCCCTGCGCGCCTTCGAGGACGACCAGAAGTTCGCCGCCGAGACGTACATCGCGATCGCCCCCGACGGCATGGACCCCTGCGACCTGCGCCTCGCCAAGGGCGACGCGGCGGTCGCCGACCTGGTCGAGCCCCGCACCCCGCTCTTCGAGTTCGCCCTGCGCCAGATCGTCGCCCGCTACGACCTGGAGACCCCCGCCGGCCGCGCCGCCGCGCTCGACGAGTCCGCGCCCATCGTGGCCCGCATCAAGAACAGCGGCGCCCAGCACGAGGTCGCCGTCCAGCTCGCGGGCATGCTCGGCATCCTCGACACCCAGTTCGTCGTCAAGCGGGTCGCCCAGCTGGCGCGCTGGGCCCGCGACCGCGGCGGCAAGGGCCCCGCGCCGGCGAGCGGCGGCCGCCCCCCGCAGCAGTACGACAGCAACGGCCCCGGCCCCAGGCCCCCTTCGGGCCCGGCCCTGACCCTGCGCAACCCGGTGTTCGCCACCGAGCGCGAGCTGCTCAAACTCGCCCTCCAGCGCCCCGACCTGGTCGCCCCGGCCTTCGACGCGTACGGGGTGGACGAGTTCACCGCCCCGCCGTACGCGGCCGTCCGCGAGACGATCATCGAGGCGGGCGGCGCGGAGTACGGCGTCCAGGACCCGCAGCAGTACCTGGTCCAGGTCCGCGAGGCCGCCGCGGACGACGTGATTCGCGCCATGGTCACGGAGCTCGCCGTCGAGGCCATCATGCGCAAGACCGTCGACGAGGCCTACGCGGGCGAGCAACTGGTGACCGTCCGCCGCCGCGCCGTCGAGCGCCGGGTACGTGACGTCCAGGGCGCACTCGCGCGCGCCAGCGCGCAGGGGGACCCGGCCCGGCTGGCCGCCGTGCAGAACGAGTTGTGGGTGCTCCAGCAGTACGACCAGGCCCTGCGCGAGAAGGGCGCTTCCGCGCTCTGAGCGGGCCGGAGGGCCGATGGCGGCACGCCGCCAGGCCACCTCCCCCGCGGCCTTCGCGCCCACCCGGCTCTTCTCGCACCCACCCGGGTTTTCCGGTGTACGACGTCCGCCCCCGGGAACCCGTCGACGTGACTGTCGGCTGCGAGGCCTCCGGCCGTGGACCGGCGCTAGACGCGCCCGGCGCGAGACCGGTCCCGGTCGCCCGGCGTGGCGGCCGTTCCGGTGCGGCGGCGCTGTCGCAGCGGACCGTCGGCTGCGTTCCGCATCGAGAACCGGACACTCGGGGGAACGTGCCAGATCAGGGGACGGACGAGCACACCAGCTTTCCGCGAGGGTAACCAAGCAGTCACGGACTGGACTCAAAAAGTCACCGCACGCCCCTCGTGGCGAGGATGCGTCGTACTCCACACTGGGTTCCGGTGCCTGAGTCCTCGGAGCGCGGCCGACCCGAACGCGACGGGTCCGAAGTCCCCGCGGTTCCGCTCAACGTGTTCGGGACGGACAGCGGCAAGGCCGTCGTCCCCGTCCCGCTGCCGCACGCCTCAGCAGCGACATTCCTGGAGGTCGCCCCCGTGCAGACCCAGACCCTGACGCAGACCGACAACGCCACGAACATCACGCACACCACGCACACCGCGAACACCGCGAACACCGCGAAGACGGACCCGGATGCCGACGTCCTTGAGGCCGTACCGCCGCAGAACCGTGCCGCGCACCATCCGGAAACCGCCTCGCCCGAGACCACGGCGGAGCCGCCGAACGCGCCGGAGCCGCCCACCGCCGTCCTCGTGGAGAGCGAGACGGAGGCACTGGAGCCGGTGGAACCGCCCCGCGGGCGCGCGGACACCGGCGGGCCCTCGTCCGACCTGTTCCGCCAGTACCTGCGGGAGATCGGCCGGATCCCGCTCCTCACCGCGGCGGAGGAGGTGGATCTCGCCCGGCGGGTCGAGGCGGGCCTCTTCGCCGAGGAGAAGCTCCGGCTGGCCTCAGACCTCGACAGTCAACTCGCCCTGGACCTCGACAAGTTGGTGGTCATGGGCCGGATGGCCAAACGCCGCCTCATCGAGGCCAACCTGCGCCTGGTCGTCTCCGTGGCCAAGCGGTACGTGGGGCGCGGGCTGACCATGCTCGATCTGGTCCAGGAAGGGAACCTGGGGCTGATCAGGGCGGTCGAGAAGTTCGACTACGCCCGTGGGTACAAGTTCTCGACCTACGCGACCTGGTGGATCCGCCAGGCCATGTCCCGGGCCCTCGCCGACCAGGCCCGCACGATCCGGGTTCCCGTCCACGTGGTCGAGCTGATCAACCGGGTCGTCCGTGTGCAGCGGCGCATGCTGCAGGAGCGGGGGTACGAGCCGACGCCCGAGGAGGTCGCCGCGCACCTCGACCTGACCGGCGAGCGGGTCAGCGAGGTTCTGCGGCTGGCACAGGAGCCGGTGTCCCTCCATGCCCCGGTGGGGGAGGAGGACGACGTGGCCCTCGGTGACCTGATCGAGGACGGGGACGCGACGAGTCCGGTGGAGTCGGCCGCCTTCCTGCTCCTGCGGGAACACCTGGAGGCGGTGCTCTCCACGCTCGGTGAGCGTGAACGCAAGGTGGTGCAGCTCCGCTACGGCCTGGCCGACGGCCGCCCCCGCACGCTGGAGGAGATCGGGCGGATCTTCGGCGTCACGCGTGAGCGCATTCGCCAGATCGAGTCCAAGACCCTCAACAAACTCCGCGACCACGCGTTCGCGGACCAGCTACGGGGTTACCTGGACTGACCTTTCTCGCCCCCGCCGCCCCTTCCCGTCCCGTCCCGTCTCGGGGGCTCCGCCCCCGAACCCCCGCTCCTCAAACGCCGGAGGGGCTGAAAGACCAGCCCGTCCGGGGGTCTGGGGGCGCAGCCCCCAGAAGCGACGGGACGGGTAGGGGCGGCGGGGGCGGAGAAAGCCCCCTCAGTCGACCTCCACCACCGCCTGGGCGAACTGGGCCTGGTACAGGCGCGCGTACGCCCCACCCGCCGCCAACAGCTCCGTGTGCGCCCCCTGCTCCACGATCGCGCCGTTCTCCATCACCAGAATCGTGTCGGCATCCCGGATCGTCGACAGCCGGTGCGCGATGACGAACGACGTCCGCCCGTGCGCGAGCTTCGCCATCGCCTTCTGGATGAGCACCTCGGTACGCGTGTCCACGGAACTCGTCGCCTCGTCGAGGACGAGGATCACCGGATCGGACAGGAACGCCCGAGCGATCGTGATGAGCTGCTTCTCACCCGCGCTGACCCCGGACCCCTCGTCGTCGATGACGGTGTCGTACCCGTCGGGCAGCGTCCGGACGAACCGGTCGGCGTGCGCGGCCCGGGCCGCCTCCTCGATCTCCCCACGGGTGACCTCCCGGGAGGCCCCGTACGCGATGTTCTCCGCGATCGTTCCCCCGAACAGCCAGGTGTCCTGCAGCACCATGCCGATACCGGTCCGCAGTTCGTCCCGGGACATCGTGGCGACGTCGACCCCGTCGAGGGTGATCCGCCCGCCCGTCGTCTCGTAGAACCGCATCAGCAGGTTCACCAGCGTCGTCTTGCCGGCTCCCGTCGGTCCCACGATCGCCACCGTGTGCCCGGGCTCCACCGCCAGCGACAGGTCCTCGATGAGCGGCTTCTCCGGGTCGTACCGGAAGGAGACCCCCTCAAGCGCCACCCGGCCCCGCAGCTCCTCGGGACGCGCCCCCGTCACCGGGTCCGCCTCCTGCTCCTCCGCGTCCATCAGCTCGAAGATCCGCTCTGACGACGCGACCCCGGACTGCACGAGGTTCGCCATGGAGGCGACCTGGGTGAGCGGCATGGAGAACTGCCGGGAGTACTGGATGAAGGCCTGCACATCGCCGATCGACAGCGAGCCGGACGCGACCCGCAGACCACCGACGACCGCCACCAGCACGTAGTTCAGGTTCGACACGAACATCATCAGCGGCTGCATGACCCCGCTGTTGAACTGCGCCCGGAAACCGGCCTCGTACAGCTTGTCGTTCTCCTCGGCGAACTGCGCCGCCGACTCGTCCTGCCGTCCGAAGACCTTCACCAGGTTGTGCCCGGTGTACATCTCCTCGATGTGCGCGTTGAGCTTGCCGGTGGTACGCCACTGCTGCACGAAGTGTGGCTGTGACCGCTTGCCGACCCGGGTCGCGACGACGAACGACAACGGCACGGTGATCAGCGCGACGAGCGCGAGCAGCCACGACACCCAGAACATCATCGCCAGCACACCGACGATGGTCAGCAGCGAGTTGACGAGCTGGCCCATCGACTGCTGCAGGGTCTGCCCGATGTTGTCGATGTCGTTCGTGGCGCGGCTGAGCACCTCACCGCGCTGCCGCTTGTCGAAGTACGAGAGCGGCAGCCGCGACAGCTTCGTCTGCACGTCCTCGCGCATCTTGTACATCGTCTTGTTGACGGCCCGGTTCACCAGCCGCGTCGCCACGGCCATCAGCAGTCCGGCCACCAGGAACGCCACGAGCGCGAGTCCCAGCACCTCGCCGACCGCGCCGAAGTCGATGCCCTCGCCCGGCGTGAAGTCCGTACCGGAGAGCATGTCGGCCATGCCGCCGTCGCCGCGCTCCCGCATCGCCGCGAGGACCTCGGCCTTGCTCTGCCCGGCGGGCATGTCCCGCCCGATGATCCCGGCGAAGACCAGGTCGGTGGCCTGCCCCAGGATCTTCGGCCCCGCGACCGAGAGGCCGACGCTGCACACCACGGCGGCGAGCATCACGTAGAGCGTGGCGCGTTCCGGCTTGAACTGCGTGAGCAGCCGTTTCCCGGATCCCTTGAAATCCATCGAGTGCTGGTCGGGACCGGACCCGGCCATCATCCGCCCCATGGGCCCGGCCATCAGGCTGCCTCCGCTTCGGTCAGCTGGGAGAGAACGATCTCCCGGTAGGTCTCGTTGTCCGCCATCAGCTCGTGATGGCGGCCGGTCCCGACGACCCGGCCCTCGTCGAGGACCACGATCCGGTCGGCGTCCCGGATGGTCGACACCCGCTGGGCGACGATCACGACGGTCGCGTCGGCGGTCTCCCGCGCGAGCGCCGTACGCAGCGCCGCGTCCGTCGCGTAGTCGAGCGCGGAGAACGAGTCGTCGAAGAGATAGATCTCGGGACGCTGTACGAGGGTCCGGGCGATGGCGAGCCGCTGCCGCTGACCACCCGACACGTTCGTCCCGCCCTGCGCGATCGGGGCGTCCAGACCGTTCTCAAGACCCTCGACGAACCCCTTGGCCTGCGCCACCTCCAGCGCGTGCCACAGCTCCTCGTCCGTCGCGTCCGGATTCCCGTACCGCAGGTTGGAGGCCACCGTGCCCGCGAACAGATACGGCTTCTGCGGTACGAGGCCCACCGTGCGCGCGAGCAGCCGCGGCTCGACCGTGCGTACGTCGACGCCGTCCACCAGCGCCTGGCCGTCGGTGACGTCGAACAGCCGGGGGACCAGCCCCAGGAGGGTCGACTTGCCGCTGCCGGTCGAACCGATCACGGCGGTGGTCTCGCCGGGCAGCGCCACCAGGTCGACGGCCTTCAGCACCGGCTCCTCGGCTCCCGGATAGCGGAACCCCGCCCCGCGCAGCTCCAGATGACCGTGCCGCCGCAGCTCCAGGACGGGAGCCTTCGGCGGGACCACACTGCTGGAGGTGTCCAGAACCTCCTGGATGCGCTCGGCGCACACCTCGGCGCGCGGCACCATCATGAACATGAACGTGGCCATCATCACGGACATCACGATCTGCATGAGATAGGCGAGGAACGCGGTCAGCGCGCCGATCTCCATCCCGCCGCTGTCGATCCGATGGGCACCGAACCACACCACCGCGATCGACGAGACGTTCACCACCGTCATGACGATCGGGAACATCAGCGCCAGCATCCGCCCGGTCCCCAGCGACACCTCGGTGAGGTCGGTGTTCGCCTTCCGGAAACGCTCCTCCTCGTACGCGTCGCGCACGAAGGCACGGATGACGCGGTTGCCGGTGATCTGCTCGCGCAGCACCCGGTTCACCGTGTCGAGCCGTACCTGCATCGTCCGGAACAGCGGCCGCAGGCGGCGCACGATGAGACTGACCGAGATACCGAGCACCGGCACGACGGCCAGCAGCACCCCGGACAGCGGTACGTCCAGACCGAGGGCCAGCACGATGCCGCCCACGCACATGATCGGTGCCGACACCAGCAGCGTGAACGTCATCAGGGCGAGCATCTGCACCTGTTGCACGTCGTTCGTCGTGCGGGTGATCAGGGACGGCGCCCCGAAGTGGCCCAGCTCACGCGCCGAGAACGACTGCACGCGGTCGAAGACGCCGGCCCGGATGTCGCGGCCGACCGCGGCGGCCGTACGGGCGCCGTAGTAGACGGCACCGATGTTGCAGACGACCTGCACCAGCGAGATGCCGATCATCAGGGCGCCGAAGGACAGGATGTATCCCGTGTCGCCCTTCACGACACCGTTGTCGATGATGTCGGCGTTCAGCGTGGGCAGGAAGAGCGTGGCGCAGGTCTGCAGGAACTGCAGGAGGACGAGCAGGCCGATGGGTTTCTTGTAGGGCGTGAGATAGGTACGAAGGAGTCTTATGAGCACGCTGGTCTCTCGGGTCGGCGGCGGGGCGGTTCGTTGCCCTTGGCCCCTATCGTCGAACACTCCCCCCGCGTTACCTCAACTGATTAACCCAAGAGAGGTCCAAGAGCGGACAGGGCCTCGGCCTGAAGTCGTAGGCCGCCCGGGCCCCGAGGAGCCTTCCGGCGCTTCACAGGCCTCCGCTCCGGCCTCCGCTCCGGCCTCCGCACCGGCTTCCGCTCCGGCCTCCGCTCCGGCCTCCGTGTGTGCTTCCGTGCGGGCCCTCCGCGCGCAGGCTTCCGTGCGCCCCGCAGGGCTCAGGGCGGGCCTCCGCAGGCCCCGCAGGGCCCAGGGCGGCGCTGCGCAGGACTCCGCAGACCCTCAGGGCCGGAAGGCCCCCGGGTGGGTCTGGTCCCGCACCGACACGTACTGCTGCCGCACCGCCTGCCCCACCGCCAACTCCTCGCCCGGCTCCAGGACCTGCGCCGCCGCGCCCTGCCAGACAGGCGGCAGACCCGGCTGGATCGTGCCCTGCTGGACACCGAGCGCCCAGGCCGCCTGCCGGGCCGCGCCGATCGCCGCGTAGTCCGCGGGCTGCGGCACCACGATCTGCGTACCGAGCAGCGCGGGCGCGCACGCCTGCACCGCGCCCAGCTCCGCGGCCTGGCCAAGGAGGAAGATCCGCCGCACCTCCACGCCCCGCTTGCGCAACACGTCCAGCGCGTCCGCGAGCCCGCACAGCATGCCCTCGAAGGCGGCCCGCGCCAGATGCTCGGGCCGCATCGACTCCCGCCGCAGCCCGGCCAGCGTGCCCGCCGTGTGCGGCAGATTGGGCGTCCGCTCACCCTCCAGGTACGGCAGCATGACGAGCCCGTGCGACCCCGGAGTGGACTTCATCGCCAGGTCCGACAGGGCCTCCAGGTCGGATACGCCGAGCAGCTCGGCGGCCCCGCGCAACGCCCGTACGGCATTGAGCGTGGTGACGACCGGCAGGTGCATCCCGGTCGCGTCCGCCAGCGAGGTGATCATCCCGGAGGAGTCGACCAGCGCCTCGTGGTGGACGGCCATCACGGAACCGGAGGCGCCGAGCGACACCACCGCGTCCCCGAGCCCGATCCCCAGACCGAAGGCCGCCGCCATCGTCTCGCCCGTGCCCGCCGAGATCAGCAGCCCCTCGGGCGTCGTCCCCGCGGTCTCCCACGGTCCGAGCACGTCGGGCAGCAGCGCCTGGTGGCCGAGCGCCAGCTCCACGAGATCGGGCCGGTACGAGCCGGTCGCCGCCGACCAGTAACCGGTACCCGAGGCGCCGCCCCGGTCGGTGGTCCGGCGGGCCGGCCTGCCGAGCAGCTGCCACACCAGCCAGTCGTGCGCCTGGAGCAGCACGGTGGTGCGCATGGCCGCCTCGGGTTCGGTCCGCGCCAGCCAGCGCAGCTTCGTCACGGGCTGCGCCGCCTGCGGTACGCATCCCACGGCCTGCGCCCAGGCCTCCCGCCCGCCGAGCGCGTCGACCAGGTCGGCGGCGGCGACCTGGGCGCGCTTGTCCCCGCCGACCATCGCCGGGCGGATCGTGTTGCCCTGGTTGTCCACGGGGACGAGCCCGTTCTGCTGCGCGGACACACCGATGGCCTGGACGCCCTCCAGAAGCCCGCCGCCCGCGGCCTCGCCCAGGGAGAGCAGCCAGGCCTGCGGGTCGACGTCCGAGGGGCGGGCGCCCTCCGCCGGGCCGTCCAACGGATGCGGGGCATATCCCTGCCGGAGTACGGCTCCGCTGTCCGCGTCGCAGACGACGATGCGTGTGAAATCGGGCGAACTGTCCAGCCCGGCGACTATCCCCATGGCGGAAATTCTGCCGTACTGCCGCGCCGGCTCGGGACACGCGTGCCGACCTGAGTGTTCCTTCAGGTGTTGCTGGTGCCCCAGTCGTCCTCGCCACGGGTGCCGTTCGCGTTGCGCTCACGCAGGGAACGCACCCTGTCGGAGACCGAGTCGGGGACCCGGTCACCCACCTTGTCGCTCACCACGTGGTACGCCTTTCCGGCGAACTGCCGCCCCTGCTGGGCCGCCGACTCGGCGGTGTTGCGCACCGCCGGGTTCTGCGCGACCTGCCGGGCGGTCTTCCTCAACTGCTCGTAGCGCTCGCGCCCGGCACGTGTGCCCAACACGTATCCCAGGGCCAGTCCGACGACGAACGTGAGCCGGTAGCGCATGGGGGCCACCCTTCCTCTGTGAGTCGGTCCTTGCGGCGGCGTCGTGGCAGGCGGGTTACCGATTGGCGGAGCACCCCCCTGCTTGCGCTAATGTATGTGTCGCAGCGAGCGCACGCCCTCTGGCGAATACCCAGGGAGCTACGTTCGATGCAAGCGAGGCAATCCCCTGTAGCTCAATTGGCAGAGCAGCCGGCTGTTAACCGGCAGGTTACTGGTTCGAGTCCAGTCGGGGGAGCTTCGATCTTCCGTAGCTCAATTGGCAGAGCAGCCGGCTGTTAACCGGCAGGTTACTGGTTCGAGTCCAGTCGGGAGAGCAACCTGAACGAAGGCCCCATGGACCCCATCGGGGTCCTTTTTCATGCCCTTGGGAACCGCTGCGTCCCAGGTGGGGTCCTTGAGGGCAGGCGGAGCCGACCATCCGAAGCAGGAGATCGTATGAGCGGCTATGCTGCGGCAGACGGCGCGCACACATGTGCGCGACGCGCCGTAATGGGGCGGTAGCTCAGCCGGTTAGAGCAGCGGACTCATAATCCGCCGGCCGTGGGTTCGAGTCCCACCCGCCCCACTCGTGCAGAAACGTCGTGACCTGCGTAAGCGCCGGGTTCACGCTGGCACAGGCGAGGCATCCGCCGCACGAACGCCGCACCGAAGTCTCGTGCGCTTGCTCCCACGGCTTACATCAAGACCAATTCCCGGCTGTCCGGAGACCCTTGGCGCACCGTCGTATGGCGGGCCGGGGGCTCCCGAACAGGCGCCTGGTGTCGCGAGACCTTCGACGACGGCGACCAGGCGAAACGTTTCCGCGATCTGGTCAACGGTCACGGACAGCGATGGCCGCCGGGGTGGGTCAAATGGCCGCCGGGGTGGGTCAAGGGGAGGGGGTCGTCGAGCCGGGCGAGCCGCCGATGCCGGACCGATGCCGGACTCGGAGAAGTTTCCGGTCTATGCGCACGCTTACGTGGGGCTACTGACGGACATATCCGAACACACTAGAACCAACTACATCAGGTTCATCGATAACCGCATGATCCCGTGGTTCGGTGAGCTGTCTGTCTCTGACCGGGGGAGCAGGCTCCCCCGAGACCACGTCAGCCAGTGGATTCTGGACCTTCAAAACGGGAGGCCCGGCCCTCTGTACTCCGCGGGTACAGTGCGCCGGCCCTGCGCGCCGAAGACGATCGCCAACCTCCACGGTTTGCTCTACAGCATCTTCCAATCCGCCGTGAGCGCCGATCCCGCCCTGCGCGACTCGAACCCCTGCGCCCACACCCGGCTCCCCAAGGGGAACGACACCGAGGATGACGAGGTGTTCCTCGAACCCGATGAGTACGCCCTCCCCAAGACGCACCTGCGTGTCGACGCTGTCGACATCGTCGATGCCCTGGTGAGCACCGGCCTCCGGTGGGGCGAGGTGACGGCACTGCAGCCCCGGGACTTCACCTTCGCGTCGAAGCGTCCGACCCTCCGCGTGCAGCGCGCCTGGAAGTGGCGCGGCGAGGGCGGGACTTTCCTTGGTGCCCCCAAGGCGAAGAAGTCACGCCGGACCCTTGTACTCACCACAGAGCAGGTGCGGCTGTTCCAGGGGGCCTGCCTGGGGAAGAAGCCGACGGACCTGGTCTTCACCGCACCAGAGGGCGGGGCCTGGCACTCCGGCGTGTCAGCTTGAGAGCGCGGCCGGGGCCGCTCTCAGCAGCGGTGGGTGGAGAGACCGAGGACCTCGGTTCGCCGTTTCGACGGCAGCAGGGGGAGTAGGTGCCGGTGGCGGACCCGGTGGCCCAGGGGCCATCCCACGTGCGTGAGGAGCAGCTGTTCGAGATGGAGATGGACAAGGTCAAGACGGGACCATCCCCGCGCCCTTGGTTCCCCAGCGCGGCAGTCCCGTCTTTTCGGGTTGCGGTGCCCGGCCAGGGGTGTTCCGTGGTTTGCGGCCTCTCGGCGATCGGGTCGTGTCTGCCTCCTGCGTGATGGGCCCCGCAAGGGAATGTTGGTGATGTATCGTCGTTATGTACATCATGGACTCTTGGTGAGGGGTGGCTGGTATGTCTGTTACCCAGGTTGATCTCGATGACGAGGCGCTGGCCGAGGCGATGCGGCTCATGGGCGTCTCGACGAAGAAAGAGACGGTCAACGGGGCTCTGCGGGACTACGTGGCGCGCATCAAGCGGCTGGAGGCTGCCGAAAAGTTGGCCGCGCGGGGCGAGCGGGGCGAGTTCGAGGCTGCGGCTGCAGCGCATGCAGCCGCGAAGCGCGCCCGGCGGGCAGCCTTCGAGTGATCACCTACCTCCTCGACACTTCCGCCCTGTGGCACCTCTTTCGCACCCCAGGGGGGTTGCGGCCCTGGGAAGGGCATATTGCCGCAGGCGTGTTCCATATCTGTGAGCCCACGAGGGCGGAGTTCCTCTACTCGGCCACAGGTCCGGCCCACCGCGACGAGTTGGCCGAAGAGCTGGATGCTCTCTGCCAGTTCTCGCCGGTTCCCAAGAACGCGTGGCGCTGGGTGGAGACCGCGCAGTACAAGCTCACCCAGCAAGGGCAGCATCGCGCCGCCGGAGCCATCGATCTCTTGGTGTGTGCGACGGCGGTCCATCACGGTCACACGGTGCTCCACGTGGACAACGACTTCGCCACGGTGGCGGCGGCGCTCAAGGAAGTGCAGCAGCGGGACGTACGCCGCTGACTGCTGGCGGGAGCATTCGGGACTATCCCCGCACCCGCAGGGATGGTCCCCCGGACGTCACGGCGACCGCGACCCCCGACTGGTGCTCCCCGCACCTGCGGGGATGGACCCGCCAGGGCGTCGACCTCGACGGATGGGAGCCCCTGCTCCCCACGCATGCGTGGGGATGGAACCGCCGTGGCAGCCACCTTCGGCTGACCTATTCCCCGCGTATGCAGGAGGAACCGAAGAACGACGTTCTCGGCTCACGTCGTGGGATGGACGCTGGGCCGGGAGTGTCTAATAAATTGACACACCCTTCAACCGCCGCCTACAGGCGGCCCGGCCGCGTGTGTCTTCAGGTGCGCCCGGTGGGCCGGGGTGGGGCGGACAAGAAGGGGAGAAGCTCGCGGGCGAAGGCATCGGGACATTCCTCGGGCACGAAGTGGCCACTGCCCGGAATCACTGCACCGGTCAGCCGCTGCGCGACCGTGTTCAGACTGTCGGCGAGTCGGGTGTCTGTGCTGTGCTCGCCGCCGACGGCGAGTACGGGCATGGGGAGGGTTCCTCCAGTTTCGAGCCAGGTCCGGTTGATGCGGCCGTCGTCAAGGAGGGTGCGGTAGTGCGCGAAGCCGGCGCGCAGTGCTTCGTGTCCGCGGTAGGAGGAGGCGACGGTGGCGACCTCTTCCGGAGGGAAGGTCCCGGGTACCGCGGACAACCGATCGAACCACCAGGTGAGGAATTCGCTTTCCCGGCCTTCGAGGAGCAGCTCGGGCAGTTCTTCGGTCATGAAGAGGCCGAAGTGGAACAGACCGCCGGAGGCCACGTCCATTGCCTGTTCAAGACCGAGGCCAGGCAGGGCGAGTTCGACGAGGACAAGGTGTTCGACCTCCTCCGGGTGGCGGCGGGCGTAGGCGAAGGCCACCATGCCCCCGATGTCGTGCCCGACGATGCGCACGCCGCTGTGGATGCCGAGCTGTGCGAGGAGTTCGCGCATGTCCTCCGCCTGCGTGTCCTTGTCGTATCCGCTCGGGGGACGGTCGGAGGCACCAGTGCCGCGCAGGTCGGGCGCGACGACGCGGTATCCGTGCGCGGCGAGGGCCGGCATGAGGTGTCGCCAGGCTCGCCATGTCTGGGGCCAGCCGTGCAGAAGAAGTACGGGTTCACCGGACCCGCCGACCACGGCATGCAGCCGGGTGCCGTTGGCCGGGACGGTGATGCTTTCGAATCCGTCGGGGAGGGGCGTTTCGTCGCTCATGGGATCACCTGGGGTCGGGGCGGGTCGGAGTGGAGGACCAGGACTTTCTGGTCGCGGGGCCGGTGGAGTCGGCGGCGAGTCCGGCCGGTACCTGGTCGGTGGAGGTTCAGGTCTCCCGTGCGAGGGCGTCGCGGACCGCGGGTACGACTTCGGCGGCGAACGTGCGGATCTGCTGGACGTGATCTCGTTCGGGCCAGATGACGAAACCGTTCATTTTGACGGTGCGCACGAGTGTGACGAGGTGCTCGGTCCACTGGGTGGCGGGCCCCTGGAACGGGCCGGCCGACTCCGGTTGGATGACACCGGCGATGTTGTAGACCCGGCGGATCGTGTCGGGATCGCGGCCCGCCGCCAGAGCCGCGTCGTCGATGCGGCGGACAGCCGTGGGCAGTGCGTCGAGTCCGAGGTAGGCGTGCGAGGGAAGCCAGCCGTCCGCTTGTGCACCGGTCAGGGCCAGCATGCGGGGACCGTACGAGCCCAGCCACAGTCCCAGACCCGGGGCCGGCGCCGGGCCGGGGCGGACGCCGGCGAGCGAGTAGTGCGCGCCGTGCGTCCGCACACTGCGCTCGCCACTCCACATGGCCCGGATGACGGTGATCGCCTCTTCGAGTGCGTCGACGGCCTCCTTCGGTGTGCGTCGGGAGCCGCCCATGGCCTCGACGGCTTCCCAGAAGGCCCCGGCGCCCAGGCCGAGCTGGACCCGGGAGCCGGTCAGTCTGTCCAAGGTCGCCGCAGCCTTGGCCAGCACCGCCGGCGGACGCAACGGCAGGGAGCTGACCGTCGGGACGAGCGTGACATGTCGCGTGCGTGCGGCCAGGAAGGTGAGCAGCGTCCAGGTGTCGTCGAACGCTGCTTGGTACGGGTGGTCCTGGATGGTGAGCAGGTCGAGGCCGAGACTGTCGACGAGTAGTGCCTGCTCAGTGGAGCGGCCGACGGGGAGGGCGTTCGGCTCTACGTTCGCGCCGAACAGGACGGGGAGTGGCATGAAGGTCTCCTGAGCATCCGGCGTTCGACGCCGGCCGGCGGTGGTCGCAGGTGGCGAGGGGAACGGATCCGCTGTCGTCCCGGAGGCAGCGCCTCCGAGCGCAGGCGGCAGCCGTGGGCAACGGCTGTCGCGGCACGGGCGCTCGGGTCCGTGAGCGGTTCAGCGCGGCGGGCCGAGGATGACGCCGCCGTAGAGTTCGGATGCCTCCGCCAGCAGGGACTTGGGGATCTCGAAGCCGTCGGGGCGCGGGGTGCTGAGGTCGCGTCCGGCGTGGCGGAACATGCCCTCGATGCCGCCGGGCGTGGTGATCATCAGAAGGTCGGCGCGGGCGGAGGTGATGCGGTAGCCGTGCGGGATATTGCGGGGCAGGTAGACGATCCCGCCTTCGCTCAGTTCGTGTTCGTCCTCCCCGGACCACACCAGGGCCGTGCCCTTGATCAGCATGAACACCTCGTCCTCGCGGGTGTGCAGGTGGAACGGCGGGGCTTCGCCCCTGGCGACGTCGAAGCGGCCCACGGTCAGCTTGCCCTCGGTGGCTTCCTTGTCGAGCAGCACGGAGAACGTTCCCCCGTCGAGCCATTCGAGTTTCTGCTGCTGTTCGGGCTGCGCCAGATAGGCCATGGTCATCGGAGACCTCCAGGGAAACTCCGGCCTTCAGGCCGGGGTGGAATCGGACTGCCGCGGAGCGGGGCATGGGGTCGGGATTCGGTGGTTGCAGGCGGCTGTGCGGGGCCGGCCCTGCGGGAGGAGGTCAGTCGACGGTGAGGACGAGCTTTCCGCGGCCGTGGCCGGCATCGCTGGCCTGCTGGGCCTTGGCCGCGTCGGTAAGCGGGTAGGTCGCGCCGACCGTGATCGCCAGGGTGCCGTCGGCGGCCTGCCGGGCCAGTTCGGCCAGCCGGGCGGCCGAGCGCCGCGCCGGACCCTCGGCGAAGACGACGCCGAGTTCGCGGGCCCGGAAGTCGGCGGTGGTGACGATCCGGTCGGTGCCGCCGCGCAGGGTGATGGAGTCCTCCAGCGCGCCCTTGCCCGCGGCGTCGAGCACCGCGTCCACGCCGTTGGGGGCGAGCGCGCGGACCCGCTCGACCAGCCCCTCTCCGTAGACCAGCGCGGTGGCGCCGAGCGAGGTCACGTACTCCTGGTTGGCGGGGCCGGCGGTGCCGATGACACAGGCGCCGCGGGCGACGGCGAGTTGGACGGCGACGGTGCCCAGCGCGCCGGACGCGCCGTGGATCAGCAGGGTCTCGCCGGCTTTGACGTCGAGCAGGTCCAGGACCCGGTCGGCGCCGTCGCTCGCCACCGGCAGTGCGGCCGCGTGCGTCCAGTCCAGGCCGGCCGGCTTGGGGGCGAGGACGGTCGTGGTGGCCAGCGCGTACTGGGCGTAGGCGCCGGTGTCGGACCAGCCCAGCACTTCGTCGCCCACCTTCAGCTGGTCGACGTCCTCACCGACGGCGTCGACGATCCCGGCGATCTCCCCGCCGGGGACGGCGGGCAGGGTGGTGGGGAAGATGGCTTCCATGGTCCCGGAGCGGATCTTGCCGTCCACCGGGTTGACACCGACTGCCTGTACACGCACGCGGACCTGGCCGGGGCCGGGCTCGGGGATCTCGGTCTCCGCCTCGTGCAGGACCTCGGTGCCGCCGAACGTGTCGAAAACGATGGCCTTCATCACTGCTGTCTCCTTGATGAGCTGATCCGGTGAAATCAATGGGGTGGCTGAGCACCTGAAACGCGCCTACAACGCGGCTAAAACGCGACGCCAGTCATGTGGCCGGCCAAATTTCTGTTGGGTGGGCTCGTTCGTGGGCTGGAGCCGCGGAGTTTTGGGCCGTCACCCGGTCCGGAGCGGCGCCTGCTCACTGTTTTCCGCTGTTTCGATGGCGTGGACGCACCGGTCGAGGGCGGCCACCATGTAGCGGCGCCAGAGCGGGGCGAAGGGGCCGGCGAGGATCCAGCGGCGGCCGGGCAGCGGCTTGAACTCGTAGGTCCAGCGGATGAGGGTGCCGTCACCGTCGGGGTTGACGTTGAACTCGCCCCGGATGCCGGCTGCGAGGCGGGAGAGGACGTTGGTGAAGCCGGTCAGCTGGTAGGCGAAGCTGGAGCCCGGTACGTACTCGGTGAGTTCTTCGTCAACCTGGGAGCCGTCGTCGAACTGCGGGTTTCTGCGCGTGCCCACGTGGTCCCAGGCCTCGGTCTGGTTCTTCACGCTGCTGATGCCGGGGAACGGGGCCACCGGGCGGAAGACGGTGGGGAGGTCGATGGGCACCAGGGTGCGGAAGGCGTCCTGAGGGGCCGTGCGGGTCCGCTGCTGGACGGTGATGGTGACGGTCTTGTCGGCCGGGCCGATGAGGAGTGTGGTCATGGTTCAGCTCTCCGTGGTGGTGATGGGGAGGGTGGGGTAGTCGGTGTAGCCGCGGTGGTCGCCGCCGTAGAAGGTGGCCGGGTCGGGCTCGTTGAGCGGGGCGCCCGTTCGGAGGCGGTGGGGCAGGTCGGGGTTGGCCAGTGCCGTGGCTCCGACCGAGACGGCGTCGGCCAGACCGGAGTCGAGGTCGGCGAAGCGGGTGTCGAGCGGGGCGCCGCCGCGGTTGACGATCAGTGCCGTGGACCACTGCCGGCGAATGCGCTGCCCGAATTCCTCGTCGGGGCCCTGGATGAGGTGCAGGTAGGCGAGGCCGAGCGGGTCGACGGCGTCGAGCAGCGCCGGGTAGACGTCGTGCATGTCGTGCTCGGTGACGTCGTTGTAGGGGTTGCCGGGAGAGATGCGCAGGCCGGTGCGGTCGGCGCCGATCTCGGCGGCTACCGCGGACGTCACCTCGGTGGCGAAGCGGATGCGGTTGGCGACGGAGCCGCCGTACCGGTCGGTGCGCTCGTTGGCGTTGGCGGAGAGGAACTGGTGGACGAGGTAGCCGTTGCCGCCGTGGATCTCCACGCCGTCGAACCCGGCGGCGACGGCCGCCGCCGCCGCGCGGCGGAACTCGTCGACCACACCGGCGATCTCGTCGGCGGTGAGGGCCCGGGGAACAGGCATCTCCTGGAGGCCGGTGGCGGTGAACATGACGCCCTTGGGCTGTACGGCCGAGGGGGCGACGGGCCTGCGGCGGTGCGGGGTGTTGTCCGGGTGGGAGACACGGCCGGCGTGCATCAGCTGGACCACGATGCGCCCGCCTTCGGCGTGGACGGCGTCGGTGACCTTGCGCCAGCCGGCGATGTGCGCGTCGGTGTGGATTCCCGGCGTCAGCAGGTATCCCTGACCGTCTTCGGACGGCTGGGTGCCCTCGGTGATGATCAGGGCCATGGAGGCCCGCTGCCGGTAGTACTCGACGTTGAGCTCGCTGGGAACGCCGTCGGCCAGGGAGCGGTCGCGGCTCATGGGAGCCATGACGAGCCGGTGGGGCAGTTTCATGGCACCGACGGTGACGGGGGTCCAGACAGTCATGGGTGAGCGCTTTCTGTTGCAGGGGGATCCGAGGCCGAAGAGGGTGGGGAAGAGCTGGTCACAGCACTAGGAGGAGCTGGTCACAGCACTAGAGGGAGGCGAGGGCGCGTACGCGGTCGGCGAGGGCGCGGCGGGCGACGTCGATGCCGAAGGCGATGGAGTCGAACTCGTGCGGGACACCGGGGTGGAGATGGAACTCCACGGGTACGCCGGCCCGGCTGAGTTTGAGGGCGTAGGCGAGGTCCTCGTCGCGGAAGGCGTCGAGCTGGCCGACCTCGATGTAGGCGGGAGGCAGACCGGTCGCGTCGTCGAGGCGGGCCGGGGCGGCCGTGGCGGGTACGTCGGGTCCGCCCGCGGCGTCGCCGAGCAGCGCCGGCCACGCGGTGCGGCTGTCGTCGTAGGACCACAGCAGGTAGGGCTCGATGTGCGGGTCGGGCGTGGTGGTGCGGTCGTCGAGCATCGGCATGAGCAGGATCTGCCGGGCGATCGCCGGGCCGCCGCGTTCCCGGGTGAGGATCGACAGCGCCGCGGCCAGTCCGCCTCCGGCGCTGTCGCCCATCACACCGATCCGCGCGGGGTCGACACCCAGCTCGTCCGCGTGCTCGTGCAGCCAGCGCAGGGCGGTGTACGCGTCCTCGACCGGTACGGGGAAGGGGTGCTCGGGGGCCCGGCGGTACTCGACCGACAGCATCGGCACCCCGCTGGCGGAGACGTAGCGGGCAACGGGGCCGTCGAACAGGTCGATGTGGCCGAATATGTAGCCGCCGCCGTGGAAGAACAGCGCGGCGGGACCGCCGGGGGCGCCCGTCCTGGCGTACCAGCGCATGGTGATCTTCGTGCCGTCGTCGGCGGTCGCGTAGTACTCGGTGGTCGTGACGTCGGCCGGGACCGGCTGGGCCGCCGAGGCGGCACCGATGATCGGTTCCCACATGGCGCGGCGCGCGGCGACATCCCCGACCGGCGGAGGGGTGGCACCTGCCATGCTTTCCGCCATGGCGGCGAACACCTGGGCGAACTCGGGGTCGAGACTGAGCGACATGACTGTCCTGCCTTCTTGGTCGGTTGGGTGTGATCTGGTCATTCGTGGAAGCAGCGGGCCCGGAAGCAGCGGTCCCGGAAGCTCCGGGCCCGGCGCGCAAGGGCTCGCCGTTGGACGGTTCGGGAGACCTGTGGACGGTTCGGGAGGCCTGGCCGTCCGGAGTTCCGCGCCGACTCGGCCGCCGGGAGACGCGACCTCAACGTTCGGCCGGTGCAATGTGCTTCAGTTTTGAATCGTCGGGAGGCTGAAGGACACTCCGGTTTCGAAGCGGCATTTCCGGGGTGAGAGGGCGGCGACTGCCGTTAAGGGCCGACAGCGGCCAGGAGCTGCAGTTTGCCCCGGCTCGGGGAGCCGGGTACGGCGGTGAAGACCAGCAGTGTCTGGCACTGCACGGGATCCACCAGCATCTGGGAGTAGAGCTCCAGTTCCCCCAGTTCGGGGTGCAGGTAGCGCTTGAGGTCGTGGTGATGGGTCACGCCCACCTCGTGCGACCGCCAGACCTCCGCGAACTCGGGACTGGCTTCGAGCAGAGCCGCGACGATCTCACCGGCCTTACCCGTGGGGTCCGCCGTGTAGGCGTTCCGGATCTGCGCGGCGAACGCCCTGCCCCGCCGCGGGTGGTCCTCCACCGGATGGAGGCCGCGGACCTGCGGATCGCCGGTGAACCAGCGGTAGACCAGGTAGCGGGACAGGCCCGAGTAGCGGGTGAAGTCGCCGAGCAGCGCGACCGCCGGAGGTGTCTGCAGGAGCGTCTCACCGAAGCGCGACATCAACATCGCCGGCACGTTCAGGAGGCAGCCGACGATCCGCATCATCGCGGGGCCGACGTGATCATCTCGTATGATCCGCTGGGGTGCAGGGATGCCGCCGAGGGTGAAGAGGTGGTCGCGCTCGTTCAGGTTGAGCCGCATCGCCCGGGCGAGCGCAACGAGCATCCGTTCCGACGGGGCCGGACCGCGCTGCTGCTCGATCCGGCTGTAGTAGTCGGCCGACATACCGGCCAGCGCCGCCACCTCCTCGCGCCGCAGCCCGCCGGTGCGGCGCCGCTGCCCGCGAGGAAGCCCGACATCCTCCGGCTGCAACACCTCACGGCGTGCACGGAGAAAATCCCCCAGCAACATACGGTCCATCGTCCGACCTCCCCTGTTCGACAAGCCCATCCTGGCGCGGACGGGAGAGCGGATGAAGGGCCACTTCATCAGGGGACAAGTTGTCCGTGGCTGGGCCGACAGCGGTGCACAGGGACAGCCGGACGGTCCTCATCCGCCCCCGGGCGGCATGCCTCATGCCGAACTCGGCCCAGTCTGCTGGACGGCGGAGAGGTAGGACTGGACACCCATGGCCATGGTCGGCACGTGCTCGCGCATCAGCCGCTGGAAGTGAGGCGCGGTCGCGGAACGGTGGTCCACGGTGAACTCCCCGGCCAGGGAGAACCAGGTGACCGGGGAGGCGCCGGCCTGCACCATGCGCTCGACCGCGGCGGCGTGGGTTTCGGCTGTCAGGCTCGCTGTGGCATCCACGACCAGGTAGACCTCGTAGTCCTCGCGCAGCGCCCCCAGCACGGTCTGCAGGACGCAGCCCTCGGTGGACACGCCCGCGATGGCGAGCTTGCGGCGCCCGGTCTCGCGTACGGCTCGTGCGAAGTCCGGGTCCAGAAAGCCGTTGAAGTTGCCGCCCCGCTCGATCACGGGGTGGTCCCCGATCGTCTCCTTCAGTTGCGGGTAGAGCGGCCCGGACGGCTTGTCGGGCCGGCCGTTGGTCACGACCAGGCCGCTTTCGTACCACAGGGCTGTCTTTGCCAGTCCGACCACGTTGCTGATGTGCTCCGCCGTGTCGTGCGACCGCAGCACGTTGGCGAAACCGACGGCGTGGTCCACCAGGACGATCGTGGTGTTCTCGGGGGTCAGTGGTTCGAGGTTCACGAGGTGCTCCGATGGCTGGCGACGGCACTGATGACCGTCGCGGCATGAGTGGATTCAATGGTGTTGACGACCGGCTGTGCGCCGGGTTGCGCCGGGTTGCGCCGGGTCGGCGAGGCCGGGTCGGCGAGTGCGGAGAACCGGATCAGGAGACGACGGAATCCCAGGGCTGCGTCGCGCGCAGGGAGCACGCTGACGGCAGCACGTTGCAAAGGGTGATGCTGCCTAGGCGAGCGCGGCGGGGGGAAGGACGATGGCCTTTCCGGAGATCGGGCCCGCGGCGGCTTCGGCGTGCAGAGCCGGCAGGTCGGCCAGTGGCACCCGCCGGGCGATGTCGACGCGCAGCTTGCCGGAGTCGACCAGTGCCACCAGCTGCGCCAGCTGGACGGCGTCGCTGTTGACGAAGAGGTCGATGCCACGCACGCCGCGTTCCTCGTCGGACGGAGCGGGCATCCACACCGTCGTGTTCACCACGACACCGCCGTCGCGGACCACACCGGCCAGCGCGGCCAGTTGTGCCGGATCGACCGGCGCGAGGTTGAGTACGACGTCGACCGGCTCAGCCAGTTCGGGAAACCCGTGGCCGAGAACCTCATCGGCGCCGGCCGCCTTGACACGCTCGCTGCTGTGCGGCCCGGCCGTGGCGATCACGTGGGCGCCGGTGTGCCTGGCCAGCTGTACGGCGTAGCCGCCGACCGAGCCGCCCGCGCCGTTGATCAGCACGCGCTGGCCGGCGGTCAGCCCGGCGTGGTCGAAGAGGGCCTGCCAGGCGGTGAGGCCGACCAACGGCAGCCCGCCGGCATCGGCCAGTGGAATGCTCGTGGGCGCCGGCGTCAGGATCCCCGTCGGTGCGAGGACGTATTCCGCGGACGCACCGGCGCCGGTCATCGGCAGGAATCCGACAACCCGGTCACCGACCTCGAAGCCGTCCGCGTCCTCGCCCAGCGCGTCGACCGTGCCGGCGACGTCGATGCCGGGGGTGTGAGGCAGAGCCACCGGGATGGGGCCCTGCATGAAGCCGGCGCGGATGTTGCCGTCGACCGGGTTGAACGATGTCGCAGCCACCCGGATCCGGACCTCTCCGATGCCGGGGACCGGCTGTTCCACCTCCTCGTAGCGCAGGACGTCCGGGGTGCCGTACTCGTGGAAACGTACTGCCTTCATGGCATGCCTCAACTTTCACCATGCGGGAACTGATTCAGATTTGAATCAGTTTGTGGTTGGAGCACGCTTCGACTTCGAAGCAATGCTCAGGGGTGTGGGAGAGCCGAAAACCGCTAAGGGGCGACAGCGGCCAGGAGTTGGAGCTTGTGGTGGCTCGGGGAGCCGGGCGTGGCGGTGAACACCAGCAGCTGCTGGCACTGCTCGGGGTCCATCAACATCTCGGAGTAGAGCTCCAGTTCCCCCAGTTCGGGGTGCAGGTAGCGCTTGAGGTCGTGGTGATGGGTCACGCCCACCTCGTGCAACCGCCAGACCTCCGCGAACTCGGGACTGGCTTCGAGCAGAGCCGCGACGATCTCACCGGCCTTACCCGTGGGGTCCGCCGTGTACGCGTCCCGGATCTCCGCGGTGAACACCCTGCCCCGCAGCGAATGATCCTCGGCGGGGTACAAGCCGCGGACCTGCGGATCGCCGGTGAACCAGCGGTAGACCAGGTACCGGGACAGCCCCGAATACCGGGTGAAGTCGCCAAGCAGTGCGACCGCCGGACGCGTCTGCAGCAACGCCTCACCGAATCGCGACAGCACGATGGCGGGCACGTCCGCGAGGCCGGCGACGATCCGCATCATCGTGGGACCAACATGGTCGTCACGTACGATCCGCCGCGGCGCCGCGATCCCGCCGAGGACGAAGAGATGGTCACGCTCGTTCAGGCTGAGCCGCAACGCCCGGGCCAGCGCGGCAAGCATGCGTTCTGAGGGCGCCGGACCGCGCTGCTGCTCGATCCGGCTGTAGTAGTCGGCCGACATGCCGGCCAGCGCCGCCACCTCCTCGCGCCGCAGCCCGCCGGTGCGGCGCCGCTGCCCGCGAGGAAGCCCGACATCCTCCGGCTGCAACACCTCACGGCGTGCGCGAAGAAAATCAGCCAGCAATGCCCGGTCCATCGTCCGACCTCCCCTGTTCGACACATCCATCCTGGCGCGAACCGGGAATCGGATGAAGGCCGACTTTATCCGCGGACAGATTGTCCCTGGTTCAATCCCTGGCTCAATCCCTGGCTCAAGCTGCAGCCGGATCGCCCGGGCCTGCACATCTACCTGCCGGACGGCATCCTCTTGACGTGCCATACGGTCTCCGTTATATCTTGTAACGAACGAGAATGCTTGTAACTGCATCAGTGGAGGCTGTCATGAACGTCGAGAGCGTCGAGAGCGTCGAAGGACGTACCGCCACCACCTACGTCGGTACGAGGCGCCGCCGGGCCCGGTTGCTCATCCCCGCCGTAATCGCAGCTCTGGCGCTGACGATCCCGGCTGCCGCCGCGAACACGGCTCCGACGGCCGGGATCGCTCGGACAGTCGCAGCCCCGGACCGCCCGGAGACGAAGAACCCGAGGACGATGCTCGACTCGTGGATCCGGCTGTGGAACGGAGATTTCGAGCAGGCGCCGGGCGTCATCTCACGCGACTTCCGGGTCCACGCCGCGCTCCTCGACGGCGGAGACGGCAGCTCCGTCCGAGGCGTTGACGGCTTGGTGGGCATGATCCGCCAGATACGTGCGCCATTCCCGGACCTGCGCTTCGCCGTGGAAGTCGGCCCGTTGATCGACGGCCGCTACGCATCCCTTCGCTGGACAGCCACCGGTACCTACGCGGGCGGATTCCCCGGCGCCAAGGCCGAACCCGGAACCGTGATCACGTTCACCGGAAACGACACGCTCCGTATGAAGAACGGCAAGTTCGTGGAGTACTGGCTCAACGCCGACACGCTGCGACTGCTCACCCAACTCAAGGCGCTGTGAGCCACAGGCCCCACCCCCCCCGCCCGCCGTCACCCAGTCCGCAGGCCGTACCGGCACGGGAGGGGACCGACTCGTGCCGGGATCTGCTCGGTTGCACGGGCCGCGCCGGCTGGTGTACCTCAGCAGCGGCTCGCACTTCGGCGGACACGCCCGGCTCGACGGGGCCGACTGGCAGGGCGGGAGCCCGGGCTCGTACGCCGACAGCAAGCTGTACGTCACGGCGCCGGCCGCCGCGGTGGCCCGTCTGCGCCCCTGGGGTGCTGGGCAACGCGGTGGACCCGGAGCGGGTGCCGACCAGGATGGGCGGGCCGGGCGCACCGGACGACCTGGAGCCCGGGTACCGGACTCAGGAGTGGCTCGCCTCCAGCGACGATCCCGAGGCGCTGGTCACCGGCCGTCCCTCTTCGCCGCCCAGGGACGGCTGTTCAGTCGGCCGGGCCGTCGGTTCACAGGCGGTTCTGCACCCAGAAGGTGGCGAGGCTGACCGCGCCGGTGCCCAGGCCGTAGCAGACGCCGCGCAGCAGGAGACCTACGGCGGCTCGCCGCCGCGGGCGGGTCCACCGCACGAGACGGTGAAGGATCTCGGGGACCTTGCGCGCGGGCTGGACCTCGGGGCTATCGTGCATGGCAGATGTTCCTTTCATCGGGTGCATCGTTGCGAGGAGCCCTTTTCGACCGTGGCCTGGGAACCAAGAGGTCGGAGCGGGGCTCCTTTGCTTTGCGTGCTTTGCGCCTGCGGAGGTCAGCGGTTGGTGAAGTCGTGGAGCAGGTCGGCCAGGCGCCGGTCGGGACGGGCGACGATGATGCAGGAGCCCGTGCCGAGCATGGCCAGCCGGTGGACTTCCATCTCCAGCCCTCCGGTCGGGCCGCTGGCCGCGGAGCCGTTCTTGCGGACATAGTGCGCCACCACTTCCAGGCAGGACAGGAAGTGTTCGTCGGGCGCTTCGGAGTCGAGGACGGTGTGGGTGACCTCGTGGAGCCAGTGCTGGGCCTCCCGGCGCTCGCCCAGCGCCAGATGGTGCAGGTGCAGGCAGTACGCGGCCGCCCGGTGCCCGGCTCCGGCGGCCAACTGCCACCAGAACTGGGCGCTTTCCGGGTGGTCGGTCAGGTAGAGCAGGCACGCGAAGACGAGGGAGCCGTCGACGTCGAGGTGGTCCTCGGGAGTACGCCTGGGGTCCTGTGCGAGGCGATCGACGTGGTCGGCGGCATCGGGCGTGTTCAGGACCCAGCGGCAGACCACGGACAGGTGCCGGCCGGCCTGCGCCGCCCGGGCGATGTCCGGGGCCGGGGCTGCCTGCGCGGCGTCCGCGGCGAGGCGGCGCAGCGCGGCCCCGACGTCGAATCCGTCCGACGGGGCGGTCGGCAGGCGGGCATCGGCCAGAAGTTCGTCGATGGTGGTCACGGTCACGACCCGCTCTTGGTCTTGCGCTTGCCGGGTGCGGCCGGCAGCTTCAGCTGAACCCGGATCCGTTCCTTGCCCTTGCGGCCGTGATAGTCGACGGTCCGGGCGTCCAGGCCCATGTAGCGGGCGATCTGCGTGGTCTTGTAGCCCAGCAGGTGGCGCAGGACGACGACGGTGAACTGCCGGGCCGGCAGTTCGAGGATCGCCTCGTACAGTCCGCCGGTGCTGCTGGTGAGTTCCAGCTGGTTCCTGACGGCATGCAGGTTCTTGGCTATCGGCGCGTTGATGACGAACGCCGGGGGCCGGCCGTCGTGCCGCAGCCGGTCGTAGACGCACCGGTGCAGCACGGCCAGGGTCTGCTGCTCGAGGTCACCTTCCTGCAGCAGCGGCTGCCAGCCGCCGAGGATCTCCAGGAACACCTCGTGGACCACCTGTTCGGCCACCCGGCGGCTGCCGAGGTGGATCTCCGCGAAGCCGTGGAAGAACTCCTGGTGCCCCAGGTAGAAGGCCTCATAGTCCAGGGGCAGGTCCGGCGGTTCATGGACGGGCTCGTCCTGTCCGCCGCCCTGGGGCGATACGTCTATGTCGACGTCGCCATCGCTCACTTGGGCCTCCGGTGCTGCGATCACCGGGCCCTCGGCGTTGAGGCCGGTGATGTCGGGTGCGGACAACTGGCCCGCACGAGGCCCGTGTTGGGCCCTCAGCACCACCCTGTCGATTTCCGGGACCCCACACTCATGCGACCCCTTGAAAAAATCACTCAGTGATCACAGAGAGGCAACGGAACGTGAGTGCGATATGGGCTCACTTGCTCCCTTCGCCTCCGCGATCAGGCACGATGCACGACTGCGGCAGCCCCAGGAGACGCACAGCGGCCGTGCAGTGGCGTATGTCACACAGGGGTCGTTCGGCGGCGATGCTCATGGGTGAGCGGCCCGGAGTTCGCCGCCCTGCCGCCTCGGCGTCCTGGTGCCTCCCGGGGGCGAACGTGCCCGGCCACACCTTTGCGGTGCGGCCGGGTGTACGGATCGTCAGGCGAGGTCAGTGGTAGGCGTGGACGACGGCGTGGCCCTTGCCGCGGCCGATCATCCACTTGTTGACCGGGGTCGTGAGCAGGAACGCGATGACGAAGCCGCCGAGCAGCGACGTCCAGAACAGCACCTCGTCGAGGTGGGCGTCCATCGCTCCGGGAACCAGGGCGATGATGCCGTTGTCGACGAGCTCCATCACCGCGATGGACACGGTGTCGGCGGCGAGCGCGACCTTGAGGGCGGTTTTGAGGTCCAGGCCGGCCTTGCGTATCGCGAACAGGGTGAAGGAGTAGCCGAAGACGAACGCCAGGACGATCGCCAGGATCATGGTCGCCGCGTTGCCCCACATCAGGGCGGTGCCGACGGCCATGCCGAGGATCTCGCCGATGGCACACCCTGTGAGGCAGTGCAGCGTAGCCCTGGCTGCGGCACCCCAGGTCACCGTGCCCGTCCGGTGGTCACCGTGGCCCTGGTCCGCGGTGTGGTCCTGGTCTTCGGCGTGGTCGTGCGTGTCGCTGTGGTGTGGGCTGTGATCCATGGCCATCATCTCCGTCTCGTCCGGTGCGACCCCGATCCCGTGGGCTTCCATCTCGGGAACCTTATACCCCCCAGGGGTATTTCCGCATGATGGTGGGTGCTCGGAATTGTGATCGGGGGCGGTGTGTGCGCGTACGCCGGACGCCGCGCACACCGCCCCCGCCGGGTGGGTCGGTTCTTGCCGAGGAGGCCGTTCATCTTGGCGAGCAGCCCTCATCGGCGTGCTGGGCTGCCGCCGTGGTCGTCACCGTGGCGTGTGCGCCGGCACCCGGCGTGGTGTACGGGAGCGGCCGCCGAGCGCAGCCGGGCCGGCCCGGGCGGAGGTGCCGGGAGCGTGGGTGCAGCCGTCACGGACCGGTGGCAGGTGCCGCTCGGTCGAGGGGCGCGTCCCGCAGGCCGAGCCGCAGGTGCTCCACGTGGAAGAGGGCCTGGTCGAGGAGTTCGGCGACGTGGTGGTCGTGGAGGGCGTAGACGATGGAGCGGCCCCGGCGCTCTCCGGTGACCAGGCCGAGGTTGCGCAGCAGACGTAGCTGGTGGGAGCAGGCGGAGGCTTCCATGCCGACGGCCTCCGCGAGGTCGCCGACCGCGCAGGGACCTTCTTGGAGGCGGGCCAGGATGTACAGCCGCGAGGGGGTCGCCAGGGCCTGGAGGGTGGCGGCGACGTCGGTGGCCCCCGCCGCGTCCAGGCGCTCGCGGGGGGTGGCGTGGTGCTTGTCGTCGGCTCCGTGACCCATGCGGTCCATCCTACCGGCAATACATGAAGACCTGTTCAGATGTTCCTGTACGGTGGATGTGTCGCCGTCCTCCGCCCTGAAGGGTTGTTCCGTCATGCCTGCTGACCTGATGCAGCGGTCCGAACAAGCGGCTCCGGCCGCCCCGGGTGCGGCGCCGAAGCGCCGGACGCGGGTGTTCGCCCTGGACGAGGCGCGCTGGGCCGCCGCGGCGCTGGTGCTGTTCCTGATCGCGCTGCCGCTCCAGCTGACCGGCGCACCTGCCTGGTCGTGGGGCCCTCTCTACGCCGCCGCCTACGTCACCGGCGGGTGGGAGCCGGCCTGGGCCGGGCTGACGGCACTGCGGGACAAGACCCTCGATGTGGACCTGCTGATGATCGTGGCCGCGATCGGTGCGGCCTCGATCGGGCAGGTGATGGACGGCGCGCTGCTGATCGTCATCTTCGCCACCTCCGGCGCGCTGGAGGCCCTGGCCACCGCCCGTACCCAGGACGCGGTCCGCGGTCTGCTCGACCTCGCACCGACCGTCGCCACCCGTCTGACCGATGACGGGGGCGAGTCGGCGGTCCCCGCTGAGGACCTGGTGGTCGGGGACACCATCCTGGTCCGCCCCGGCGAGCGGGTCGGCGCGGACGGCCGCGTCCTCACCGGGGTCAGCGAGGTGGACCAGGCCACCATCACCGGGGAGCCGCTGCCGGTCGCGAAGGAGACCGGGGACGAGGTCTTCGCCGGTACCCTCAACGGCACCGGAGCCCTGCGGGTCGAGGTCGAGCGGGACGCCTCGGACTCGGTGATCGCCCGGATCGTGGCCATGGTCGAGGAGGCCTCCGGGACCAAGGCGCCCACCCAGCTGTTCATCGAGAAGGTCGAGCAGCGGTACAGCCTGGGCATGGTCTTCGCGACCCTGGCGGTTTTCCTGATCCCGCTCGCGTTCGGCGCGGACCTGACCGCCTCGCTGCTGCGGGCGATGACCTTCATGATCGTGGCCTCGCCGTGCGCGGTGGTCCTGGCGACGATGCCGCCGCTGTTGTCGGCGATCGCCAACGCCGGACGCCACGGCGTCCTGGTGAAGTCCGCCGTGGTGATGGAGCGTCTCGGGCAGGTCGACGCGGTCGCACTGGACAAGACGGGCACCCTGACCGAGGGCACCCCCCGCGTCACCGACGTCCGCCCGCTGTCCGGGTCCGGGCTGAGCGAGGACGCCCTGCTGGTGCTGGCGGCCGCCGCCGAGCATCCCAGCGAACACCCCCTGGCCCGCGCCGTCGTCGGCGCCGCCCGCACCCGCGCCCTGACGGTCGCCGGTGTGCGGGACTTCACCTCCACTCCCGGCGTCGGGGTCACCGCCACCGTCGACGGCCACACGGTCGCGGTCGGCGCACCCGCCCGCCTCCTCGACCCGAACGACAGCGCCGGCTCGGCCCGCGCCGCCGAGATCGCGGCCGGCCTGGAGGACGGCGGCCGCACGGCCGTCCTGGTGCTGCGCGACGGCTCCCCGGTCGGGGTGCTGGGCGTCGCCGACCGGCTGCGTCCCGACGCCGCGGCGACCGTCGCCGCCCTGACCAGGCTGACCGGCAGCACCCCGATGTTGATGACGGGCGACAACCCGCGCGCCGCCACCCGCCTGGCCGCCGAGGTCGGCATCACCGGCGACGAGGTCCACGCCGGTCTATTGCCCCAGGACAAGGTCGAAGCCGTACGGCGCCTGGAGGCCCGAGGGCGCAAGGTGCTGGTCATCGGAGACGGCGTCAACGACGCCCCCGCCCTGGCCGCCGCCCACACCGGCATCGCCATGGGCCGCGCCGGCTCCGACCTCGCCCTGGAGACCGCCGACGCCGTCATCGTCCGCGACGAACTCGCCACCGTCCCCAAGGTCATCGCCCTCTCGCGGGCGGCCCGCCGCCTGGTGGTGCAGAACCTGGTCATCGCCGCGGTGTTCATCTCCGGCCTGGTCGTCTGGGACCTGGTGGGCCACCTGCCGTTGCCGCTCGGTGTGCTCGGCCACGAGGGCTCGACCGTCGTCGTCGGCCTCAACGGGCTGCGTCTGCTGCGCGACGCCGCCTGGAACCGCGCGGCGGAGGGCGACGTGCGGTGAGAGCCGCCGCAGCAACCTCGACAGCGCCGACCTGCCGGTGGAACTCCCCGCGGAGCGCGACCAGATCGGCACCCGCTGCCTCCCGGAGTTCACCGAACTGCGCTCCGAGGCCGGCCGCTCGGTACGCCTCGGCCTCATCGCGGACCCGCAGACGCAAGCAGGAAGTGCTCTGACCACGCAAAGCGGGGAGTGTCTGACCAATGGTCGGCCCAACTGGTCCGAACCGGCCGCGTCGAGCGGCTTGAGAAGCCCCCTGGACCCACCGCGGGAAGTGCGTGTCGACCAGCGGGCGGCGAGAGGACGCCACGGTCTCCTCACCGCCCGGGTCTCCTCGCCGCCCGGTCGGCAGCGGTCAGGCCATCGACGGTTGGGCAGGCAGCACGTGATCGCCGACCTTGTCCGTGCTCAGGCACAGCGAGCAGACCATCGCGTCGTGGGTCCGGCAGGCGGCCAGGTCGGGGCGCTCGTAGGGCTGGTGGCAGACATGGCAGTCGTACGTCGTCGCGCTCGGGTTGCCCTCCGTGTCGAGGAGCGGCTCGTCGATGCCGTCGTCCGTGCGGCGCAGGTAGTACTTGCCCTTGGTGACGACGGCCATCAGCGGAGTGAGGACGAAGGCGATGACGGCCGCGGCGACGGGGGAGTACGGCTGGAGGGTGTCGCCGAGGGCGTGGAAGTACATGGCGATGGACAGGCCGGAGGCGGCGACGAAGGCCACGACGCCCACCGGGTTGACCGCGTAGAGCATGCCGCGGCGGAACTCGGGCTGGAGCGGGGACAGCTTCAGCAGGTACTTGTTGACGCCGATGTCGGTGGCGACGGTGACGATCCAGGCGATCGCGCAGTTCGAGTAGAAGCCGAGGATGTCGTTGAGGAAGCTGAACATGTCGGCTTCCATCAGGGCCAGCGCGAAGCCCAGGTTGACCAGGACGAAGACCATGCGGCCGGGGTAGTGCCGGGTGACGCGGGTGAAGGAGTTCGTCCACGCGAGCGAACCGGAGTACGCGTTGGTCACGTTGATCTTGATCTGGCTGATCACGACGAGGGCGACGGCCAGCGGGAGGACGAGCCAGGACGGCATCATTGCGTCGAAGGCGCTGCGGAACTGCTGGATCGGCTCCGGCGCGGCTTCCGGTCCGACCTTGGCCAGGATGTACACGGCGAGGAAGACGCCGATGGCCTGCTTGAGCGCGCCGAGCACCACCCAGCCGGGGCCGGCCATGATGACCGCGGTCCACCAACTGCGCTTGTTGGCCTCGGTCTTGGGTGGCATGAAGCGCAGGTAGTCGATCTGCTCACCGATCTGCGCGATGAGGGAGAGGCACACGCCGGCCCCGAGCAGCACGGAGGCGGTGTTGATGCCGCCCTCGCCGTCGGTGCCCGCGTAGGAGAGGAAGCGGTCGACCGTGCCCGGGTCGGTCGATATCAGGTAGACCAGCGGGGCGACCATCAGCACGAGCCAGACCGGAGTGGTCCACACCTGGAGCTTGCTGAGCGCCTTCATGCCGTAGATGACCAGGGGGATGACCATCAGCGTGGAGACGGCGTAGCCGAGCCAGAGCGGAAGCCCGAGGCCGAGCTTGAGGCCCTGGGCCATGATCGAGCCCTCCAGGGCGAAGAAGATGAAGGTGAAGCTGGCGAAGATGACGCTGGTGAGCACCGAGCCGTAGTAGCCGAAGCCGGAACCGCGGGTGATCAGGTCCAGGTCGATGTTGTACCGGGCGCCGTAGTAGGCGAGCGGGAAGCCGGTGACGAAGATGACGACGGCGGCCACGGCGATCGCCACGAGCGCGTTGCCGGTGCCGTGCGCCAGGCCGATGCCGGCGCCGATGGAGAAGTCGGCCATGTAGGCGATACCGCCGAGCGCGGTGGTCGCCACGACCATCGGGGTCCAGCGGCGGTAACTGCGGGGCGCGAAGCGGAGGGTGTAGTCCTCCAGGGTTTCCTTGGTCGCCTGGCTCGTCGGGGAGTTCGCTTCCGTGAGTGTCAGACGTGACTCGGACTCGGTGGCGCTCATGGTCAGCCCTCCGGGGATGTGGGGGAGCGGGGGTGCAGGGGTGCTGAGGTGCTGAGTGCGGGGATGGTGAGCGGTGGAGCGCCCCCGGGTGGCGGCGCCGGCAGCCGGGGAGTCGAGGGGCCGGGGGTGGGGTCCCCGGGATCTCAGAGGCGGTCGGCGTGCAGGGCCATCTGCGTCATGGCGCGTCGGGCGCGTTCCAGGAGCACGGCCATCGAGCCGCCGACGTGGGCGTGCAGGGCGCGGTAGGCGTCGTCGAGGCGGCCGTCGCGGGCCAGTTCCATGATCTCGATGTGCTCGGTGATGGTCGTCTCGACCCGGTCCCGGGCGAGGAAGTCGTACATCCGCACGCGGCGGACGCGCTCACCGGCCGTCACGAGAGCGTCGGTGAGAGCCGGGTTGCCGGAAGCGCGGGAGAGCTCGGCGTGGAACTTCGTTCGCGCGGGCCGAACTCACCGTCGAGCACGGATGCACGCAGCTTGGCATGGACCGTCTCCCGCAGGGAGGGCCCAGGGGGCGACTCCGGTGCGGTGGCTGTGTCCGGCTGTGTGTACAGCTGCGTATACAGCTTCGAATCCATGGGCGGACACGTTAGAAACCGCTTGTTTCCCGGAAGCCCCTCGCGTTGTGAACGGCTCGTTTCGAAAGTCCTGGGACCAATGCCTGATCGACCAGTACCCTCGTCTTGCTGTTAGCGTGCAACTGCATACTAGTTGCAATAACCAGGCCGAAGGATGTTGGACATGGCGGTTTACACGCTCCCGGAGCTTCCGTACGACTACGCGGCGCTCGAACCGGTCATCAACCCCCAGATCGTCGAGCTGCACCACGACAAGCACCACGCGGCGTACGTGAAGGGGGCGAACGACACGCTGGAGCAGCTCGCGGAGGCGCGGGACAAGGAGTCGTGGGGCTCGGTCAACGGGCTGGAGAAGAACCTGGCCTTCCACCTCTCCGGGCACATCCTGCACTCGATCTACTGGCACAACATGACGGGCGACGGCGGCGGCGAGCCGCTGGAGAAGGACGGAGTGGGCGAGCTCGCGGACGCGATCGCCGAGTCCTTCGGGTCGTTCGCGGGTTTCAAGACCCAGCTGACCAAGGCCTCCGCGACGACCCAGGGTTCCGGCTGGGGTGTCCTCGCGTACGAGCCGCTCAGCGGCCGGCTGATCGTCGAGCAGGTCTACGACCACCAGGGCAACGTCGGCCAGGGCTCCACCCCGATCCTGGTCTTCGACGCCTGGGAGCACGCCTTCTACCTCCAGTACAAGAACCAGAAGGTCGACTTCATCGACGCCATGTGGGCCGTCGTCAACTGGCAGGACGTGGCCCGGCGCTACGCCGCCGCCAAGGAGCGCGGCGACAGCCTGCTGCTCGCGCCGTGACGGCGTAGGCGCTTACAGATGTCCTGCTCGTGATCGTCTTCTCAACCTTCACCCGCGGCGGGAGCGGCGCGCCGGAACGCGAGCGTCGTGTTCTGTCCTCCGAATCCGCAGGAGTTGCTCAACGCGAGGTCGATCCGGTGGGATCGGGGTTCCCCGTGCACCAGGTCCACGGGGGGTGCGTCGGGCTCGAACCGGTGGAAATTCGCCGTGGGCGGCGCGAGTTGGTGCTCCACGGTCAGAGCTGTGAGCGCGGCTTCGATGGCTCCGGCCGCGCCCATGGCGTGTCCGATGACGCCTTTGGCCGATGTGATCGAAGGCGAAGCGGTACCGAACATCCGGTGCAGCGTGGCGGCTTCGGACCGGTCGTTGAGGGGCGTGCTCGTTCCGTGTGCGTTGATGTGATCGACCTCGTCGGGGGAGGCGTCGGCCGTGCGGAGCGCCTCGCGCAGCGAGAGCTGGAGACCGTGCCCCTCGGGGTCGGGTGCCACGGGCTGGTGGGCGTCACCCGACGCACCGTATCCGGCGAGCCGGGCATGGGTCGGCGCGTGCCGGTCGGCCGCGTCGGCGTACCGCTCCAGTACGAGTACGCCCGCGCCCTCGGCCAGGACGAAGCCGTCACGGTCTCTGTCGAAGGGGCGGGACGCGGAGGGGGCGTCCTGGCGGGTGGACAGTGCTCCCATCTTGGCGAACGCGGTGGCGCACAAGGGCGTGATCATGGCATCGGATCCGCCGGCGACGGCGATGTCGCACAAGCCACCGTGCAGGAGCAGGGCCGCTGTCATCAGGGCCGTGGCGCCCGAGGCGCATGCCGTGGCCGTGTGCAGCACGGGGCCCCTCGCCCGCAGGGCGATCGCCAGTTGCCCCGCGCCCATGTTGGGCAGGAAGGCGGGCAGGAGGAGCGGTGAGACGTTGCGGGGGCCGGTGTCGAGGAACTTGCGATGCTGCTTCTCGTAGGTCTCGACGCCGCCCGCCGCTGAGCCGAGCACGACGGCGACTCTGCTCTCGTTCCAGGTGCCCGGGTCCAACCGGGCGTCGTCGACGGCCTCCTGGGCGGCGGTGAGCGCGAACTGGGTGAACCGGTCGTGCCGCCAGGGCTGGGCGCCCGGTACACGCAGCCGCGGGTCGAAGCCGGGAACCCGGCAGGAGAGCTGGACGGGCAGTTCGGACAGGGCGGGGTCGGCCGACGCGGTCGGCCGACCGGAGCAGACACGGGCCCAGGTCTCCTTGGTGCCGATGCCTGCCGGGGTGACCAGGCCGATTCCGGTGATGGCGATGTCCGTCCCCCGGAGTTGTCCCGTCACTTCGGGTCCCCGGCCGCCGGAGACGCCCCGGCGGCTGAGATCTGATCGTCCACGTCCTTGGCGAAGTCCTTCAGGGGGAGTGCGGCAGGGCCCTCCTCCTCGTCCAAGTGGACGGCGAAGTCTTCCTGCAGGGTCACATAGAGCTCGACAACGGCCAGTGAGTCCAGCTCCAGGTCGATGAGGGAGACCTCGGGCCGTATGCGCTCGGCATCGACCTCGAACTTGGTGGTGAGCACGTTCACGATGTGGTCGTAGACAGCTTGCACTGCTTGCTCCTGTAGGTGAGAGAGGTGTCAGTGGTGTGGGGCTCGGGAGCGAGAACGCGCGGAGTCGCGCGAGGCCAGCGCAGCGCGACCGATCCCCAGGTGAGTCCGCCGCCGAAGGCCGTCAGCAGGCTGCGGGTGCCGGGACGGGCGCCGGGGCGGGCGGCCGCCCCGGCCAGGGCGCCCCGGCCCGCGGCGACCGCCAGGTCTCCGGTGCTTGTCCCGGAGTCGGCCTGGCGGCGGCGGGCGATGCCCGTTCGGGTGCGGATCCAGTTGTCGGACGTGTCCAGGGCCCCGCGGCTCGCGACTTCCTCGTTGGACACGATGCGAGGGGGCAGACAGGCACCCATGCCGCTGATCACGGCGGTGGAACCGTGGATGTCGGTCATGTCGGTTCCTTGTCTGTCGCGCCGGCCGTCATGCGTCGACGAAGGGGGAGGGCGGCTTGGGTGTCCCCGCGAGGCCGCCGTCGGGCACCGAGGCCCCGCCGTCGATGAGCAGCGCCTGGCCCGTGAGGAAGGAGGACGCGGACGAGACGAGGAAGAGCACCGCGCTCGCGATCTCGTGCGGCTCGGCCCACCGGCCCATGGGAACGTGGGCGGTGAGCCAGTCGGACAGCGGCTGATTCGCATAGGCGAAGGACGTCATGTCGGTACGGGTCCAACCGGGGCACACGGCGTTGACCCGAATCCCCTCCGACGCCCAGCCGACCCCGAGGCTGCGGACCAGAGAGATCTGGGCGGCCTTGGTCGCGGCGTATGCCTCCATCCGAGGGGTGCCGGCCACCCCGGCGAGCGAGGACATCAGCACCATGCCCGCGCGAGGGGACGAAGCCAGGTGCCGGTGGGCGCTGCGGCACACAGCCGCGGTGGCGTTGAGATTGAGTGACACCACTCGGTCCCAGTCCTCCTGCGCGGAGCCCTGCAGCGGCACCATGGTGGGGCTGCCGTCCGGCTGGCAGGGCAGGATGCCGGCGTTGTGGACCACGATGTCGAGGCCTCCGAGAGCTGAGGCCGCCTCGTCCACCACGGACTCCGCCGCGCCTGGCGTGGCGAGGTCGGCGGGTACGGGCGCGGCAACGCGCCCCTGCCCCTGGACCAGTTCGACGGACTCCTCGAGTGCGGAGGAGGACCGGGCGGACAGGGCGACATCGGCACCCGCCTGGGCGAGGCATACCGCGACGGCCTGACCGATGCCCCGGGACGCCCCGGTCACCAGGGCACGTGCCCCGTCGACGCGGAACGAGTCGAGGATGTTCGCTGAGCAATTCACGTGGAACTCCCTTGTCGTGCTGGTGCACGCGGTGCGGTCGGAGGCCGGGTGGCCAGGGAATCGGTGGCGGGAGCGATGCGGATGAAGGGAGCACCGGTCCAGGTCAGAAGTCCGCTGCCCCAGGTGACGCCCGCCCCGAAGGCGGCGATGAGCACCCGGCTGCCAGGGGAGAGCAGACCGCGGGCGGCGGCACCGGCCAGCGCGTACGGGACGCTCGCCGCCCCGATGTTGCCCACCTCGTCCCCGACGATGACCAGGCGCTCGGACGGGATGCCGATGTCCTCGGCGATGCCGCGCAGCAGGATCGGATTGGGCTGATGGGTGATGAACGCGTCGATGTCGTCGAGCCCCAGCCCGTTGCGGGCCAGACTTTCGTAGACGACCTTGGGGAAGATCTCGGTGATGAAGTCGCGCACGGCTCGCCCGTCCATGCGGATCTGGTGCTGGTGGTTGTCGAGCGTGGAAGCGCTGGCGGGTACACGACTGCCGCCGGCCGGGATGAGAACGTGGTGGGCGCCGGATCCGTCGGATCCGAGCCGGAAGTCGTCGAAGCCGCCGTCGCCCGTGACGGGACCCAGCACCGCCGCGGCCGCGCCGTCGGCGAAGAGCACAGCCGTGCCACGGTCGGTCGGGTCGATGAACTTGGAGTACGCCTCGACACCGACCACCGCGGCATAGCGGGTGGAATGGTCGCCGCGCAGCCAGTCGTGGGCGACGCGGGTGGCGAACAACCAGCCCGAGCAGGCCGCACTGACATCGAGGGCCACGGCGTTGTGCGCACCGGTGAGGGCCTGGACCCGGCAGGCGGTCGACGGCCCGAGCTCATCGGGTGTGGAGGTGGCCAGCACCAGGACGCTCAGCTGGTCGATGTCGATACCGGCGGCGGCGACGGCGGCCCGGACGGCGGCCGCGGCCATGTCCGAGGCCGCTTCGCCCTCGGCCGCCACATGCCGGGTGTGGACGCCGGTGCGTTCGGTGATCCAGTCGGGGGCGACGCCGGCGGCGGGGGCGACGTCGTGATTGGTCCGCCGCGAGTGGGGAAGGTAGGTGCCCATTCCCAGCACTCCGACGCGACGCGAGGTCGCGAGGTGATGGCTCATATCGGCCTTTCTGTGGGCTCGTCGGGGAGATGGTCGTGGTGCTGGGTGATCGGTTGCGCCATCTCACCTGGGGCGCCCGATGTGCATGGACGTGCATGGATGTGCATGGATGTGCACCGACTGGCCGGCGGAAGCCGATCGGGTCGATCGCCGAAAAGCCGGGCGGGTTTTCAAGGTCTTCGGTGGCCTTCTAGTGCCTGTCGCGGCACTAGCGCGTGCGCCCGGCCAGCGCGGTGATGAAGTCCGCATCGGCCATCGGTGACTGGAGCCGGGCAGGTGGCAGCGCGAACCCGTCCAGCAGGACCTCGACGTGGGGGATGACGGCATCCAGCGCCTGCTCCCGCTCCGCGTGAACACGGGCGGCGTCCGAACGGGACAACGTGCCGTTCTCAAGGTGCCAGGCCAGGGTCTGTTCGAGCAGATCCAACCCGTAGAGGCGCTGGAAGGCCCGAAGTGCCGTTGCCTGTGGCCCCGGGTGGGCCGCGCCCGTCTCGAACGCGTCCAGCAGCAGCCGACGCTGGTGGGCATCCGCGAGATCGAGGACCCGCGACAGCAGCGGGTTCCAGATGTCCAGGGGCGACATCTCCTCGACGGACGCGGAGTTCAGCCGCTCCCGGAGGCCGCTCAGGAGGGTGTGCTCCTGGGTGGCGGCCAGAGCCCTGACATCCTCCGCCGAGATCGGGTGGGCCGTGATGCCCCCACCGCTCGGCGGCGTGTAGTCGGCGTCCTCGACCAGTTGCTTGCCTGTGTCGAGCCGGATCAGGAGGTTGTCCCCGGCTGCGGCTTGATACACCTGCGCCAGTCCTTCGTACTCCAGCAGCCGGTTCACGCTGAGGAGTCCCTGAGCACCGGAACGCTCCCGGCACACTCCCGCCGCGCGTTCCAGCACACGGGTGGCAGCCGCTTTCGCAAGGGCCTGTTCTCTGCTCACCGCGGCCCACGGTGCCCACACCGGTCGCCCGGACTGCACCTGGCTTCGGCTTCCGCGACGCTCCTCCACGTACCGTGACTTCACCCCGGCCGCCAGCAGGCTGGCGGCGCAGACCTCGGCGAGCACCGTGTAGAGGGCCTCTTGCTGCGTGCGGAAACGCAGCACGGGCAGTCCCGGGCCGAGCCGCCCCATGGTGAGGCGCTGCCCGCTGTAGCGCAGGCCGATGGTCACAGCGGCGCGGGCCGCGGCGGTGAGTGCTGCCGCCGCGCCGGTGGATGCGTTGGAGGAGCCGGCCAGGGACCGCATCAGGCGCAGGTCCGGATCGCCCAGCGGGTCGGTGAACTCCCCGTCGGCCGTGATCTCGGCGGTGTCGCGGAGCCACCCGTCGTAGGGCACACGGGTTCCTTCGAAGGAGACCAGAGCGTAGTTGAGGGGGACAGCCGTGGTCTCGGGCAGTTCGGCGATGCGCACACCCGCGGTGACCGTCGCGCCGTCGCGGATGCGTACGGCGAAGGGGAAGACGCCGCAGTGCCGGCCGCCGTGGACGAGTTTCGCGTAGACGATGGCCGTGTGGGCGCGCTCCGAACCGGCCACGTGCGACATGAACTTGGCGGCACCGGGGTCGGGGGTGGTGAGCGAGAACGTCCGGTCCGCCGGATCGAACCGGGCTTCGGTGCGCGTGGCGAGATGACTGTTGCCCCGGCCCACCTCTGTGATCATGATGGAGCCGAATGCCTCGTGCCGGTCGATCTCGTCGATGAGCTCGCTCAAGTACGGTCCGGGATGGCCGAGTTCACGCATCGCCGGGACGCAGACCGTGTACTGCACGGTGGCGGCGAGGAAGACCGGAGGATCGACGACGGCGGACCATTCCAGCGAGGCCAGCATCCGAACAGGGTCCTGGTACACGGCGATCGCCCCGCCTCCCAGGAGACCCAGCGCCTGGAGCCTGCGGTACGTACGTGCATGGCGCGCGGGTCCGGTGGGTGGGGCCGACTGTGTGAACGCCGGAGTGTCCAGCAGGGTGTCCAGGGCGGCAAGGCCGTCGAAGGAGTCTCCGTGGAACAGCTGTTGCAGCGGTGTGGCGCTCTCGGTCGGGAGGGTGCGGCCCTCGCTGGGGCGGGTGGCGCTCATGAGGCGATGGCGGTGCGGGAGATGGCGCTCTTGGCCTGGCCGTCCTCCACGGCGAAGACGAGATCGGACTGGAAGGCGCGCAGGTCGATCCGCACCGTGCTGCAGTCCTTGCCCGCTTGCTGTATCCGGACCTCGGCGCGCAACGGTGTCTTGCCCGGCTCGTCGGGGGCCGTCTGGGTGAGCACGCCGGTCAGCCGGGTGGGCAGCGGGAAGACGAATCGGCGGAAGTCGAAGGAACAGGCGTGCATGACGGCGTAATACGGCGGCAGGCCGTCGGGCGCGGGATAGAGCTCCGACACGGCCCAGGTGACGGCCTGGATGGCCGCCTCGATGAGTAACATCCCCGGCACGTGCTGCTGCTCCGCGGTGTGGTCGCGCAGCATCTCGGTGTCGTTGACGACCGCGAGCCAGGCGGAGAAGCGGCCCTCCTCGGCCTGAGCGTCGCCGATCACCACGTTGTCCCGGCTGTGCTTGAGCACACGGTGCCGGGGCACGGCGCGCGGGGGCCGGCCTTCGGGCAGTACGCGGCAGCCGTACTCCTCCACCAGCTCGGAGGTGAGGTCGTGCCATTCCGTCTCGTCGACCCCAAGGCCGGGACAGATCCGCAGCGTGGTGCCCTCGGCGGGGGGCTCGGCGCGAAGGGAGGCCCGCAGCTGGGTGGCTGTGATGACGTCCGGCTGCGTCGCGGCCTGCAGGAACGACTCTCCCACGACCCAGCGGACGCCCGGACTTGAAGGCGCCCTGCCTGCCGAGCCGTTCATGGAAGAAGGGGGCATCGTGTCTCCTCGTCTGCGGGGCGTTCGTCTCCGGTGATCCGAATCCGCCACCGGGAACCCCGTTGCGGGACCACGGTGCGGCTCTTCCGTACGACTGCCACCGCCGATGCCTCCGAAGCTGGGGGAGGCGTCCGGTCTTGTTGAATATGTTGAACCGATCAATTGTCGTGATCGGGCCGGTTGCGGCTGTGGTGCGTGCGGTGATGACGACATCCGCACAACGCTTTCAGCAAGTTCGCTTTCAACAAGTTCGACTTCAACAAGTTCGACCGCACGGGAATGGAAACACATTCAACAGCTCACCGGTCGAAGACAGCGGTTGACGTAGCTGCTTGGGGGAACTTCGGAGTGCGTGGCGGACACCGCACATCGCTGCGACGGCCGCTCGGAGTTCACTCGAACAAGAAAGGATCGTCCCGCGCCCGCCGCTATCCGGGCGGTTGGCTCGGACCGGTCAGAAGGGCCATCACTGTCGGCTGTGAACGGTAGGGGAGCAACGCCCGTCGCAGCGACCGGCTCGCGCGGTTGACTCTCGCGGACCGCAGCCCGGCAGCGAGCTGAGTGAACGTCTGCCAATTCGCACTGGCTTCCTCGACATGACCGGCGTGCAGGAGCAGGCGTACATGGAGGGCACAGGTCAGCGCATGGCCGCGCCGGTCGTCGGGGCTGCGGTGCGCCAGGGAGGCCGTCAGGGCCTCGGACGCGCCCGCGACGTCGCCGAGGCGCTGTAACGTCTGCGCACGCTGGTACTCCAGCGCCGCGCGTGGATACACCACGAAGGGTGAGTCCTCCCCCCTCCCGTGGTCGGCGGCCCGTTCGGCGTCGGTCAGAGCGGCCAGCGCCCCACGCCGGTCTTCCGCCATGGCCCGGGCGACCGCGACTTGAGCGGTGACGAAGGACCGTACGGCCGGCGGAGCTTCCGGAGGCAGTGCGGCGAGCGCCCCCTCACCATGGACCAGGGCGGCGCGGGAATGGTTCAGTGACAGCGCCTGGCTGCTCAGCGCGCGCAGGACCATCGCCCAGGTAACGCGGTCCTCGGCCTCGTTGGCGAGCAGCAGTGCGGTGGCGAAGTAGCGCTGCGCCACGCCCTGCATGCCGCAGTCCTCGTACTGTCGGGCCAGGACGAATACCAAACGGGAGGTCTCCCCGCGCAGTCGCCGGCCCGTCTGGGTGTTGGCGGAGCTGCGTAACCAGGGCACCACATCATCGGCGAGATACACGGAGAGCGCGCTACGGGCATGGCCTCCGCCGTGCCGGTCCAGGCCGGAGGCGAAAGACTCCACGGCGCTGCGCAAGGTGGCCACTTCGGCTCTGCCCACCCTCGGCTGGCGGGTTCCACTGGCTCTGGTGGTGCGACGGGCAGGTGCTGACTGGGCGGTTCGCCACCGGGGGAGGGACAGATCCGCGGCGTACGGGGAGCGCTGCAAGGGCAGGCGGTGCACCGGATCGGTATCGGCACCGACCAACGCCGCGAGGTTGCGAACCGCGCTCCCGTGGGACGGACCGCCGGGCCTCGGCCCGGGAACGCCTTCGTCATGGACCGTGAAGCCGACGGCGGCACCGGTGACGGCCCGTCCAAGACGGCGGGAGAGCACCTCGGCCACAAGGTGAGGTATCTGGCGCCGTGGCTGTGTACCCGACAGCCAATGAGACACCGAGGTGCGGTCATAGGAAAGACTCAGCCCGACCTCGGCGCCGGCCACGTTGACGGCGCGTGCCAGGGCGTCCGAAGTCCACTCCGCCTCGCTGAGAAGAGCACGCAGTCGCTCGTTGGCCCGCTTGTCTGTCATCACGTGCCTCAGTTCTGCCGCTGCCGGAACAGTCCGGTGCACCCGGTCTTCAGAAGGTCTTCCCGTGGCACCACTGGTGCGGGGGCGCCTATAGGGGAGCGACGGTTGCAAGACGGCTCTGAACTCTGCTCTCCTCTTACCCGTACGGAGGATGGCGTGAACGCCTGAACTGTGCCGCCGCCGTCGATCCAACAAGTTCAACAACTTCGGCGGGGGGTCTGCGCGTCACTCAGATTTCAATGGGGTATTCACTTACGGGCAAATTTCCGGGTGACTGCGACGGTGACTGCGACGAGGCCATGGCTTCCCCCGGGAGAGGGGGCGACAGGCGGGCCACCCAGCCGGGCGCGGACCAGCGCTGACTCTGTGGACGGCGCTGAGAACCAAGCCTTGGCGATCGCCCATCCACTCGGTGTTCTCGCACCCTTACCGGGTTCAGCGTCGGGTGACAGCTTCAGAGGGGAATGGGCGAAGGGATCGTTCATGGGGCATACACCTTCCCACCTGTGGACACCGCGAGCGGTGCGCTCCGTCAAACCACTCCGCTGGGCGGTGGTACTCAAGGCTGGGGGGTGGTGAACCGAGAACCGGCCCGGTGTCCGTTCGACGGTGACGAGGGCGTGCTCCGGCTCGCTCACCACGGGCCGTGCGCGCCCCGAGGATGCGGACTCCGGGGCCGCCAGGTGGCCTTCTTGCTATCAGTGACAGCCTCGGCGCGGAGCTGAATGGGCGTTTCATCCTGTTGTTCATTCATAATTACGGAGTTTGGCGTAGTTCAAGCTCCGCGCCATGTGGGGGTGGATTCAGCCAGGAGCCGGCGGGCCACGAGGGTGATCATCGCGAGGCGGGCCATGGCCTCCAGCACGAATTCAAAGGGGAGACTGCCACGTTGTGGTCGTGTCCTCTTCCCGGTCGGCGTCGTCCGTGTTCCCGTCGGCGGACACCGTGAGCCGTACGCCGGGGCGCCCGTCCGGGAGCGTCGCCGTCGCGTCGACCGTGACGCCGATACGCGTCGTGCCGGCGCGGCGGGACGCGGCGGCCAGGGCACCTCGCAGGGCGGTGAGAAGGTGCCCGGCCACCGTGTCGGTCATGCGGGTGTCGACGGGCCCGGTGAACCGGACCGACGGCTGGACGCCGAGGACCGCCGCGACGCCCGCCGTCTCGCGAAGCACCCTGCCCCGGAAACTGGTCGGGGCGTCGGCGGGCGGCTGCTGCAGGGCGAAGATCGCCGTACGGACCTCCTGGACGGTCGACCTGAGTTCGTCGACGGCCCGGCCGAGCGTCGCGTGGACCTCGGTGTCCCGCTCCTCCGCGGCCGTACGGCGCTGCGTGGACTCCAGCATCAGGCCGGTGGCGAAGAGCCGCTGGACGACCAGGTCGTGCAGGTCACGGGCGATCCGGTCGCGGTCCTCGAAGACGGCCAGCCGCTCCCGGCGCTGCTGGGCGTCCGCCAGCACCAGTGCCAGCGCGGCCTGCGAGGCGAACTGCGTGGCCAGCAGTTTCTCGGCGGGGCTGTACGGGGGATCGCCGCGTCGGCGCGGGAGGGCGAGGGTGCCGATGAGCCGGCCCCCGGCCTGCAACGGCAGCATCATGCTCGGCCCGAACCGGTGTCGTACGGGGGTCGTCATACGGGCGTCGGTCGCCGAATCGTCGAGGAACACCGGTTCACCGCCGAGGAGTTGCTCCAGGACCGCGCTGCCCGGCGCGATGGTCGTGCCGATCAGGCCGCCCGCGCCGTCCAGCGCCGACGCGGTGACGATTTCCATGCCGCCCTCGGCCGTGGGCTGGAGGATCACCCCGGCCGACGCGTCGGCGAGGACGCGGGCGCGCTCGGCGACCGTCATCAGCGCGTCGGCCGCCGCCTCGCCGGTGAGCAGCGCCGTCGTCACGGCCGCCGCGCCCTCGATCCAGCGCTCCCGTCGGCGGGCCGTCTCGTACAGCCGGGTGTTGCCGATCGCGATGCCCGCCTGCGCGGCCAGCAGGCGTACCACCTGCTCGTCCTCGGCGGTGAACGGCCCGCCGCGCTTCTCGGCGAGGCAGAGGCTGCCGTACACCTCGTCCTCCACGAACAGCGGTACGCCGAGGAAGCTGTGCATCTGAGGGTGCCCGGACGGGACACCGCACGAGCGCGGGTCGGTGGTCAGGTCGGTGAGCCTGAGCGGCGCGGGCTCCTGGACGAGGGCGCCCAGCAGGCCCCGTCGTCCGCTCGGCGGATGCCCGATCCGTGCCCCCGCGGTATCGGACAGGCCGGTCGTGCAGAACTCCGCCAGGCCGCTGTCGCCCGGGGCGAGCACGTTCAGCGCGGAGTACCGGGCGCCCGTCAGCCCGGCCGCGTTCTCCACGATGCGCTGGAGCGTGGCGCGCAGCTCGAGATCGCTGCCGACACCGAGGACGGCTTCGAGGAGGCGGGGCAGCGGCAGGGGGAGAGGGAGAGGGACAGGGGGAGGAGAGGGGAGAGGGGGGAGCGGGGGGAGCGGGGGGAGAGGACAGGAAGCGTGCGAAGGGTCCGGGTCGGCGGGCTCAATGGGCTCGGTGTGTTTCGTCATGTGCGGCGGTGGGGGCGGGGACCGGGCTCTGCGTCTACGGTTTCGCCTCGGGCGCTCAGCCGGCCGTCGAGTCGAGGACCAGCGGTACGATCCTGCCTTCCAGCATCGCTCCCAGGCCGAGGACCGCGCACACCTCGGGCCGTTCGGCGATGTGCACCGGCATCCCCGTCGCCTGCCGCAGCATCTGGTCGAGGCCCGGCAGCAGGGCGCTTCCGCCGACCATCATGATCCCGCGGTCGACGAGGTCGGCCACCAGGTCCGGCGGGCAGGCGCGCAGCACCTTGCCGATACCGTCGAGCACGGCGGTCAGCGGGGTCTGGATGGCGTCGCGCACGGAGGCCGTGTCGACCTGTACGGAACGGGCCAGGCCGGTGGCCACGTCCCGGCCGTGGATCTCCGTGAAGGTGGGTCCCTGCGAAGTGAGCCCGTTGCCGGAGAGGGCGAGCTGCAGCGGGCGTACCGACTGCGAGGGCAGCATCAACTCGTGGCGGTGGCGCAGGTGCTGGACGATCGCGTGGTCGATGGCCTCGCCGCCCACGGGGATGCGTTCGGCGGTGACGATCGAGCCGAGCGACAGTACGGCGACCTGGGTGGCGGCGGCCCCGCACACCATGATCATGGTGGCTTCGGGGTGTTCCACGGGCAGCCCGCAGCCGACACCGGCGGCGATGAGCGTGTCGACCAGCTCGACGCGCCGCGCACCGAGACCGACGAGCGTCTCGATGGTGGCGCGCTGGGCCAGCGGGTCGGAGTCGTGCGGGGTGCAGGCGGCGGCCCGCAGCATGGGCTTACGGCGCAGGGTGCGGCGGACCTTGTCGCCGAGGAGCTGGCGCAGCATGCGCTGGGCCATGTCGATGTCGACGACCGTGCCGCCGGAGACGGGTCGTACGACACGGATGTAGTGGGGCGTACGGCCCGTCATCTTCTCGGCGAACTCACCGACCGCGATCAGACCGCCCGTCTTCGTGTTCACGGCGGCGACGCTCGGCTGGTCGACGATCAGCCCGGCGCCCTTCACGAAGACACGGGTCCTCGCCGCCCCCAGGTCGACGGCGAAATGGCAGCGGCGCAACTGCTCCAGACTGTCGGTCATGGGGGTCCTTCCGAGAGCGCAGACCTGGGACTCCACCGGACGGCGGTCCTCCCTACGCATGGTGCGCGAGCTGACGAGGTGTCGCCTTCCGGGGTGGGCCGGGCGGGGTGCCGCTGGACGGGTGGTCTTCGGCGTCGAAGGGCCTGTCAGGTGGCGGGCCGGCTCAGGCGGCGGGCCCGACTCGGGCGACGGACGTGACCAGGGTGGCGGGCGTGGCCAGGGTGGCGGGCGTGCCCGGCCGGCGAGTGCGACTTGGGTGGCGAGGCGAGCGCGACCTGGGCGGTGGGCCGGGTTCAGGTGTTGGGGAGGGCCTGGAGCAGTGGGGCCCAGGAGGCCGTGGTCAGTTCGCAGCCCGCGCGGACCAGGCGCTGCCTGTGCGGCTCGGAGCGGGTGTAACCGAGGAAGCGCAGACCCACGGCCTTCGCCGCGGTCAGCTCGGCGACCGACGAGCCGACCATGACAGTGTCCTTCGGCGTGGCGCCGAGGTGCTCCAGAGCCCGCAGGAGGCAGTCGGCGTTCGGCATCAGCCGGGTCAGGTCGTCCGCGCGGCCGTGCACTCCGCCGGTCACCAGGCCGGCCAGCCGACCGTGGGCCTGCAGATACTTCCAGACGGCACTCGGCGCGTTGTCCGCGACGACGGCGGTGCGCCGCCCGAGCGAGTTGAGCGTGCTGAGCAGGGAGTCCGAGAACGGGGTGGACGCCGCGGTCGACACGGCCCGCTCCTCGATCCGGTTGAGCCGTCGGCGCAGATCGGCTCCCAGCGGATGGCCGGCGAAGGCGCGCAACAGGTCCAGGGGGTTCGGGCGCCCTTCCAGCGGCGGCGTGGGCGCACCACGGGAGGTGAGCGGCTCCCCGCGTAGCGCGGCCTCCGGGTCCCGCAGCTCGGCGAGCAGCGCGGCCAGTTCCCGGGAGGCCTGCTTCTCGGCGTCACCGGTGTAGAGGCGGACCAGGGGGCCGTCGAAGCCGATGAGGACATAGGGGGCTTTCACCAGGGCGGTGGCCGACTCCGGCGGGCGCCCGGCGGCCGGCCCGGTCGCCCGCCGGGTGGCGCCGGGGACGGGCCGCGGCTCCGCCTCGGACGTCAGCCGTACCGAGCACGCCACCGAGAGCCCCGGCACCGGCCAGTCGCGCAGCCCGTCGTGCACCGCGTGCTGGGCCGCTCCCACCCGGTGGACCGGGTGGCGGCGGGTGATGCGGCGCGCCTCCCTGACCAGGTGGTCGAGCAGGCGCTCGGACACGTTGGTGGTCTTGCCGAGTACGAGCGCCACCGGGTCGTCGACATGCCAGGACAGCTCGACGGACGCAGCGAAGGCTCCGCCGCGCGAGGCGGGCAGGGACAGCTCGTGGGTGGCCCGGTGCGGGGTGAGGTCGACCTCGTAGTACGCGATGCGGGGCCCCGAAGGGGGTGTGCCGGTGAACTCGTCGGGGCCGAGAAGAGCGGGAGCGCCGTCGGGGGGCTGGAAGACCACGGCGGTCCGTCCGGGCTCGGGGGGACGGACCGTCCCGCGGTGGCGGGTACTGAACGGGCCGTTCACCAGGTCGCGTCGCCCGGGCGGGGGATCCGGCACGAGGTCCGGGATCGTGTGGGCGAGCGTGCTGTGAGCCCCCCGGTGGTCGCCGGGGTCCACGCACTCCATGGTGCTGGCGGGCCGGCCGTCGTCGGGAGCGGCGCGCAGCTCGCGGTAGAGCTCCAGGAGGGTGGGGTTCGGTTCACTGAACTGCCGGTCCTGGAGTTGCGCGTAAGCCTCGTACGACTCCATGGCCTCGGCGGTACGGCCCTGGTCCTTGAGGGCGAGGATGTGCAGGCGCCGCAGGTCCTCGCGCTCGGGGTGCGAGCGGAGCAGCTCCTCCAGATCGGTGGCCGCACGCTCGGACCTGCCCAGTTCCAGGTCGAGTTCGGCGCGGGTGACGCAGAGGGTGAGGCGCAGGGCGTGCAGCCGGGTGCGGGTCGTCTGGGCGGCGGGGCCCGGAACGCCGTCGAGGGGATCGCCGTACCAGAGGTCGAGCGCGCCCTGGACGGCCTCGCGGGCCGCTGTCAGGTCCCCGCCCTCCCGGTGGGACTCCGCCTCGGCGACGAGTTCCTTGCAGCGCTCCACATCGACGGTGCCGAGCCCCGCGTGCAGAGCGTAGCCGTACGCGGTGGTGGCGAGGAGCCCCGGGCCCAGGGTCCCGCGCAGGGCGGAGGCGTACGTGGCCAGGAGGCGTTCGGGGTGCTGCGGGGGGCGGTCGCCCCACAGCCCCTCGGTCAGTTCGCCGTCGGTCACCGGCCTGCCGTTGCGCAGGAGCAGCAGGCAGAGCAGGGCCTGTTCCTGGGGGGAGTGGGCCGGCTGGGAGAGGTCGCCCTGGTGGATGCGTACGGGGCCGAGCAGGCGGTAGCGGATCCGGTCCGCCGCGACGGCCTCGACCACCGCACCGAAGGCGGGACTCAGGAAGAGGTCCCTGCCGCGGTGCTGGGTCTCCGTGTCCGGCGAGAGCAGAAGGGCGACGGCATCGGTGAACCGCTGCCGGTGCTCGGCCGGGATGCCGGAGAGTTCGCCCTGGGTCTCGCCCCCGGCCAGCTCCCGAAGCAGGAGCCCGAAGTCGTGGAGGTCCTTCGACCCGTCCGACCCGTCCGCCTCCTCCGACTCGTCGAGGCCCAGGCTCCCCTCCAGCCGTTCCGGTCGTTCCGGTCGCTCCAGCCGTTCCAGTGGGAAGCCGCTGATCCGGACGGTGCCGTCCGCGCCGAACAGCAGGTAACTCGGGGCGAGGTGTCCATGTGCCATGCCGCGGGCGTGCACCGCCGCAAGGCCCTGCGTGACCTGGCGGGCCAGGGGCGCCAGCAACGCCCAGGGCAGCCGGAAGCCGCCCTGGGCCGTGAGTTCGGCCAGGGTGACTCCCGCCACGAACTCCGTGACGAGATACCCGAGGTGTCCCTCGAAGCCGTAGTCGTACACGGCGAGCACATTCGGATGCGCCACGCCCGCGAGGGTCCGCGCGGACTCCAGGAACCGCTGCCGCTGCCGTTCCGGCGCGACGGTGTACCGGTGCACCGCCACGGTCCGGTCGAGCCGGGTGTCCTGGGCTTCCATCACGTGCTTGCCGCGCCCCAGGTGGCGTACGAGCCGGTATCTGCCGAGTACGAGCCCGGTGTCCGCCGGCTTCGGCAGGGTCCCGCCCAGCCGCTGGACGCTCTCCTCCCGCACCGCCGCGAACGGCTCACCCCCGGCCGTGGCGCCACCGGGCCCCGGCACCGCGACCCGGAACTCGCCGGCGGCCACTCCGGCCCGTACGTCGATCAACGCGCCGACCCGGGCAAGGAGTTCGGAGGTCCTGCCCCGTGCTGTGCGGGGCAGCGTACGCAGCAGCAACTCCCGTACGCCGGGCCGGAAGGCGTACGAACCGGCCGCTCCCGGGACCGCGGTCAGCGCGCCGCTGAGGATCACCTCGGCCAGGTGCTGCGGCTGCGGGTTCTTCTCGATCGCCGCCTGGACGAGACGCATGACGAACAACTTCGGCGGCCCCACCGCGAGATGCCCGGCCAGCCGGAAGGCCTCCGGAGAGGCGAGGGAGCGGAACCGCAGCAGCAGTTCCTCGGGAGAGAGCCGTTCGACGTCGCTCCGGCCCCTCTCGTCGACCGGTGCGACCGGCGGTGCGGCCCCCAACAGGCCCACGGCGCCCGGCAGTCGGCCCCTGCCCGCCACCAGCGACGACCAGTTCGCCAGCCAGACCGCCGAGGCCTCAAGCACGGGGAGGGGCAGCACGTCGCGCGGCAGCCCATCGAGTGCGTACGAGTCCACGTCGTACGCCGAGTTGGGAGCCGCGGGCCCCTGCGCGGCGATCCGCGCGGTCGTGGCAGGCAGTGCCGTGGTGCGCCACAGGCGTTCCGGCAACGGCTGGACCAGGGCGACGGGCATGTTGGCCGACCAGCGGCGCAGCGTGGTGTACCAGCGGGTGCCCGCCGGGCCGTCCCGCCACTGCGGGCCCATGCAGTCGCTGATCAGGAGCGTGACCGTGCGGCCGTCGGCGAACGACTCCTGCGAGCCGGGGCGGCGTACCCTGCCGTCGGTCTCCAGCCGGTGCAGCTCCACCGTGCGGAAGACGCCCGACTGCGCGAGCGCCGTGTGCAGTTCGCGGACGAGTGGCCGCCACACGGGCATCGTCGGCCCGGCGTCGTGTACGAGGTGCAGGGTCAGCCATCGCTCGGTCGTGGGCCGCAGTACGGGCAGCCACCACCGGGGCGCGGCCCCGAGCCGGGCGATCCGGTGGGCGGTCGCCGCCTCGTCCAGTTCCTGTCCGACGGGGGAGGGGACGCGTCGCTTGAGCGGGCGCAGGGCACGCTGGAGTGTGAGGGGGTGGGAGAGCATCGGGGGCGCCGGGGCCAGGAGCGAGGTGTAGGAGCCGTCGGGCCTGGCCGGCCTGCCTGGTGCGGCCGGCCCCTCCCGTCCGTTCGCGGGCGCCGGGCCGCCGGGCAGCCGTAGGGGGACGCGGTTCTCGCGGGGCTCGGGTACGTCGAGGTGGCCCGGCCGGTGGTGTGTCTCGTCCGCGGGCCGGTGGGGGCTGGTCGCGCCCTGCGGCGGATCCGCGGATCGATTCGGCCCCGCGCCGCCGGCGGGGCCGGGGGAGCCCGTGGGGCGGGTCGTCAGGTCGGCCGGAGTCGTAGTCGGGGCGGGCGCCTCGGGGGCCGGCATGTGCTGTGCCAGCCAGAGCAGTTCGGCCAGCTCGACGGAGGTGGGCCCCGCCCCGCCGCCCGCCTGCGCGAGCAGATCGGCGAGATACGCGGCACCCGCGCCCCCGCCCGCGTCGGCGTCTGGGCCCACGCCTCCACCCGCGTCGGCGTCAGAACGCATCCGGTTCTTCTCCCGTGCGGCTCAGATACGGCATCAGCAGCTCGGCCAGTTCGTCGCGCGACGACGCGTCGATCCCCGCCACGCCCGTGAGGTAGATCGCGTTGAGCAACTGGTCCGTGGCGAGTTCCCCCTCGGTCCCGCGGGACAGGAACCGGGTGATCAACTCGCCGGCGTACGAGTCGGGTTTACCCAGGTGGGCCTGGACGATGTGTTCCAGGTGGCCGGCGCGGGGCTGATGGAGTTCGAGGCGGACACAGCGGCGGAGAAAGGCAGGAGGGAACTCGCGCTCGCCGTTGCTGGTGAGGACCACGAAGGGGAAGGCCCGGCAGCGGACACGGCCGCGCGAGAGCTCCACCCGTTCGTCCGTGCCGTCGATCATGACCTCGGCAGCAGGGGTGTGCCGGGCGGAGCGGACCAGCTCGGGGATCTCGTACTGGCCCTCCTCCAGGATGTTGAGGAGGTCGTTCGGCAGGTCCAGGTCACTCTTGTCGATCTCGTCGATCAGCAGTGCGCGCGGACGGCCGTACGGGAGGAGCGCCGTACCGAGCGGCCCGAGCCGAAGATGGTCCTGAAGCTCGCTGTCGGTCGTGGGCCTGGGGTCGGGCAGGGCTTCGCCGTCGGGCCGGACGTCGCGCGCGGCCGCGTACAGGCGGGACAGCGGATCGTACTGGTAGAGCCCGTCGTGCAGCGTGGTGCGGCTGGTGATGTTCCAGCGGAGGACGGGGCCGAGCTTCAACTCCCGTGCCACCGCGTACGCCAGGCTCGACTTGCCGCTGCCCGGGGGCCCCGTCACGAGGAGGGGCCGGCGCAGATAGAGGGCGGCGTTGACGAGTTGCACGGCACGGTCCGTGGCGCGGTAGGCGCGGGCGCGGTGCCGACGGTCCGGGGACGTGGCCGAGGCATCGTCGGCCTCGGCGGGCGTCGTCAGCTCCGGGCCGCCGTCGAAGTCGCGCCAGGGCGGCGGTGCGGGCAGCTCGGCGATACCGTCGTGGGGCTCGCTCGCACCCGTGTAGACGGGCCACAGGGACATGGTCTCTCCGAACGTGTTCCGGTGTGTGTGCGGTTCTGGCTTCGGTGCTTCGGGCCGTCGGTGGTTGGGTGGTTGGCCGGTTGGGCTGTTCGGCGGTTCAGCCGACAGGGCTGTGCAGGTAGCCGACGGGGTCAGGCAGGCATTCAGGGTCCTCCCACAGCAGGGCCAGGTCGTACGCCCAGTGCGGCTCCGGGGCGTCGGAGGCGTACGCCGCCTCGCGCAACTCATGTACGTAGTACGGGAGTTCGCGGGCCGGCAGGCCCGCGAGGTGCTCGGTGAGGCGGTCCAGGAACGCCGACCCCCGGCAGTCCTCCGACTCCCCGTACCGGTGCTCGCCCCGGCAGCCGGTACGCGGCCACAGCATCACCGGCACCGCCGCGTTCAGGCTCGCCTGGAACAGCCGCCGGACACCGTCCGCGCGCGGCGGCGTACCGAAACCCACCATGTCCGCGTCGCGGCGCAGCCCGATGGTCAGTTTCACCTGGTCCTGGCCGACCGACCAGCAGTCGATGCGGTGCAGCCGCGGCGCCGGCCGGGCGTCCAGGCGCTGCCACTTCTGGCGGAGCTTGTGCTGCAGGCCGCCGCTGCGCCGCCGTTCCAGGTCCATCACGACGAGCGGCGCGAAGGAGCCGAGCGGGCTGTCGTCGTCCGCGCTGCGCTTCCAGTGCGCCACGTCCGCGTTGAGCCATCGACGCGGTAGCACGAAAACGAGCAACTCCCGTGCCCCAGGCTCCAGTTCGCGGTACGCCTCGTCGATCCGCTCCAGTGCGTAGGGGCGCACCCGGTCCACAGGAAGACGGCGCGAGCCCACCACCCGCCGGTGTCTGCCGTTGTACGCGGACACCTCGACCAGGAAGTGTCCGTCGCCGGAGCCGCTGGGGGCGATCTCGACGAGGATCGGCGACCAGGTGTGCGCGGGGTCCTGCGCGGCCCCGCGCGGGACCACGGGTGCGGTGTCTGGCCGGCGGGCCAGCGGCGCCGCCGGCCAGGCGCGCAGAGCGCTGCGGGTTCGCTGGTCGTCCACGAAGTCGGCCAGCCGTGCGGCGAACCGGGTGACGGCACCGGGGTCCGGTACCTCCGAGAGGAGGTACCAGGCCGCGGCCCACAGGGAGCCGAAGCCGTGTGGCGGGAGCGGGGGGCCCAGGAGGCCGACCGCGTCCGAGTACAGCCGCTCCGGGCTGTACTCGGACGCGGTCGGGCCGGTCGGGCCGGTCGGGCCGGTCGGGCCGGGCGGGTTTCTGGTGTGGTCTGTCCGCGGGCCGGTGGGGGCTGGTCGCGCCCCGCGGCGGAGCCGCACTTCGATACAGCCCTGCGCCCCTGGCTGGGCCCCTTCCACCGCCTCGATCAGGTGCCGAAGCCGTTCCTTCTCCGTCTGTCCGTACTCGGGCGTCGGGATCAGGTCGGCGAGCCGCGGCCAGTAGCGGGCCATGACCTGCGCGGGCAGCATCCGTCCGTTGCGGATCTCGGGGCTGCGGGCGGCCGCCGAGACCATGCCCACGATCCGGCCGGTGTCCGCGAGGGTCACCGCGGCGCCGCTGAAGCCCGGCACGAGCGGCTGGCCGTGCGCGGCCCAGGCCTCCAGCTGTACCCACTCACCGGCGATCAACTGGTCGGCGGTGGCCCGGTATTCGGCGAGCGTCCCCTCGTCGTACCGTTTGGGGAAGCCGTAGGCGAGGAGCCTTCGCGGGGGATCGCCGTAGGCGTCGGCCGGCGTCGCGAACTCGGCCGGCTTCATCGGCACCGGCCGGTCCAGCTCCAGTACGGCCAGATCGCCCGGGTCGCTCTCGCGGCCGCCCCAGCCGCCGTGGGCGATCACCCGGGCGGGGACGTCCTCGTAGCCGCCGTGCGCGAAGGACACCGCGACCGTATCGGTGTCGCTGCGCGCGACGACGTGGGCGCAGGTCAGGACATGCTGCTCGGTGACGAGGAAACCGGCGCCGGTGTCCCGTCCGCAGCTGATTCTTGCGTGCCAGGAAGCACTTGTCATGAGCGCGGGCTGATCTCCGGGGAGCCGGGGGCGGCTGATGGGGCGCCGTCCGACAGCGCACCGTCCGACGAATCGGACGACTGCTCGGACGACTGCTCGGACGACTGCTCGGGCGACGGCTCGGGCGGCTGCCTGGGCGACCAGGCGAGCTTGACCAGGAGATGGCCCTCGACGGCGCTCTTGGCGATCAACGCGCCTGCCTCCGCTGTGAGTTTGACCCCGAACTCGATCTCCACGGAGTCAGGGTTGAGCGAACCGTCCCGGAAGACGCGGAGCGCGGACTCGGCGGCTGCCCGGACTCCCTCCAGCGAGCCCTCGAAGGTACGGGCCGCCGGGACCGTTCCGTCCGCCCGTGCGACCAGGCGGGAACCCGACTCGTCCTCGGCCCCCTCGACGACGATCACGGCCCCGTCGTCCGTCTTGAACTCCACTAGTCCGTCCATGCTGCGGCAGAACCCCCGTTGTCCGTCACTGGTGACCACCTCATTGTCACGGACGGTACTTACCGCTGTCGCGGTTTCCACCAGTCGTTCACCGTTCCTCTCCTCTGGCGGAAAACCGCCAGGGCGGCCCCCACACGCTACGAAGGGGGCCTCGACGACTCCGTGACGCCGCACACGACGCCGCGCACGACACCGAGATCCACCAAGTCCTGTGGGCGGATGTGGAGTTGATCGGCGGTGGCCCGCGCCTCCGCCGCCGGGCGTTTGAGGATGGCGGCTGCCATCTCGGGGGCGATGACGGAGAAGTAACTGTCCGGCGTGACCCACGTGTTGTCCGGAGCCGCGAGGGCCAGCGCCCCGCCCGAGCCGCCTTCCCCGATCAGCAACGTGGTGACAGGGGTTTCCGCGGCCGCCACGGCTCCGAACAGGTCCGCGATCGCCGCGCCCACGCCCTGCCGCTCCGCCTCCGCGTCATTGGCGGCACCCGGGGTGTCCACCAGCGTCAGGACGGGGATACGGAGCCGGTCCGCGAGCCGGATCAGCCGGGCGGCGGTGCGATAACCGGCGGGGCGCGTGGCGGTGCCTGTCTGGGCGGCGTAGGCGACCGTACGACCGTCCTGTGCCCGGGTGCCGAAACCGCAGAGCATGCCGTCGTCCGTCCCGCCGCAGCGGTCGCCGCTGATCGCAGCACGGTGAGTGAGAAAAGCATCCAAGTAGGCCTGCGCACGCGGGCGTTCAGGGGCTCGGGCGTTGTGCACGGCCTCCCAGCCGGTGGCCGGGAGCCCGCTGCCGCCCAGTGCCGGGGGAGGCGGGACGGGGTCGGCCGACGGATGGCTCAGCAGCCGCAGCCAGAGCGCCAGCGCCTCCGGCAGCTCTCCCACGGACACCACCGCGTCGACCGCTCCCGCGGCCAGTTGCGCCTCGGCCGTGTACGCGGCCGGGTCCGCGTCGGGTGGACGGACCCGGGAGCCCGCGAAGCCCACCTGCGCACCCGGCAGCGCGAGGACCACGTCGGCGCCCGCGCCCAGGGTGGCCCAGCCGCCGCCTGTCGTCGGGTCGCGCAGGACCGCGACCTGGGGAAGCCGGGCCGCACGGTTGAGGGCCGACTGCCGTGCCACGCGCTGGAGTTGGACCAGTGCGCGCATCCCTTCCTGCATACGGCTGCCGCCCGTCGCGACGAGGGAGACGACCGGGAGACGGTGATCACGCGCGTACGTGTAGGCGGCCTCCAGCCGGTCACCCGTGCGTTCGCCCAGCGAACCGCCGAGGAAGCCGAACTCGAAGGAGATCAGCACGGCCGTGGTCGTCCCGAGGGTGGCGGTACCGCAGACGGCCGACTCCTCCTCACCGGTGCGGTCCGCGGCACGGGCGCGCGAGGCGTCGTAACCCTGCCAGGACAGGGGCCCGTCCGGCCCATCCGGCCCATCCGGCCCATCCGGTCTGCCCGGTCCGTACGCGCTGACGGGGACGGGCAGTTCGGTGAAGTCGGTGCTGACGAGACCGATCGCCTCGCGGGCCGTGCACCGCCGGGAACCTTCAGCCGCGACGCCTTCACCCGCGACGCCTTCACCCGCGACAGCTTCACCCGCGACACCCTCAGTCATGAGCCAGTGCACGCTTCATGATCTTGCCCATGTCGTTGCGGGGCAGGGCGTCGAGGTAGTGGACGACCCGGGGCCGCTTGTGGGGCGCGAGGCGGTCGGCCACATGGTCCGCCAGTTCGCCGGCGGACGGCGGGGACTGGGGATCGGTGGGCACGATCCATGCCACGATCCGCTCGCCGAGGTCGGCGTCCGGCTCGCCCGTGACCGCGGCCTCCCGCACGCCGAGGTGTTCCAGGAGGGCGTTCTCGATCTCGCCCGCCCCGATCTTGTAGCCGCCGCTCTTGATGAGGTCGGTGGCCTTGCGGCCGACGATGCGTACGTATCCGTCGGGGTCGCGCACCGCCACGTCACCCGTGCGGAACCAGCCGTCCGCGGTGAAGGCCGCCGCCGTCGCGTCGGGCCGGTTCAGGTACTCGGTGAAGAGGTTCGGCCCGCGGACCTGGATCTCGCCCACGGTCTCCCCGTCGAACGCCTCCACGGTCGTCGTCCCGTCCTCCTCCGTCAGCCGCAGCTCGACGCCGGGCAGCGGGACGCCGACCGTGCCGGCGCGCGGCTCCCCGTCGGCGCGGACACTTGTGTTCATGAGGGTCTCCGTCATCCCGTACCGCTCGATGACCCGACGCCCTGTCGCCTCCGCGATCCGCTCGTGGTCGTGCACCGGCAGGGCCGCCGAGCCCGACACGAGCAGCCGTGCCCGCGCCAGCGCCTTCGCGAGTGCCGGGTCGTCGGGCAGGGTCTCGGCGATCCGGTGGTACATCGTCGGAACACCGAACAGCATCGTCGCGCCCGCGTTCAACTCCCGTGTCACGCCCGCTGTTTCGAAGCGGCCGAGATGCCGTACGGATCCACCGCGGCGCAACGGGCCGAGGATGCCCAGGATCAGGCCGTGCACATGGAAGAGCGGAAGGCCGTGCACGAGGACGTCGTCGCCGGTCCACTGCCAGGCGTCCGCGAGGGCGTCCAGGGTGGTGGCAATGGCCCGGCGGGGGATGACGGCGCCCTTCGGGGGGCCGGTGGTGCCGGAGGTGTAGACGACGAGGGCAGGGCTCTCCGGGGCAAGGTCCAGGGCGCCCGGGGCGGGGGGCGCCGCCGACCGCGGGACGCGTACGCCGCCCTCGCCCTCGCCCTCGATGCCCTCGATGTCGACATCGATACGCTCCAACGCCGCGAGTGTGGGCGGGAGTTGGTCACCCGGGGCCGCGAGCACCAGTGTCGGCGCGCTGTCCGCCACGATGTGCCCCAGCTCGCTCCCGCCCGACTTCGGGTTGAGCGGGACGGCGGGGACGCCGGCCAGCAGTGCGGCGACCACGGCGACGGCGGTCTCCAGGGTGGGCGTGGCCCAGACGGCGATCCGCTCGGCCTGCCCGATGCGGGAGGCCAGGGCGGCGGCGGTCGCCGCGAGTTCGCCGTAGGTCAGGGAGCGGTCGCCGAAGCGCAGGGCCGACCGGTGCGCGGCGGTTCCGTCCGGGTCCGCCAGTGCCTCGGTCAGGGCCGGGAAAAGAGGGGACACGCGTGCGTACTCCTTGCTCGTCGGTCGTGGCTCGTCGGTCGTGTTCATGGGCCGTGGTTGTCCGTACCGGGGCGGGTGCCCTGGAGACGGGCGCCGCCCTGGGGGCGGGCGCCGTTGTCACCCCCAGTCGGGTACCACCAGCGCGAGCCACACCACGGCGGGAACCACGGCCACCACGATCCCTCCGTACATCATCAGCTGCCGGAAGAAACGCTCGCGGTCGACATCGGGTGCCGCGGCGAGGACCAGGGCCCCGTTCGTCGAGAACGGGCTCACGTCCACCACGGTCGCCGACACCGCGAGTGCCGCCACCATGCCGACCGCCCCGATCTCGCCCTGCGCCAGGAACGGCACGGCCAGCGGAATCAGCGCTCCCATGATGCCGACCGAGGAGGCGAACGCGGAGACGAGCGCGCCGATGTAGCAGAGCAGTACGGCGGAGAGCAGCGGGATACCGATGTCGCTGACGCCCTCGCCCGCCCAGTCGATCGTGCCCATCTCGTCGAGCACGCCGATGTACGTCAGCACACCGCAGATCAGCAGAACCGTCGGCCAGGCGATCTGGTTGACGGCGGCGCGGCTGACCTGAGGCCAGAAGGCGCTGAGCAGGACGGCGAGGGTGATGGAGGTGAGTCCGGCGTCCAGGTCGAAGGCGAGCACGGCGACGACGAGGGCGACCAGGGCGGCGAGGGTGGCGATACGGGCGGGGTCAAGGCGGGAGGCATCCTCTCCGGCCTCGTCACTGGTCTTGTCACCGGCCTCACCGGATTTCTCTACGACTCCGTTTCCTGATCCGGCTCCTGCTCTTGATCCGGCTCCGGCTCCGGTCCCAGCTGTGGCCTTCTCAGGCACGTCCTTCACACGCTCGGCGGCGCCTCTCAGCTTCAGCCCTCCGAACAGGACGAATACCACGGCCGCGATCACCAGGTTGACGACGAGGGAGGCGAGGAAGAGGGCGATCTCGTTGCCGGGAAGCTTCTCGCGCTCGACGATGCCGTTGACGATCGACCCGTAGATGCTGATGGGGGAGAAGCCGCCGCCCTGGGCGCCGTGCACCACCATCGCGCCCATCAGCAGCGGGCTGATGGAGTACCGCGCGGCGAAGCTCAGGGCGATCGGCGCCACGATGGCGACGGCGGCCGGACTGACCGCTCCGATCGCGGTGAGCGCGCCGGTCAGCACGAACATCACCCACGGGATCAGCACGACCCGCCCGCGCACGAGCCGGATCGAGGCGTGCACCAGCCAGTCGGTGGTGCCGTTGGCGCGGGCGATCGCGAACAGGTACGTCACGCCGACGAGTACCACGAAGAGGTCGCCGGGGAAGCCGGCGAAGATCTTGTCGGCGTCGAGGTCCGCGACGAGTTCGCCCACTCCGAAGGCGGCGGCGAATGCGAGGGCCCCCATGTTGATGGACCGGGTGGTGGCGATCACGAACACCACGACGAGCACAAGGATCGAGATCAGTTCGGCGGACATACGGGCTCCCGTCTTTGGGTCCCTTGTCGAGCGGGGGATGGCGTTCCGACTGGCAAAGTGGCTGAGTGGCTGGACCACATTGGCCAGGCGCGGTGGAAAGCGTCAAGAGAGATGACGTAAATTGGCTCAGCCACTCGTCCGCCAGATCGAGAGGTAAGGGGGAAGACCGGACATGACCGACGCACTGCGGCCCATGGGGTCCAAGCCACGCCTGTACGAGCAGGTCCTCGACCGGCTGCGCAGTTACGCGGCCGAAGGCGGCCTCGGAGCCGGTGACCGGCTCCCGCCCGAGCGCGACCTGGCGGCCAGGCTCGGTGTCAGCCGCGCCTCCGTGAAGCAGGCCATAGTGGTCCTGGAGGTCCAGGGGCTGGTCGAGGTCCGCCACGGCGGCGGCACCTACCTCGTCCGTGACACCCTCGACGCCGAACCGGTGGAGCAACTCGTCGACCGCCGCCGCCGGTTGCCCGACGTACTCGACGCCCGCGAGGCCCTGGAGACCAAGCTCGCCGAACTGGCCGCCGAGCGCCGCACCGACGAGGACGTCGCCGCCATGGACGCGGCCCTCGTGCACATGCGGGCCGAGATCTCGGCGGGCGAACACGGTGTGGAGGGCGACCGTCTCTTCCACGCGGCGGTCACGGCCGCAGGGCACAGCGGCCTCCTCGCCGAGTTCATGCGCTCCATCGCCGACCAGATCACCGAGAGCCGCCACGAGTCGCTGCGCCAGCCGGGCCGCCCCACCCGCTCCCTCACCCAGCACCGCGCGATCTTCGACGCGATCGTCGCCCGCCAGCCGGGCCGGGCCGCCGCCGCGATGCGCCGGCACGTACAGACGGTGGCGAGGGTACGGCTGCTGGACTGGGACCCCGAGGAAAACGACGAACAGGGCCCCTGACGCCCGCCGTTAGGATCGCGCGTCATGACCGAGCCCGCCACGCCACTCACCACAACGCCACTCACTCCACTACCCATGACGCCGTCCGCGCCACCACCCACCATCCTCGCCACTTCCGGAGGTCATCGCGCCGGAGGCAGTCGTGCCGGCGGCGGCCGGACCATGGTGGAGTTCAACGCCCTGGTGCACCACGCGGTCGAACTGTCGGGCGCCCACGGCCGCCGCCCCCGCGTGATGTACATCGGCACGGCCATCGGCGACGCCGAACACTTCACGGCACGGATGACCGAGGCCGCCCGGGTCGCCGGGTTCGACCTCACTCCGCTCCACCTTTTCCCGATGCCCAACCTCGACGACGTCGAAGGCACTGTCCTCGACCAGGACGTCATCTGGGTCATGGGCGGCTCGGTGGTCAACCTCCTCGCGGTCTGGCGGGTGCACGGCCTCGACGGCATCCTTCGCAAGGCATGGCATTCGGGCGTCGTCCTCAGCGGGGTCAGCGCGGGTTCGATCTGCTGGTTCCAGGGCGGCACCACGGACTCGTTCGGCCCCGAACTCCGGGCCGTGAACAACACGTTGGGCTTCCTTCCCTACGGCAACGGTGTCCACTACGACACCGACCCGGGCCGCCGCCCCCTCATCCACGACCTCGTCGCGAACGGCACCCTCCCCACCACCCACTGCACCGACGACGGGGTGGGTCTGGTCTACCGCGGCACGGAACTGGTCGAGGCCGTCACCGAGATCCCGGGCAAGGGCGCGTACATCGTGACCCGCGACGGCGACACGGCCACGGAGGAACGCCTGGAGCCGCGACAGTTGCCGTGATCGACCGGACAGGTCCTAATTGGAGACTCGGTCGGGCTTGGGCTCCTGAGGCAGTTGGTGCAGGGCCTGTTCGGGCGGGGCCGAGGGGGACGGCTTCTGCGGTTCGACCGGTTCAACCGGTTTGTCCGGGCTCCCGCCCCGCCGGGCCGTGGCGTGCGGCAGGGCCTCGTTCCGTACTCCGGAGAGGATCTCGTGCAGACCGAGGCCCTGGGGATGCCTGCGGACTGCCCGTACGCACCAGACAACGAGGGCCAGGCAGGCGAACGGGGCGAGGAGCAGGGCCAGCCCGCTGACCGGGTCGGCAGCCAACGTGTAGACCACGTCCCGGTAGCCGACCCCGCCCGCGACCTCGATCAGGGCGGAGGGATCGGTGCCGGCGGCCGGCAGAGTCGCTCCCGCGATCAGCCACACGCCAGCGAAGGGCAGACCGAGCACCGCCGCGCGCAGCGCGAGCGCGCCGTGCCCCGGCCTGCCGCCGCTCCCCGTCACGAGCTTCACCAGCAGGACGTGCTTGCCCGGAGTCGCGCCGCTCCACCGGGGCACCACCACGAACCACAGCACCCAGACCACAGGCGGGACTCGCAGCACGGCGTCGGCCCCCATGCTGAGGAAGACGAGACCGCCGACGGCTCCGGTCAGCAGGGCGGCACCCGTCATGTCCAGCAGCAGGGCCACCAGGCGCCGCCCGAAGGGGACCTTGTGGGGGTCGAGCGCGCGGTCGTCCAAGGCGTTCAGGTCCGGCAGAACGCGGGCCAGCGGGCCGGCCGCCGCCCAGCCGAGTGCCGCTCCCGCCGTGTTGACGATGAGATCGTCCACGGAGAAGAGGCGGTACGGGCACGCGTACAGGCCCCACAGCCCCGTGTACTGGGTGAGTTCGAGGAGGAGCGATCCGGCGAACCCTGCCGCGGTGGCCGCTATCGGCCCCCTGCGGAAGTGGATCCGTACGAAGGCCCCGAGCGGGAGGAGCAGGAAGAGGTTGAACACCGTCTGCCAGACAGCGGAGTTCTCGAGCACCAGCGCGTTGAAGGTGACTCGGTGGTGCGCCTCCTTCCAGATGTCCGTGAAGGCCGTGCCGGGCATGAACTGGGGATCGGCGAAGGACGGGTACCTGGCGCAGACGTCCACCGACGGGGACGGCAGCGGCACGATCGTCAGACACAGGGCCGTGAGTGCGTAATACACGCCGCCGTAGAGCGAGAGCACGCGCCAGCGGGTCATGACGCCGTGCCGCCGGTAGATGACGACCGCCGTCGGCACGAACATCAGGAGGGCGAGCCCGGGGAAGACCAGGGCGGCCGTGCGGATCGGCAGCAGGTATACGTCCGTCATGCGGCGCCACTATACACAGCAAGTATACATGCTGCGTATAGTGGGCTCCGTCTGCGGGTGGGCGTTGTGGAACTTCGCGTGCGGCGGCCAGGCGGGGTTGTGGATGTGGGTCTCGTTCCAGTTGGCGGCGTAGGGTCCGACGGCCGTGGTGACGGCCGTGGTGACGGTCACCGCGGTGATGGGGACGGAACGTATTCCCGCCATGTCGCGAGGGAGTTGACCTTCACCTTGGGGGAGCCCACAGCATCGGTGGAGCCGGGCGATGTGCTCGGCATGAGGAGGAGCGACCATGGGACTGCTGACCATCGGGACGTTCGCGAAGGCGTCCCGGCTGTCGCCGAAGGCACTGCGTCTTTACGACGAACTCGGCCTGCTGCGCCCCGCTCGCGTCGACCCGGTGACCGGCTACCGCCTCTACGCACCGGAACAACTGGAGCAGGCCCGACTGGTCGCCTGGCTCCGACGCCTGGGTATGCCCCTGGCCCGCATCCAGCACATCTGCACGCTGGAGGCGGATGCGGCGGCCCAGGAGATCCGCGCGTTCTGGGCCCAGGTCGAGGCCGACACCGCCGTACGGCGGGAGCTGGCCGCCTTCCTCATCGACCACCTGTCCTGGAAGGACCCTGCCATGTCCCCGACCGCCAAGCCCCTGGGAATCCGTTACGCCGCCCTTTCAGACACGGGCCTTGTCCGCGAGAGCAATCAGGACACCGCCTACGCCGGGTCCCGCCTGCTGGCCGTCGCCGACGGCTACGGCAGCGGCGGAGCCCCCGCGAGCGCGGCCGCCGTCGACGCGCTCAAGCGCCTCGAAACCGACACCATCCCGGCGGGCAGTCTCCTCAACGTCCTCGAAGACGCCGTTGAACAGGCCAGGCAGGCCGTGCAGGCAGTGCAGGCAGTGCAGGCCGTGCACGGCGTCGCCGGGGCCGGCTCTTCACCCGAAGCCGATGAGGCCGGCACGACGCTCACCGCGATGCTCTGGACCGGCTCGCAGCTGGCCCTCGTCCACATCGGCGACTCCCGCGTCCATCTCCTGCGCGACGGAGAGCTGTTCCAGATCACGCACGATCACACCATGGTCCAGTCGATGGTCGACGAAGGACGCCTCAGCCTGGAAGAAGCCGCCTCCCACCCCCAGCGGTCCCTGCTGATACGAGCCCTGGGCCCCCTGGACCAAGGAGCCGACGCTGCCCCCGACATGCGTCTTCACGACGCCCGGCAGGGAGACCGTTACCTGCTCTGCTCCGACGGTCTGTCCACCGTCGTGCCGACCGGAGAGATCCGCCGGGTGCTCTCCGGGGTCAGCGATCCCGAGCAGGCCGTCCGCGAACTCATCGCCCTCGCCAACGGCGCCGGCGGCCCCGACAACGTCAGCTGCGTGGTCGCCGACGTCGTGGAACTCCACCCCCGTCCCACCCAACTGTAGGCACCGCAGGTCAGAACCTCGCCCTGCCCCTGGTCGGACCGGTTGTTAACCTGCGACCGGCATCACCGGAGCCGACACACCCTTGAGGAGCCCGTCGTGGCACGCATCACTCCCCGCATCGCACTGGTCACCTGCCAGGAGGTGCGCGAGTCCGGGTACGACCCTGACCTGCCCGTCCTCGCGGACGCCGTGCGGCAGGCAGGGGCAGGGGCAGAGGCGGGGGACGGGCTCGGTGCGGGGGCTGACGTCTCCGTCGTGTGCTGGGACGACCCGGACGTCGAGTGGGGCGGCTTCGACCTCGTTCTGATCCGCTCCACCTGGGACTACAGCTGGCGGGCCGCCGAGTTCCTGGCGTGGGCCGACCGGTGCGGTGCCGCGACGACGCTGGCCAACCCGCCGGAGGTCGTGCGGTGGAACGCCGACAAGCGGTACCTGGGTGATCTGGCCGCCGCCGGGGTGCCCGTCGTCGACACGCGCTACCTCGCTCCGGGAGACCCGACCGGCCCGGACGTCCTGCCCGACGACCGCGAGTACGTCGTCAAGCCGACCTCCGGGGCCGGAGCCAGGTACGCGGCCCGCTACACGCCCGAGGACCCCGAGAGCCACGAGACCGCCGTACGGCATCTGGAGCGGATGCACGCCGAAGGGCTCACCGCGATGGTGCAGCCGTATATACGGAGCATCGACACGGCGGGCGAACGGGCCCTCCAGTTCTTCGGCGGACGCTACCTCCACGCCATCCGCAAGGGCGCCGTCCTGGAACCCGGCACCGCCTTCGACGACGACAAGGTCCCGCACCCGAACCTGCGGCCCTGGGAGCCGAGCCCCGCCGAACTCGCCGTAGCGGAGCGGGCGTTGGCCGCCGTTCCCGGTGCGCCGGAGCTGCTCTACGCCCGTGTGGACCTGGTGGACGGCGACGACGGGGCACCCCGTGTCATGGAGCTGGAACTCGTCGAGCCCAATCTCTTCCTCTTCCTGCACGAGGAGTCCGTGCCGGTCGTCGCCGAGGCCGTCGTCAAGGCTGCCGCCCGGTGACCGCCACCCGCTGAAGCAGCCCCCACGTGAACTCCGCCACGCAGTCCCGCCGTACGCCGCCGTCCGGGGCGTCCGAGCTGTCCGGCGCAGTGAACGCCAGCCCCCACCGCGTCGGCGCCGTCCCCTCCAGCGGCCGGGCCGGTGCGAAGGCGCGGGCGGCCTCGTCGACCGTGCAGGACCAGGGCGCCAGATCGTCCAGTGCGCGCAGCTCGGGAGAGGGGGCGCCCGGGGCGCGGACCAGCCACTCGTTCCAGGCCACGCCGCCCGTGGCCACCAGCACCTCGAAGCGGAGGTCCGGCCAGAGGGGGACCGGCCACAGGAACGCCTCGCAGGACAGGTCGCCGATCCGGCGCGGTGTCACCGACTCCGGTTCGCCCAGGATCGAGCGGTAGCGGGAGAGGGCGCCCCGGCTGCGTGGGGTATGCCTCATCGCCTGCCAACGGCGGTTGGCCTCGCGCATCTCCGCGACCGAGGCGCCCAGCGTGTGGCGGGCGTCCTCCACGAGGTCCGCGTTGTGATCCGCCATGCGGCGCAGCAGGACGAGCTGGAAGTCGAGCGGGGTGAACGGGCCGGCGTCAGCCGGCTTGGCGGGAGGCATGCCTCCCATCGTCTCGTAGGTCTTGTACGTGTCGTACGTCTTGTCGTACGTCTTGCCCTCGCGCCGCGTGCCGCTCGCCCGGGCGCCGGCCGTCGGGGAGGAAGAGCACCGAGTTCACGTAGCGGACGTACCCCGGGCCCTGGAAGGGCAGTACCCGGCGCAGCAGGCCCTGGGAGACCACGTGCGAGGCGCTCGCCTGGTGGGCCTCCAGGTCGAAGGACGACAGCGGCAACCAGGTGTCGCCGGGCAGCACCCAGCCCTCGTAACCCCGCTCGGAGAGGTGGGAGACCACCGTGTCGATGGGCTGGATGCGGACCTCCAGCTCGATGAACAGGGCCGGGCGGTCACGGCTGAGGAGGGCACTCGCCCCGCGCAGCACCGCCAGCTCGTTGCCGTCGACGTCGATCTTGATGAAGCCGACGTCGTGGAGGTTCAGGCTGTCCAGGGTGAGGCAGGGAACGTCCAGCGCGCGGGCGTGGATGTCCCGCCGGACCAGGGACGAGACGCCCCGGTCGCCCTGGTCGCCGGGCGGTAGCCAGAGGCGGGCCGTGCCGGAACGGTCGCTCGCGGCGGCGTGGACGACCCGGACGTTTCCGGGGGTCACGGAGGTGAGCAGCCGGGCCAGGTGCGGGACCGGCTCGACCGTCACTACGCGGCGCGCCCGGCCCGACAGCCGGCGGGTCCAGGGGCCGTACCAGCCGCCCACGTCCACGGCGGTGCCGCAGCCGCGCGGGCAGAGGTCACCGAGCCGGGCCAGTTCGGGCTCGAAGCGCGGATAGACGAACCGGGCGGCGGCGGCGACCATCCGCACCGGCACGAAGGGGGCGAGACGGGCTGCCAGGGTCATGGGGTGGCCTTCCCGGGGGCGCGGGGGTCGCGGCGGGAGCCGCTGACGCGCAGCAGCAGCTTCTCGTGTTCGTCGTCCGTCACCTGCTCGCCGGAGGACGGGAGGAGCTGCGGGATGCCGTCCACGATCGGATAGCGGCGGCGTAGCCGCGGGTTGTAGAGAGTCTCCCCGGTTCCCCCGGTTCCCCCGGTTCCCCCGGTTCCTTCAGTTTGCTCAGTTCCCTCGGTGCTCTCCGTCTCCCTTTCGAGGAGAAGCAGCGGCCCCTTGTCCAGCGGGCACGCCAGTATCTTCAGCAGCGGGTCGTCCGGGTTCATGACTGGGTAACTCCCTGGAGGGGGTCGGGGGTTGTGGTGACTGCGGCGGGGGCTCCGCCTGCGCCGAGGGCTCCGGCGCTGCGTCGTGCTTGGGCATCACGAGGAGTACGGAGACCGCCAGCGCCGTACCGCCGGTCCGCAGCGTCAGCCGCAGCGGGTCCTCGGGCAGCGCCTCGCCGAACGCGACCGTGCCGAGTACCGCCGTGAACAGACAGGTCACCGTCGTACAGACCGGCACGATCAGCGAGGCCCGGCAGCGCTGCAGCGCCGCCTGCGACATGACCAGGCCGAACACTCCGGTGAAGAGCAGGAGGTACGGGTAAGGGGAGCGCAGCAGACCGAGCACCGCGCTGCCGAACCCGCTCGTGGTGAGGTGGCTCGACACGCCCTTGATGGCCAGCGAACTGACCCCGTACAACAGGCCTACCGCCACGCCGTACTCGACGCCGGTCGTCGGCATGCGGTGCCGGTGGCGGGCGCGGCGCTCGGCGGCCCCGTACAGCCCGACGCCCAGTGCGAGCGACGGTACGCAGACCAGCAGGATCAGCGGGGCGGGAGCGCTGCGGCTGACCGGGTCGGAGCCCTCCTTCAGGGACAGCACCACCATGAGGAGCGCGACGAGGATCGCCCCGAGTGCGTACCGCTCGCGGCCCGAGGTCTCCTCGCCGAGCAGCACCGAGGAGAGCAGTACCAGGATGACGAGCCCGGAGACGAAGATGCCCTGCGCGGCGGCGATCGGCAGGGTGCGGTAGACGACGAGCTGCGCGCCGAAGCCCGACGCCAGGGCGAGGGACCCGCCGATCCACAGCCAACTGCCGAGGACCAGCCGCAGGAGACGGGCGGGCCGGCGGACACTCACCTCGGGCAGCGCCGCGAGCGCTCTCTTCTCCAGCACGAATCCGGCGCTGTAGAGCACGTTCGCCAGCAGGGCCGCGGCCACCCCCCACCACATGGTCTACGTCCTTCGCGCGTGCAGCAGAAGGATGGAGGCCATCGACGGGGCGCGGCACGCCAGCCGGTCCAGCGGGCGCAGCGGCCGCGGCACGCCGTGGAAGGGCGCGCCCCGCAGCCGTACGACCTCGAAGCCCGACGCGGTCACGAACTCCCGCAGCGCGCGGGCCGTGCAGAGCCGCAGATGCCCCACCACCTCCGAGCCGGGGCGGCCGTGGATGGCGCGCAGGCTCACCTCGGAGAAGACGGGCTGGACACCGGCGAGGAGCAGGGCGCGGTTGTACCAGGCGGCCAGGTTCGGGGTGGAGAGCATGAGGTGACCTCCCGGGCGGAGGATCCGGTGGATCTCGTCGAGCGCCGCGTCCGGGTCGACGAGGTGTTCGACGACCTCGCTGAACAGGACGGCGTCGGCGGAGGCGGACCTGAACGGCAGGCCGCCGTCGGTGAGTTCGCCGCGTATCGCGTACGGGAGACGGGTGTGGGCGCGTCTGAGGGCGTCCTGGGACCAGTCGACGCCGACGATGCGGTGGCCGGCGAGGAGCGGTGCCGCCGTCGCGGCCGCGGTGCCGTCGCCGCAGCCGATGTCGAGGACCGTGCGCGCACCGGCCGTGGCAGGGCCGAGGGCGGCGGCGAGCATCCGGGCCTGGCGCAGGCTGCGGGACGTGCCGGACGCGACCGGGACGGCCGGGTCCTCGTAGAAGTCCCGTAGTCCGTGCGGGGCCTTGCGGGTCGGGGCCGTGGTCATGAGGCACTTCCCGGGTGGCGATCCGTACGGCTTTCCGTATGGCGATCCGTGGCGTGTTCCGTCGCGTGCAGGTAGTGCTCGAAGAGGTCACGGAGGTGGCTGCCGTCGCCGTGGCTCAGCAGGGAGCGGGACCAGCGGAGCGCCAGGTGCAGACGGCCGGCCGTGGAGGCCGTCGTCACCGTCAGCCCGCGCGGCATGCGGGCCGGCGCCGAGAACCACACCGCGTGCGCCCGCCCCGCCTCCTCGCCGAAGTCGAGGGCGTACGGAACGCGGCCGATGTTGCTCAACAGGGTGGTCGACGTCCACGGCCCGGCGGCCTTCCGCAGCCCTCTGGTGAACGCGGCCCGCCAGGCCACGGGAACCACGGGCGCCGTCAACAGGGAAGCACCGTGGCCGAGTTGGGGACGCGGCTGGGCCTTGAGGGTGCGGGTGCGGTCCGCCGTGCGGCGTAGCAGCGCGGTCATGTCCGAGGCGTCCAGCTCCTCGGGGGTGAAGGGGACCTCGACCAGCCGGGTGCCGTTGCCGATCGGCATGTCCGTGCCGCGCGGGCGGTCGTCCACCGGCATCGTGATGCGCAGCGGACGCGGGCGGGCGCCGTGCTCCCGGTTCCAGTGCGTGATCATCAGCGCGGTCGCGGCCATCAGCTGGTCGTTCACGGTGTACGGGGCGCCCTTGGGCCGGCGGGGCACGCTCAGCTCGGCGACGAGCATGCCGTTGCCGTGGTGCTGGGGAGGCTCGGGTGTTCCGTGCGCCACCCGGGCCGGCGGTGCCCAGGTGGAGGGGGTGTCGGGGGCGACCGAGGTCTCGGCGGTCGTACGTGTCGGGGGCGCGGCCGGGGAGTTGTCCCGGCCGCCGTACAACTCCGCAGCGGTGGCCAGGACCCGCAGACAGGCCGGACCGTCGAGGGCGGTGTGGTTGATGGTGAGGAACAGGACCGTGCCGTCGGCCCGCGCGTCGCGGACGACCTCCAGCCGGATCGGCGGCGAGGCCGAGAGCGGCGGGGCGTCGCGCAGCGCTCGGTCCCGGGCGTGCTTCAGCGCGTCCCGGTCCGGCGCCGGGAGCAGGACGACCTCCACATCGGCCTCGGGGGTGAGTTCCCACTCGTACCGCCGCCCGTACCAGGGGCGCGCCGCCTCACGCATCAGGATCCGGGGGTGGCGGCGCAGGGCTCCGGCCAACGCCCTGCGCAGGCGGGGCGGGTCGAGGAGGCCCGGCAGGTGGACCTCGATGTGGACGGTCTCCGGTTCCTCCTCCTGGAGGCAGTGCCGGGCGACCTCGTCCACCACGGGGAACGGGATCCGGGCGGGCGGCCCCACGGGGCCGTCCGTGCCGTCGCGTGCCGGGTGGTCCAGCGTGGTCATGTGGGTTCGCCTTCCCCGGGCTTCTCACGGCGGGCCGCTCTGGAGTCCTCGGGCTCGGCGGACTGCGCCTCTTCGGACCGGGACCTGCCGGACCCCGGCTTGCGGAACGGCATGCGCGCGGTGGGCGGGTCGGGCTCCGCCGGCGGGGACCCCGGCCCGCGGGCCGACACGGTCGGCCCGGACGCGGACCGCGGGGGCGCCTTCGGCGCGAAGGGCGGCGGCGGCGCGCCGGGAGCCCCCGGTGCTCCGGGCGCTCGCGCGGCTCCCGGCGCTCCCGAGGCACTCGGGGTTTCAGACGCTCCCGGGACTCCCGGAGCCCCGGCCCCCGGGGCTCGCGGTGTTCGCGGGGCTTCTGGCGCTCCCCAGGCACCCGGCGCCCCTGTCGCGCCCGCAGCCCCCGGGGCTCCGGGCGTTCCCGGAGGCCCGGCCGCGGTGGACCCCGTGGACCCGGTGGACCCCGTGGTCGTTCCGGGGTCCGCGTTGTCTCCCCGTGTCCGCTGGGGCAGAGGTGCCGTCGGCGCCTCGGACCCCGGTGGCGGAGGCGGCAGCGCACTGGCGCCCGGATACCCGGCGCCCAGACCCCCTCCGCCTGCCCGGTTGCCCCCGCCGCTGTCCAGGCTCCACCTGCCGCCCCGGGTGCCGTACGCGGCCTCGCCGACCGTCACCAACCCAGCGAACAGGCCTACCAGTGCCAGCAGTTGCGCCGTACGCCCGAACGCTCCGGCCCCCTCGGAGACCGGCTCCCCGGCCCCGGTCGCGGCGGCGATCCCGGCCCCCGCGAGGGCGAGGAACGCGAGCGGCACCAGCAGCGCGTGCCGCCGTCGGGCGAGCAGTGCCAGCACCGGCACCAGCAGTGCGAAGAAGCCGGCGATCAGGATCCCCACCAGAGTGAGCACGACCGTGCCCAGGATCAGCCCGGGCGGGGGCGGCACCGCCGAGGGCTCGTCCGGATTGGGTGAGCGCCGCCGGAACAGCACGAGCCCCGCGAGTGCCAGGACCCCGATCCCACCGCCGATCAGCCCGGCCTCGTACAGCGTGGACGGCTCGTACGAGAGGTGTACCGTGCCGCCCTCGCCGGCCGGGATCCGCCAGCCCTGCTGCCAGCCGTCGAGCCGTACCGGGTCGAGCTTCCGGCCGTTCAGGGTGGCCTTCCAGCCGTCGTTGAAGTTCTCGTACGTCGTCAGGTAGGACGCCGCGCCCGAGCCGACGGTCACCTCGCGGCGATCGCCGAGCCAGTCCCGTATGCCCAGTTCACGGCTCTGTGCGGTGGGCGTGGTGACCGTGCCGCGGGTCAGCGTCACATCGGTGACGGCCAGCGGTCCGGCGTCGCCCGCCTCGACCCGGTGGGCGCCCGAGGGAAGCGACAACTCGTCGTCCGAGCGGCTTTCCTGGCAGAGCGTCAGCTCGACCGGCCGCCGCTCCACCAGGTCGCCGACGGTTCCCTTGGCGCTCGTCTCGTACAGCTCGTCGTCGACGGCGAGCGTCGGGCCCTTCCCGCAGGGCAGGTCGAAGGCGCGGGAGGAGAGGGCCTTCGGGGTGCGGTACCGGTCGTTCAGGGCGGGGATGTACGCCTCGGTCAGCCCGGCCGGCAGTTGCAGGTCCTCGTCGGCGAGCGGGTTGTGGACGGTCATCGGAGCCGTCTCGGTGATGGTGATGTCGAGCCGGTCCGTGGTGATCGGATCGAAGCGGACGACGCCGTTCTCGTCGACGTCGGCGGTCGTCGAGCCGTCCGGGGAGCTGATGTTCACCTCGGTGGGCCGGGAGGACAGGCCGCCGGCCGGGGCGAGGACGATCTCGCCCACCGGCTGCTTGTCGGGCCAGCGCAGGTGGATGGTCGGATCGTCTCCGGCGATCCACGCGGTGGTCAGGTTGCCGTCGGTGAGGTTGCGCGGCGACAGACCGGTGCCGAGGAGGGCCGTCGAGCCGGCCGTCGCCGTGATCCGGTCCCGCTGTTCGGGCGCGACGTCGTACAGCAGCGCGTCGAGCGCGTCACCCGGTACGGGGACCGCGCTCGCCTTCACCGCGTACGTGCCCGCCGACTTGGAGGTCCAGCGGCGGTGCAGCCCGACCTCCGTGCCCGTCGGGGAGAAGCCGCCCGGGTCGGTGGCCCGGTGCAGGGAGACCGTCTCGGCGGCGGCGTCGGTGCTCTCGGCATCCGTCGGGAGCCGCAGCATGCGGGTCACCTGGACGTCCGGAACGCTGATCTCGGAGAAACCCGCGCCGGACAGGCTGGACTTCCGGGCCGCCGAGTCGACGACGGTGACCTTCAGCCAACTCGTCGCCCCCTCGGGGGCCTTGATGCGCTGCCGGGTGCCGTCGGCCCGGAGCGTGCTCGTCTCCGAGCCGCGCTCGGTCTCCACCCGTACCCGCGTCGGCGCCGAGCGCACCATGTCCTGCGGCAGCGGAGTGACCCGGATCGACGACGGGATCTCCGTCTCGTCCGTGAAGCCGATCCGCAGCCACTGCCCGTCCGCCGAGCCCGCCGCGCCCTCGGCCCACGCCGTGTCCGGGTTGCCGTCGAAGGCGTTCACCGGGTCGTACTGCGGCAGGTAGAACATCCAGTTGCCGCTCGACGACGCGCTCACCGAGCGCGCTCCGCGCAGCTCGGCCACCGTCTGGTGCCCGACCCCGGACGTCGGCAGGATCTGGTGGGGCTTCTCCCCGGCGTTCTGGAAGCTGCCCGAGTGATTGCGTTCGTCACGGGTGTACGTGTACGAGGTGTTGGCGTTGACCAGGCCGAACCGGGTGTCGGCGCGCCGCAGCCCGTCGCCCACCACCTGGAGGTCGGGGGAGCCGAGACCGGGATGGTTGTCGCCGGTCAGCACGGTCGCCCGGCCCCGCATCGTCGGGTCCGCGGACATCGGCAGCAGTGCCTCGGGCCCGCCGGACACGACGGCGGTGTCGGCGACGGCCTTCAGCCCGGCCTGGCCCGGCCGTGGCACGTCGGCGGCCGGCTCGTAGATCTCGACGGCACGCTGCCGCGGATACAGCCCCTCCACCTGTACGGGAGTGTCCTCCGCGATGCGCCCGCCCGTCATCAGCGGGCCGAAGCCGGTCATGCGCCGGTAGCCCGACTCCTCCAGGGTCCGCTTCACGGTCGCGGTCGGTACGGAGCCGAGCTGGTCCGGGTCGAGATCGTTGCGCACGACGACGTAGTGGACACCGGCCCGGCCCAAGTAGTCGGCCAGTCCCGGGACTTCGCCGCCCGTCAGGAGGGACTGCTCGACCGCGTCCATCGCGCGCCGGTTGCCCGCGGTGCCGAACGGCACGTAGTCCCGCTGGGCCCAGCGGGAGTCGGCGAGCACGTCGAGTGGCTGGTCGATGGGGGAGCCCCAGGTGTAGATGCCGTGCGCGGTGGCGGGCACGACGAGGGCGCGGGAGTCCGGCGAGTACTTCTCCAGCCAGTTGGCCGTGGTCTGCCAGTACTTGGGCAGCTCCTGGAACGAACCCGGCTGCAGGATCGCCCCGTTGAGGTACGGCCAGGCGAGACCGGGAAGTACGAGGACCGCCGCGACCAGTGCCGCGTACCGGCGCCCCCGTATCGGCCGGGCGCCCTGGGCGCGGGCGGCGACTCCGACCAGGTGGGTCAGCCCCAGCACCAGCGCGAGCGCGAGACCGGTCTGGAACTTGTAGATGTTGCGGAACGGGACGAGCCCTCCGTTCAGCCAGTCCTGGACCACCCCGTGGAAGGGCGCGCCGAACGAACCGCCGTAGCCAGCCAGGGTGATGAGCGCGACCGACAGCACGGTCAGCACCAGCCAGCGCCGCTCGGGCAGATCCCGCCGGGCCAGTCCGGCGAGGCCGAGCCCGGCCGCCAGCGCCGAGGAGACGATGGCGACCGCCGAGGCCGCCACGGTCCAGCCGGCGGGCAGCCAGGCCTCGCCGAAGTGCAGATACGCGACCCAGTTGCCGGCGCCGCGCAGCGCCTCCGTCGCCGACATGGTGTCCGTCGTGGTCTGCGAACTCTCCACGTACGGCAGGAAGTTCTCGCCGTAGATGCCCAGCACCAGCAGCGGGACGACCCACCAGGCCGTCGCCAGGAGCACGCCCGGCACCCACCAGGCGATCAGCTTGCGCTGCCGTGGGCCGCGCGGGCGGGAGAGGAGGTAGAGACCGACCGGCAGCAGGGAGGCCAGCGTCGAGGCCGCGTTGACCCCGCCCATGCAGGGGATGACCAGCGCCGAGCGCAGGGCGGCGACCCGGGCGCTGTAGCGGTCGTTCGTCAACGGCAGCAGCACCCACGGCAGGAAGGCACCGGGGAGCGCGGCGGCCGAGGTCGAGCCGACGACGATGGTGAACACCGGCCACAGCGCGTACACCATCGCGCCGAGCAGCCGGGACGCGGAACTGCCGATGTTCAGCCGCTCCGCGAGCCGCAGCGCGCCCCAGAAGGCGACCGCCACGATGAGTGACATCCACAGCCGCTCGGCCAGCCACACCGGAAGACTGATCAGATCCGTCAGCCAGTAGTACGGCAGCATCGGGAAGGCATAGCCGACGTACTGGTCCGCGATGCCGCCGAAACCGCCCTGGTCGTGCCAGAGCTGGCCCAGGTCGGCGAGGAACCGCCGGGGGGCGAGCGCGACCCCGAGCTTCGTGTCGAAGGTCTGCCTGCCCGGGTCCACGGCAAGGAAGAGCACCAGGACCACAGCCCAGAACCCCAGCAGCCACCGCCTCGACCGGGGCTCCTGCTCAGGGCCGGGATCCGGGGCGAGGGGGCGGGTCGTCGCCGGGGGAGGGGCCTGGACCGTGCTGGTCATGGACACCGCCGGAGGATGAGGAGGAGGTTCCAGGTGGCGAACTCACGCAGTCCCGGCGCCCTGGCGACGGTCTGGGCGAGGAACGGCCAGTAGCGGGAGCGCGCCGAGACGACCAGGACGTCGTCCCGGGCGCGCACCTGCCGCAGGGTGGGTCCGATGTGCACGGCGAAGAGGTTCTCGCCGAGGGTGTGCTTGGCCGGCCTGCCCGTACGGCGCCGGTAGCGGGCGCGGGCCCGCTCGGCGCCCAGGTAGTGCCAGGGCGCCCACTCGTGACCGCCCCAGGGGGACAGCCAGTTGGTGAACGACACGTAGATCAGTCCGCCGGGCCGGGTGACGCGGACCATCTCACTGAGGAAGGTCTGCGGGTCGGCGACGTGCTCAAGGACGTTGGAGGAGAAGCAGACGTCGGCCACCCCGTCCGCGAGCGGCAGCAGATACCCGTCGGCGACGACGGACCCCTCCGGCGGCCTCGGGCCCAGTTCCCGCGGGTCCGGCTCGAAGAGATGGCCGTGCGCGCCGCGCCGCCGGAACTCCGCCGTGAAATAGCCGCCCCCGCCGCCCACGTCCACGACGGTCCGGCCCCGCACCGGACCGTCGTACGCCTCCACCTGGTCGGCGGCGTCCCGGGCGAGCAGCGAGTAGCAGGCCTCGGGGTCGTCCTGTTCATGGCGGAAGGCACGGAAGAGGGCCAGGGAGCGGCGCAGCGAAGGGTCCCTGAAGCCCGTGCCCGGGCCAGGGGCTGTGCTCTTGCGCTGAAGAGCTTGAAGAGCTTGAAGAGCTTGAAGGGCCTGAAGAGCTTGAAGGGCCGCCGCTCGCGCAGGAACTTCCTGCCGGGCGGCCCGAGCGGCCCGAGCGGCCTTCTGCCAGGTGGGCTTCCGCCGAGGGGGCTCTTGCCCGGGGGGCTTCTGCCGGTGGGTGTTCTGCCCGGAGGTCATGGCGTCCCGCCCCTCACCGCCTCCGTCGCCACCGCTCTGAACTGGCGTACCGTGCGGCTCCAGCGGTACTGGGCGGCGCGGTTGCCGGCCGCCCTGCCCATGAGGGTGCGGCGGTGGGAGGACAGGGCGAGGGCGCACCAGGCCGCGGCGAACGAGGACTCGCCGCGGGCCAGCAGGCCCGTCTCGCCGTCCACGATCGAGTCGCACAGGCCGGGCACGTCGAAGGCGATGGCCGGGGTCTCGCGGGCCGCCGCCTCCGTCACCACCAGACCCCAGCCCTCGACGGCAGAGGGGTGCAGCAGCAGCCAGGCGGCACAGAGCAGCCGGTGCTTCTCGGTCTCGGAGACATGGCCGGTGAACTCGACGCCGGGACCGGCGAGTCGCTGGAGCCGTTCCCGCTCGGGTCCGTCACCGACGATCACCAGCCGGCCGCCGGTGACCGGGCGGACCCGTTCCCACAGGCGCAGCAGCAGATCGATCCGCTTGTACTCGACGAGCCGTCCCATGGCCAGGAACATCGGCTCCGGCGAGCGTGCGGCGGGCGGACCCGGCTCCTCCACACCGTTGTGCACGACCCGGATGCGCTCGCGCTCGACCCCGATCGCGCGCAGCGCCTGTGCCGTCGACGGGGAGACGGCGACCAGCAGGTTGTTGCGCTGTGCGCCGGCCAGCGCCCAGTGTTCGAGTCTTCGCCCGAGCCGGGCGGCGGGCGCCAGCGGTCCGCCGAACCGCATCCGCCACAGGTCGGTGTGCACGTGGTTGACCAGGCAGAGCGTGGGTCCGTGGTGCCACAGCGGCGCCAGGTACGGCATGCCGTTGCAGACCTCGACGAGCAGGTCGCAGTCGCCGACCTGGCGCTGCAACGCCGATCTGGCGCGCAGGTAGTGGCCGAGGTCGCCGCCCGCCGACACGACACGGTAGTCGCGGCATGCGGCGGGGCCGCCGCACAGCAGGGTGACCTGGTGGCCGAGGTGGGTCAGCCCCTCGGCGAGTCTGTCGACCAGCAGTTCGGAACCGCCCGCTGCTTCGTTGCCGAAGTCACGGCGGGCGAGAAAAACGATTCGGCGCGGCTGTGGGGGAAGCGCCGGGTGTCGCTGCGCGGAGCGGGGAAAGGCGGCGCGCAACGACGAAGGCACGTGCTGGGGCATAGGTGCTCCAACTCGTCTCGGGGTGCGGAACCAGCGTGTGGCGTGGGGGGTTGGCAAGGCTCGGTGCGTGGGTGGTGACGGTCTTCCGGTGCGGATCGGTCGAGGTCGTCGAGGTCGGTCGGGGTCGGTCGAGGTACGGCGGGGCCTGTGGGGGGCCCGCCGTGCGTGCGGTCGTACAGAGCGCGGTCGTACGGAGCAGAGCGCGGTCGTACGGAGTGCCGTCGTACGGATGCGGTCGTACGAGGATCGGGCTGTGGATCTTTCGGTTCCCGTGGTGCGTGCTACGAGGTGCGGGAGTCCTGAATTTCCCGCGGCGGGAATCCGTATGGATCGGTGGAGCCGATGGGTGGAACTCGTCGTTGGAGCTGATCGGTGGAGTCGATCGGTGAAGCTGATCGGTTGAGCTGATCGGTTGAGCCGGTCTGCAGGGTCTTGCGTGGGGGGTGTTCCGTGGGGGGTGGCGGGGTCCTGCTGTGACGGGGATGTGGGTGGGCTGTGTTCGGGTGGGGTGGACAGTTTTCGCCCGACGGCTCGATGCGGCTACTCACCGAAGTGATAATTTCGGGGCTTTGTGGAGCTGACGTCTCATCACATTGTGAGCGCTTGCTGGGAGCTCTCGGACGTATCGGGATGCGGACGCCCGCGTGCGACCAAAACGGCACCCACGACAGCCAGGACGAAGCCGGCGATTCCGGTCCCCAGCGGCAACGTCCGCCCCACCATGCGCAGCAGACCGCTGTCCGTGTCGGCGAGATCCACCTGCTCCTTCTGGGTCTTCGGGGTGAACGCGATCCGCTTGCTGTCGAGCAGGACGACGGCGTCCTTCTCGCTCCCGGGCGCCCGGAGCGTCTTGCGGGGGCCGATCGCCGCGTAGATGATCCGCCCCGTGCGCTGGTCGGCGACCAGCTCGACGCCGTGGTTGGCGTACCACTCCTCGGCGAGTACCTGACCTGCGTCCTTCTCGCCCACGATGGTGCCCGGCACGAGCCGGGTGCCGGTCTTGGTGGCGGGCACGGTGCCGGTGAACCGGAGGCCCTCGTACCCCTGGATCCGCTTCTTGCCCTTGTACGCCAGCGTGACGGTCGAGCCGAGCGTGTTGTCCCACCAGATGTAGGAGCGTTTCTGCACGTCGAAGGGGAACTTCAGATACGCCTCGCCCTCGAAGTACGGCTTCTCCTCGCAGCAGTGGACCGGCTTGTTCGTCCTCCGGTCGGTCACCCAGCGCTCCATGGTCCACTGGAGCGCGTCGTGCGGGTCGGCCGCGGGCAGCGACTTGGGGGTGTCGACGGACGTGGACACGTCCCAGACCGCCCGGCCGCTCTTCTCGCTGTCGGAGACATCGCCGCGGACCTGCCGGGTGATGGTGATCTTCTTGTCGCGGACGGTTTCGATCTCGTCGGTGTCGAAATAGCTGCCCGTACCGGTGAACACGGTCGTCGAGTCGATGTCGACGGGTGTGCGCTGGGCGCGTGGTTCGACATACCAGGTGAGCAGTGGGGCCAGGACGAGCAGGAACACGCCCAGACCCAGGATGACCAGTGAAAAGGGTGTGGCTGTACGGCGCATCCGGGCACTCCAAAGGCTCGTGGTGACACGGCACGAACGGGTGCCGGCACGCGGGGGAGGGTGCAGGTGCGGTATGGGCCGGGAACCGTAGGCGCACCCTTGACGAAGTGTCAATGCGTTGTTGAGACTGAGGACTTGCCGGGCGGGGCCGGTACGTCGGGGTGGGCTCCCGGCGGAGCGCCAGGGTGGGGGGACCTCCGACAGAGAGGCTGACCCGCGATGCCCAGACTGCTCGCCGCCCTGCTGACCGTGACTGCCGCCGCCGTACTCGCCGTGGGCGCCGCCCTCGGTATCGTCGCGCTGCTCGACGCGACCCCCGATCAGCCGAACACCCCACTCATCACCTATGAGACGGCCGGCCGGGAGCGCTGACCATGGCTCTTCGGCAAGGCCCCGTCACCGTGCGCTCGGCCTGGCACGACGTACCGCCCCTCCAGGTGCGGCAGTTCGCCGCGCTCGCGATGGCCGAGGCACCCGTGCTCGCCCAGGAGATCCTTCAGGAGATACGGCACGAGTACCCTCACCTGCCCGTCGTGCTCGACGACTCCGGCGAACCGATGGCGCTGGTCGGGATCCGCCGCGCCATCGAGGTGTTCGTCCAGCACCTGGAGACCGCCGAGGGCCGGCCGCGCGTGCACCCCGAGGTCTTCCAGGAGTTCGGCCGCGGCGAGGAGCTGAGCGGCCGCAGCCTCGACGCGCTCCAGGCGATCTACCGGCTCGGCGTACGGCTTGCCTGGCGCCGTTTCGCCGAGATAGGACAGCGCGTGGAGATCCCGCCGCCCGCGATGTACGAACTGGTCGACGCCGGATACGAGTACCTGGACGGACTGGTCGACCAGTCCGTGCGCGGCTATGCCGAGGCCGCCGCCCGGCAGGCCGGGGAGCGGTTGCGCCTGCAGCGCGGGCTGATGGAACTGCTGCTCGCCGAGCACCACCGGGGCGAACCGGCCGGGGCGCTCTCCGAACGGGCCGCGCGGATCGGCTGGCCGCTGCCCGTCAAGGTCGCGGTCGGCGTACTGCTGCGGCCCGCCCGCGAGGCCGTCGCCCCCGCCGTGAGCCAGGGCGTACTGCTGGACATGGAGTACGAGCAGCCCCGCATGGTCATCCCCGAACCCGACGCAGCCGGGCGCCCCGAACTGCTGCACCGGGCGCTGACGGGCTGGGCGGGCGCGATCGGCCCGCCCGTGCCGCTGTCCGACGCGGCGAAGTCGCTGCGCTGGGCCGAGGCGGCGGTACGGCTGATGGAGCGCGGCCTGCTGCCTGCGGGAGAGGTGCTGTACTGCACCGAGCACACCGAGGCGCTGGTCCTGCTGCAGCCCGAGGAGCTGATCGACGACCTGGCCCTGCGGTGTCTGGAGCCGCTCGCCCACTGCGGTCCCACGCACGGGCGGCGGCTCGCGGAGACCCTGCTGGCCTGGCTGGAGACCCGGGGCGGCGCTCCCGAGGTGGCCGCCCGGTTAGGGGTCCACCCGCAGACCGTGCGGTATCGCCTTCGGCAGATCCGCGAACTCTGGGGGGACGAGGTCGACGATCCCGACCGGCGCTTCGAGCTGGAACTGGTACTGAGGGCCCAGCGGCTACGGGGCGAACTGGGCGATCCGCGCGCCCGGCGCTGAGAGGCGGACCGGGCGATCCGCGAGCCGGCACTGAGCGACGAACCGGGTGAACCGGGCGAACCGGGCGGGCCGCGCGCCGGTGCTGAGCCACGGACTCCGCTACCCCTTCGGCACGCCCATTGCCCGGCGTAACCGGTTTGAGTAGCCTGTGTTCGCTATGCCGATCGGCTGTTGAAATTTCGAACACAAGGGAGGGGGCCAGTTGTGGGACGCCTCGTACCTGCCGTAACCAGGGCTCTCGACATACTCGAGCTCTTCCTCGACGGGGACGGCACGCTCTCCGCCCCCGACATCGTGCGCCGGCTCCAGCTGCCGCGCACCACCGTGCACGAACTGGTGACGACCCTGGCTGCCCGGTCGTACATCACGCCCGTACCGGGTCAGCCCGGACGTTACCGGCTCGGCGTGCGGCCGTACCAGCTCGGCAGTCGCTACTCCGAGCAGCTGGACCTCGCCGCCGAGGGGCAGCAGGTCGCCCGGTCCGTCGCGGAGACCTGCGACGAGACCGTGCACGTGGCGATCCTGGAGGGCACGGACGTCATCTACATCGCCAAGGTCGACTCCACGCACGCCGTGCGCATGGTGTCGGCCGCGGGCCGCCGGCTCCCCGCCCACTGCACCTCCGTGGGCAAGATGCTGCTCGCCTCGCTGTCCGAGCCCGAGCTGACCTCGCGGATCCCCGCCGACGCCGACCTGATCCGGATGACGCCGAACAGCATCACCGAGCCGGCCGCCCTGCGGGAGGCCCTCGCCGGGATCCGCGCCCGCGGCATCGCGGTGGAGAGCCGCGAGTCGAACCCCGACGTCAGCTGTGTCGCCGCGCCGGTGCGCGACCGCACGGGCCAGGTCGTGTCCGCGCTCTCCATCTCCGTACCGATGATCCGCTGGAGCGAGGACCGCCGGGTGGAGCTGGAGCAGCTCGCCGCCAAGGGCGCGGCCGAGCTGTCGGAGCGGCTCGGATACCGGAGCGTGGGATGACACGGACGCACGCGTACGAAGTGGCCGTCCGGGCGGAGGCGGCCCTCGGTGAGGGTCCCACCTGGGACGTCGACGCCCAGCGGCTGATCTGGATCGACATCCTCGGATCCCGGGTGTTCACGTACGCCCCGGTCTCCGGGCGGCGCACGGTCATGGCCACCGAGCAGCACGTGGGCGCCGCCAAGCCGCGGGCGGGCGGCGGCCTGGTCGTCAACCTCCGCGACGGAGTGGGCCTCTACGGCCCGGGTTCCGTCGATGGCTCCGGCGGCTCGGAGCCATCGGCCGACTCGGAGCCCTCAGCAGGTTCGGAGCCCTCAGCGGGCTCGGCGGAGGCATTCTCGGGCGGCGCCGAGGATTTCCGGTGGCTGCACCGTGAGGTCGTCCCCGGCCGCCGGGCCAACGACGCGGCGGTCGCGCCCGACGGCGCCCTGTGGGTGGGCACCATGCGTTACGACGAGGCGCCGGGCGGCGGCTCGCTCTCCCGGGTCGCCCCCGACGGCACGGTGGGAGTCGTCCTCGACGACGTGGCGGTGAGCAACGGCACGGGCTGGAGCCCCGACGGCCGCCTCATGTACTACATCGACTCGCCGACGCGCCGGATCGACGTCTTCGACTTCGACGGCCAACAGATCGCCAACAGGCGCCAGTTGGCCGTGATCGAGGAAGGCGACGGCTTCCCCGACGGGCTCACCGTCGACGCCGAGGGCTGCGTCTGGGTCGCCCTCTGGGAGGGGGGTGCGGTCCGCCGCTACACCCCCTCCGGTGCGCTGGACCGCGTGGTGGAACTGCCCGTACCGCGGCCCACGGCCTGCGCTTTCGGCGGCGCCGACCTGACCGACCTGTACATCACGACCGCCCGTACGGGCCTGGAGGCGCCGCACCCGCTCGCCGGCTCGGTGCTCGTCGTCCCCGGCGCGGGCAAGGGCCTGCCCCAGCCTCCGTTCGCGGGCTGACAGCGCGCAACACCCTGAGGCCCTCGTCTGCTCTGCAGGCGAGGGTCGCTGTTTTCGCGCAAACATTGACGAGTAAGCGCTTCCTACTTACGGTCCGTTCGAAGTTACGAGCATCCACCGAAATCTCGAACAGTCGAACAGGTAGATGGCCGAAGGCCGGATAGTCGGACACTCGAACAGTTAGGGCAGGGCATGGGACGACCTGGCGCCAACTACCTGTCGCTGAAGCGACGGGCTTGCAGAGCGGGCGCCACTGGGTGTGGTGCTGCGCTTGCGTCCTGTCCCACGCCCGGGTTCGCGGGGTGGGTCTGGGGCGGTTGGCTGCGCCCCGCGTCGCCACAACTCTTCCGCGCGAGCACGGATGTTGCGGGAGCTGTTGCGGTCTGCGTGATCAACGAATCCGCAGGACCTGCACGCGAACCACGCCTGGGAGACGCGGTTCGCCTTGTCTACGTGGCCGCATTCGGCGCAGGTGCGGGAGGTGTAGGCCGGATCGACGTACACCACCGGCACCCCGGCCTTCTTGGCCTTGTATGCGATGAACTGCCCCAGCTGGGCGAAGCTCCAGCTGGAGTGGGTGGCCCGTTGGGGCTTGCGAAGCCGTACCCGTTCACGGATGCCCGTCAGTTCTTCGAGGGCGATTCCGCGTCCGGTGCGTTCTGCCTCGGCCACCACATGTTTCGCGATCTTGTGGTTGATGTCCTTCGCCCGCCGTGCTTCCTTGCGCCTGCGCTTCTTCAGCCGGCGCTTGGCGGACGGGGTGTTCTTACGTTGCAGCTTGGCGCGCAGGGTGCGTTCGCGCAGCCGCCCCCGGTTCAGGGCGCGGCCTGCCATGATCTCGCCGTCCGAGGTGGTGGCGATGTTCACGATCCCCAGGCCGATGCCCAGGAAGCCGTCCGGCTCCGCGTTCGGTTCGGTTTCGGGGATCTCGCAGGTGGCGTTCAACAACCACATGCCGTCGCGGTACAGCAGGTCGGACTCGCCCCTGCGGTACAGGGCCAGACGGGCCAGGTGTTCAGGGGAGGCGGTGAACGCCACTCCCTTCATCCGCCCGGACAGGGTCCAGATCGAGACGGTCCGCTCCGTGATCTGCCAGGACAGCATCCGGTCGTCGTAGGGCTGTGCGCCCTCGGGCCGGAAGGCGACCGGCTTTTCGGCGGCCCGCCGGCACCGCTTGGACCACGGTTTGCCCAGATTCCCGGCCTTCAGATTCGCCTTCAGCGTGGTGTAGGCGTCACAGGTCTTCTTCACCACGTGCTGGGTGGCCTGCGAGCCGAGCCCCCACCGCTGCTTGATCTCGGTGTAGGTGTGCTCGCGCAGCGCGAAGTTCCGCTTCACATCCTTGGCGAAGGCCACCTCGGACGCCCAGGTGGCGGCCTCGTTGCAGGCGTGCAGGGTCGCCTCAAGTGCCACCGCCTGTACGGGCGTCGGCAGGAGTTTGACCTGCACGGTGAGTTTCACGGACCCGACGCTACGCAGCCGTCCGCACAAGCGGGCACCTCTCGCACAACCGACCACGAAATAGTGATCACTCGCTCACGCGTTCCCTTTCGTCCGGCTCCGCCGGACAGCACTACGGGCGCTCCGCACCCAAACCCCTGGATGCTGCGACGCTCCGCGTCGCCACCACACGACGCGATTCCTCCCCGGCGTAAACACCTGGAGCTCCTCGCAAGAATCTCGCTGAATCGCAGGCAGCTCCTGGCGGGACTGAGTGGGCTGACGGTCGCGGGAAGCCTCGGATTCGCACAAGTCCTACGCCATGCTCGTCGTCTGCCCCCTGTGGTAGATCCGCCCCTCACCGAAAGGCGAACAAGGCACCATGCACAACAAGGCCCGCTTCACCCTCGACCCTGCTTTCACGGTCGGCGAGGTCAACCCCCGCCTCTTCGGCTCGTTCGTAGAACACCTGGGCCGCTGCGTCTACACCGGCATCTTCGAGCCGGAGCACCCCACCGCCGACGAGGCCGGCCTCCGCCAGGACGTTCTCGACCTGGTCAGGGAACTCGGCGTCACCACCATCCGCTACCCCGGCGGCAACTTCGTCTCGGGCTACAAGTGGGAGGACTCCGTCGGCCCGGCCGAGGGCCGCCCCCGCCGCCTCGACCTGGCCTGGCACTCCACGGAGACGAACCGTTTCGGTCTCTCGGAGTACATCGGCTTCCTGAAGAAGGTCGGCCCGCAGGCCGAGCCGATGATGGCCGTCAACCTCGGCACCCGCGGTGTCGCCGAGGCCCTGGAACTCCAGGAGTACGCCAACCACCCCGCCGGCACCGCCCTGTCCGACCTCCGGGCCTCCCACGGTGACAAGGACCCCTTCGGCATCCGGCTGTGGTGCCTGGGCAACGAGATGGACGGCCCCTGGCAGACCGGCCACAAGACCGCCGAGGAGTACGGCCGGATCGCCGCCGAGACCGCCCGCGCCATGCGCCAGCAGGACCCCGGCGTCGAACTGGTCGCCTGCGGCTCCTCCGGCCAGTCCATGGAGACCTTCGCCGAGTGGGAGGCGACGGTCCTGAAGGAGACGTACGACCTCGTCGACCACATCTCCCTGCACGCCTACTACGAACCGGTCGACGGCGACGTCGACTCCTTCCTCGCCTCCGCCGTCGACATGGAGTCCTTCATCGAGAACGTGGTCGCCACCTGCGACCACGTGGGCGCGCGGCTGAAGTCGAAGAAGAGGATCAACCTCTCCTTCGACGAGTGGAACGTCTGGTACCTCTCCCGCTGGCACGAGAAGGCGACGACGTTCGAGCAGGACGACTGGCCCGAGGCGCCGCGCCTCCTGGAGGACAACTACAACGTCACCGACGCCGTCGTCTTCGGCTCGCTGCTCATCGCGCTGCTGCGGCACGCGGACCGCGTGACCGTCGCGTGCCTCGCTCAGCTCGTCAACGTCATCGCGCCGATCATGACCGAGCCGGGCGGCCCGGCCTGGCGCCAGACGACCTTCTTCCCGTTCTCCCAGGCCTCGCGGTACGGGCGCGGCCAGGTCCTCGACGTACGCGTCGACTCACCGACGTACGAGACCAAGAAGTACGGCGAGGCCGACCTGCTGCATGCCACCGCCGTGCGCGCCGAGGACGGCTCGGTCACCGTCTTCGCCGTCAACCGCAGCCGGACCGACGCGCTGCCGCTGGAAGTCTCCCTCGGCTCGCTCGGCCTGACGGCCGTCGTGGAGCACAGCGCGCTGTCCGACGCGGACCCGGACGCCCGCAACACCCTCGACGACCCGGAGCGGGTCGTCCCGCACGACGTCACGGGAACCACGCTCCAGGACGGCAGGCTCACGGCCACCCTGGAACCACTCTCCTGGAACATGATCCGGCTGACCTGACCTGACCTGACCTGACCTGACCTGACCTGACCTGACCTGACCTGACCTGACCTGCTGAGAAGCCGTATCTCAACCGTTCGTGGTCGGGTGAGATACGGCTTCCATGTGTCTGCGTGTCTGCGTGTCCGCTCAGGTCTCGCTCGCGGTGTCGTCGCCGGGGCCGTCCTCCCAGTGAGGATGAGGCCTGTGGTGGACCGGGCGACCATGGTCGGGCTCAGCTGATGGTCGGGCTGCGGCGTTCGACGAGGGTGACGTCACGCCACTGGCCGTGGTGGAGGCCGATGCGCTCGCGGGTGCCGATGACGCGGAATCCGGCCTTGTGGTGCAGGGCGAGACTGGCTGTGTTCTCGGGGAAGATCCCGGATTGCACCGTCCAGATTCCGGCGGCGTCGGTAGAGGCCAGCAGTGCGGTCAGCAGGGTGAGCCCCACGCCGCGGCCGCGGGCTTCGGGGCTGACATAGACGGAGTGCTCGACCACTCCGGCGTACGCGCAGCGGTCGGATACCGGCACCACTGCGGCCCAGCCCAGGACGCGCTCCTTCTCGTCGAGGGCGACCAGACGGTGCTCGGGCAGCTTGGCCGCGTCGAACCTCTCCCAGTCGGGGGCGGCGGTCTCGAAGGTGGCGTCGCCCTCGTCGATGCCGAACTGATAGATCGCCAGAACCTGTTCGGCGTGCTCAGGCTGCATCGTCGTGATGTGTTCGCCGGTGGCCGGTGCGGCGGCGGTCATGCCGTCTCGATGCCGAGTTCGGCGAGCAGGCCACGGACGCGCCGCTCGATCTCGTCGCGGATGGGTCGGACTGCTCCGACGCCTTGTCCTGCGGGGTCGTCGAGCTTCCAGTCGAGGTACGTCTTGCCGGGGAAGACGGGGCAGGTGTCGCCGCAGCCCATGGTGATCACCACGTCGGACGCCTGCACCGCTTCCACGGTCAGTACCTTCGGCGTCTCGGCGGACATGTCGATGTCGGCCTCCGCCATGGCCCGGACGGCGGCCGGGTTCACGGTGTCGGCCGGTGCGGACCCGGCGGAGCGGACCTCGACCCGGCCCTCGGAGAGGTGGGTGAGGAAGGCGGCGGCCATCTGCGAGCGGCCGGCGTTGTGGACACACACGAACAGCACGGACGGCTTGGACTCAGACACGGGCGGAACCTTCCGGGGAGACGGCAGGTCCGGCCGTCGGCGTGAGGTGAGGGAAGAAACGGCGGGCGGCCAGGGCGACGTAGACCAGGCCGATCAGGACCGGCACCTCGATGAGTGGGCCGACGACTCCCGCGAGGGCCTGCCCGGAGGTGGCGCCGAAGGTGGCGATGGCGACCGCGATGGCGAGTTCGAAGTTGTTGCCCGCCGCGGTGAACGCCAGCGTCGTAGCCTTCGGGTAGTCCAGGCCGACCGCGCGGCCGGCGGCCATGGACCCGGCCCACATCACGGCGAAGTACACCAGCAGCGGCAGCGCGATCCGTACGACGTCCAGAGGCTTGGAGGTGATGGCGTCGCCCTGGAGGGCGAACAGCACGACGATGGTGAACAGCAGCCCGTACAAGGCGAACGGGCCGATACGCGGGATCAGCGTCGTCTCGTACCACGTGCGGCCCCTCGCCTTCTCGCCCAGGCGGCGGGTGAGGAACCCGGCCAGCAGGGGGATGCCGAGGAAGATCAGGACGGAGCGGGCGATCTCCCACACCGACACGTCGAGTGCCGTCTGTTCCAGGCCGAGCCAGCCGGGCAGCACGTGCAGGTAGAACCAGCCCAGCGCGGCGAACGCGATCACCTGGAAGACGGAGTTGAGGGCGACGAGCACGGCGGCGGCTTCGCGGTCGCCGCAGGCGAGGTCGTTCCAGATGATGACCATGGCGATACAGCGGGCCAGGCCGACGATGATCAGGCCGGTGCGGTACTCGGGCAGGTCCGGCAGGAAGAGCCAGGCGAGGGCGAACATCAGGGCCGGGCCGACGACCCAGTTCAGGACCAGGGACGGGATGAGCAGGCGCCGGTCGCGGGTGACGGTGTCCAGACGGTCGTAGCGGACCTTCGCCAGGACCGGGTACATCATCACGAGCAGGCCGAGCGCGATCGGCAGCGAGATGCCGGTGACGGTGACCTTTGCGAGCGCGTCCCCCAGGCCGGGCACGAGGCGGCCCAGGCCGAGGCCGGCGGCCATCGCGAGCAGAATCCACACGGCGAGGAAGCGGTCCAGGAACGACAGCCGACCGGCCACCGGGCCCGCGGGCGCTGCTGTGATGGTGGTGTCGACGCTCACGAGACGGCTCCGACGGGCGCGGTCTCGGCGAGCGGTTGCCCGGCAGGGCGGGTGAGGATCGCGGCCAGGCGGTCGGTCGTCTGCGGCAGCAGCCGGTAGTACACCCACGTTCCGCGCCGCTCGGAGTCGATGAGCCCGGCCTGCTTCAGCTGTTTGAGGTGGTGGGAGATGGTCGGCTGCGACAGATCGAAGGCCGGGGTGAGGTCGCAGACGCAGACCTCCCCGCCGGCGCGGGAGGCGATCATCGACAGCAGCCGCAGTCGTACCGGGTCGCCCAGCGCCTTGAACACCTTCGCCAGCTCGGTGGCCTGGTCCTCGTCCAGTGGGGCGGTCAGCAGCGCGGGGCAGCATCCTTCGGCGCCGTCCTGGCCGATCACCACAAGCTCTTGTTTCGACATACTTCTATGTTGACGTTATTCGATCCAAGGCGCAAGGTTGCATCGACAGGCATCAATACAACCCGATCGGGGAGACCGCCATGTCCCGTGCTCAGCTCGCGCTCAACGTCGCCGACCTCGAAGCGTCGGTCGCCTTCTATTCCAAACTGTTCGGCGCCGAACCCGCCAAGCGGCGCCCCGGCTACGCGAACTTCGCGATCACCACCCCGCCGCTCAAGCTCGTCCTCATCGAGGGCGAGCCGGGCCAGGAGACCCGCCTGGACCACCTCGGCGTCGAGGTCGACACCACCGACGAGGTCACCGCCGCCACGACCCGGCTCAAGGACGCGGGCCTCGCGACGTTCGAGGAGAACGACACCTCCTGCTGCTACGCCCTCCAGGACAAGGTATGGGTCCACGGCCCCGGCAAGGAGCCGTGGGAGGTCTACGTCGTCAAGGCCGACGCCGACCAGCTGGGCAAGAGCGCCGCCCTGGACGGCGACGCCTGCTGCTCCGGGCAGAACGAAACCGCCGAAGTCGCGGCGCCTGCGGGCTGCGCCTGCGGCAGTTGAGGCACTCCGCGCAGGAACTCGCCGCGATTTCCGTACCCTCGACCGGGTCGGCCGCCTGGTAGGCAAGGAAGGCGAGGGTGTTGCCCAGGAGATCGCTGTCGTAGGTGGCGCCCCCGCTCAGCACGATCTCGCCCGGCCAACCCGGCATGCGGGTACCTGGTCTGCCGTCCTCCGGGCGCAGCGGCGCTGTATCGGCTGGCACCTTGGGGCGATCGAGATCCGGCTGCTACGCCTGTCTGGTGTGGCTGAAGCCGAGGGAGGTCAGTCCTTCGGTTTGGCACAGCATGTCGGAGGGACCGCCGACCTCGGTCTGGAGGAGCTGGTAGGCGGCGCCGTGGGACTGGCCCCAGTGCATCGCGGTCCGCCAGAGGACGCGGCCCAGGTTCTGTCCTCGGGCCTCGGGCAGGACGGCGAAGTACTGGGGCAGGAGCTGGGGGCATCCGATCGCGTCGGGGCGTACTTCCATGGGGCCGATCGCGCCCACGATGCGGTTCTCGACGGCGGCGGCGAGGACCGGGCCGCACCGGCCGGCCTGCATCTGGGTGTGGAGGAAGGCCAGTCCATCGGCGGCCATGGCCGTAGCGGGGTTTCGGGGTCGCGGCGAATGACCTCCCCCGTGGGCCATTCGCCGCGCACTGTGCACGTTAAGAGGCGACATCCGTCGACGACCACCGTGCACACTGGCCAAATTCGGTGGGCGGCTGTGCACGCTGCGCACCTGTCACGTGCAGGGCGTGCACGATGTCGTGAATGCCCGAGCCGGTGGTCAGCAGGTCCCGGTTGAGGAGATGTTCGGCGGCGCGCAGGTGGGCGCGGACGGTGTTGCGGCTCAGGCCCAGGTGGGCGGCGGTGCGCTGGGCGTCCGTGTTGGCGTCGATCCAGGCCCCGACGGTGGCGTACAGGTTCGGGTGCCGGGTGTCGCGCAGGGGGCGGAGGAACGTCTCCGCCCAGGTGACGGCGGGCGTGCCCTGCAGGAGTTCCCCGAGAGGTGGCGCGACCTGGGTGTCGGCGACGGCGAGGTCGGGCTGGAGGGCGGACAGGGACAGGGCCAGGTCGAGCGTGGCCCGGACACGGACCTCGCCGAGATCGATCTCCAGCGCCGCCTCCGCCCGGCGGCAGTGGGCCGCGACGGTGGTGCGGCTGAGGTGCAGCAGGCGGGCCACGGCCGACCGGGGGAACATCGCGATGAGGCGTACGACGTCCACGGTGGGCTTGGGGACGGTGCTCAGCGGCTCCAGGAAGGCGCGCGCCCAGGCGAGGGCCGCGTGCCGGGGCAGTACGTGCACCAGCGAGGGCCGGCCCCGGTAGGCGGCCAGCCGCTCGGGCGAGTTGCGGGCGACGGCGAGCGCGTGCAGGGCCTCGCCGTAGGCCTCGGCCGTGGCGGCGAGGGGATGCGGCCTGCTGACGCCCAGCGCGTACCCGGGATTCTCCCGGACCAGCCGGCGCAGCACCTCTCCGTGCCGGAACCGCCCGCCGAGTTCCGCGTCCTCGGCGACGGGGCAGATCAGGTGCTCCTTGAACGCCGGGCAGTGCACCATCAGGCCCGCGCCGTGATAGCCGGAGGAGTCCAGGTAGGTCCTGGTCAGACGGTCGCGGTCGGCGGGGGTGCAGTGCAGCAGGTGGACCCGCACCCGCTCGGCGCTCAGGATGGGCGGGACGTCGCCGGTGGTCATCCGCCGGGCCATCGTGACGTCACCGGCCATCAGGGCGGTCAGTACCGCGAACCGCACCTGCCGGGCCTTCGCCTCGTACCCGAGTGAGCCGTCGTCGGCCTCCGACGCCCGGCTCAGCAGGTCGATGAGACCGCCGGCCTGCGAGACCAGCGCGGCCGCGTCCCGCGACAGCGCCGACGTGCCGGCGGTCACCAGCACCGGACGCGGCTCGCGCCCGCCGAAGGTTTCGAGGTGCACCTCCAGCTCGCCGACCCGTGTGGTGGCCGCGGCCAGCCGTCCGTCGGTCAGGCGCTCCACGTGCTCCGTCAGCGCGCCCGCCAGTCGCCGGGGAAATCCGGCTGTGGCGGCGCGGACCGCGCCACCGCGCCCGATCCACGCGACCTCCGCGCCGGTCCGCCGGCCGAGCAGCTCCAGCACCTCGGCCGGGCTTCCCTGTCGCCGCACGAGCCGCAGCAGTTCGTCGAGGCCCGCCCCGTGTCCCAGCACCTCCACCGCTCACTCACCTTCCCCGCTCCGCGTACACGGTCCGACAGGGGGACCTTAGTGCGCCCCTCTATGACGTTCCCCTGTGACGTTCACGCCACCGCTGTCGGTGCCAGTTCCCGTAGCTCGTTCAGTGCCGCCGCCACGGCCGGGCGTTCGTGGCCCCCGGCCCGGGTGCAGGTGAGGAGTTTGCGGTGCGGGTCGCCGGTGCACCGGACGCGCGTGATCGGCAGGTGGGGGGTCAGATGGGCGAGCCGGGGGATGAGCGCGACCCCGAGGCCGTGCGCGACGAGGTGGGCCATGACGTTCCAGTCCATCGCCTTGTGGACGACCTCGGGGGTGAAGCCGGCGGCACCGCACGCGGAGAGCACGTGCGGGAGGCAGGGGCTCTCATGGACCGGCGCGATCCAGTCCTCGCGCGCGGCCTCCGCGAGGTCCGTCCGGTCGCGCCCCGCCAGCCGGTGCGTGTTGTGCACGACCAGGTCGAACGGGTCGTCCAGCAGTGGCTGCTGGTCGAAGCGGGCGTCGCCGAGCGGCGGGTTGCGCGGGGTCGCCTCGACGATCGCGAGGTCGGTCCCGCCCTCGAAGAGCAGGTCGAAGCTCTCCAGGACGTCCGCCTCCTGGATCCGGACGGAGAGCCGGGGGTGGCGCTCGCGCAGATGGGCCGCCATCGGGGCGAGCAGCACCGAGACGGCCATCGGGAAGCCGGTCACCCGAAGCAGTCCGGCCGGATCGTCGTGGTCGGCCCGCAGGTCGAGTTCCGCCTGGTCCCAGCGGGCCTGGATCGCGTCCGCGTGGGTGATCAGACTTCGCGCGGCCGGGGTCAGCCGCACCCCGCGCCCCTGCGGTTCCAGTAGATCGACCCGCAGTTCACGGGCGAGCTGGCGGACCTGCTGCGAGGCGGCGGAGGTCGTCAGATGCAGGGCGCGGGCGGCGGCGGTCACCGTGCCGTAGTGCTCGACGGCCCGCAGGACATGAAGCCGGCGCAGATCAATCATGAAGTCCAGGCTTCAAGGTCTGGTCTGGAAAGTCAACCTGGACGTACACAGATGTCCCGTTACACCCTGGGTGTGTCGCGACGGTCCGACCGACCATCCCGCCCAAGGAGGAGTTGAAGATGACCAGCCCCGCCAGCACAGACCACGGCAGGCCCGGCAGGCCCGGCAGCGACGCGTGCCCGCACTGCGGGTGGCCGGACCGTGCCGAGCCCTTCCAGGTGGTGTCCCGGCACGGCACCGCGGGCGGCCACACCGTGTGGACCCGCTGTGTGTGCGGCTCGCTCCAGGTGCGGGTCGTGGACGCCTGCGGCATGCGTGTCCTCAGCCGCAGCGGGGCGGGGTCGGGGACGAGGGGATGAGTTTGCGCCGCGGGCCCGGTGGGGGCTTGTCGCGCAGTTCCCCGCGCCCCTGAAAGGCGGGGCTGCGCCCCTGCCTTTCGTCTTTGGGGGTGCGGGGGAACTGCGCGACAAGCCGCCGCTCGGCCGTGGACGACGATCAGGCGATCAGGCGATCAGCCGGTTTCGACGCCCAGGGTGAGGGTGCCCGCGTAACCCGCCGTCGTCGAACTGCCCAGTGCGGTGAGGGTGAGCAGCCCGGAGGCCGCGCCCCCTTCGTCGTAGATGCCGTCCTGTGCGAGGGTCGTCCGCCGCACCGTGTTGGCCGCGTACACGGGCACCAGCGCCACCTTCTTGGTGATGGTCTCGTCGAAGAACAGCTGCCCGGTGTGCAGCTCCTGGCCGCCCTCGAAGGAACCGTCGGCGGTCAGTGTGACGCCGGTGTGCACCTTCACATGGATGTGGATGCAGCGCCCCACGTACCAGCCGGGGTAGACGGTGGTGATCTTCGCGATGCCGTCGGAGCCCGCCAGGACCCCGCCGCGCAGGAACGTGCCGTTGTCCGGCTCGTCGTGCCCGTTTCCTCCGACGAACCCGGAGTACTCGCCGAGCGCGTCGCAGTGCCAGATCTCCACCAGCGCGTTGCCGAGCGGAGCGCAGGTGTCGTCGTCGACGACGGTGAGGGTGAGCTTCAGCGGAATGCCGGTCTTGTTCTCGTGGATGTCGGCGCGGACCAGTTGTCTGTCCAGGTAGTACGGGCCTTCGGTCATCTCCTTCGTGAGGGTGCAGACGGCCGCGGCGGCCGCCGGTATCTGGTCGGCGGCGGTGGGGGTCTCCTGGACCGTGGCTCCCACGGCCAGTGTCGCCGCGGTGGCGCCCGTGGCGATGAGCAGGGTTCGTCGTCCGATCGATGTGTCTGTCATGAACACGGCACCATAGAAACGGAATCTGTCGAATCGCTGTGCGTTGGGCAAAGTGACGGCTCGTCAAGTCGCTTGTGAGACAGCTGAGCCGTCGAAACACTTTCGACGTTTCCCGGGGCGCGAGGTGCTGTGCGAACCGTTGACGCGCAAGGGGTTCGATTCTACGTTCCCGTTCGAAGCCATGACCGGCGTTCGTGATGTCGAACGGATTGTCTACGTCGTCTCTTCGACCTCTACGGCCGCTACGACCTCTTCGATACTTCGTCTCCCCCCACTCATCCCCTTCGTAGGAGGATCCGCGTGAGCCGCACCTCCAGCGGGACCCGCAGAACAGCACTCCTCGCCGTCCCCGCGGCGATCCTGCTCGCCCTCGTCCCCACCACCGCCTCCGCGTACCCGAATCCGGGCACCGTCACCGGCTCGACCGTCGTCCACGACCCGACGATGATCCGCACCTCCTCCGGCCAGTACCTGCTGTACGCCACCGGCGGCGGCCTCGGCCACAAGACGTCCACCAACCGGATCGCCTTCAGCGCCGGCGCCGACGCCTTCGGTACCAAGCCGAGCTGGTGGTCGGGGTACGCGACCGAGGCCTGGGCGCCCGACATCTCGTACCAGGGCGGCAAGTACCTGATGTACTACGCGGTCTCGACCTTCGGCTCGAACAAGTCGGCCATCGGTCTGGCCGGCTCGACGACCGGACTGCCGGGCTCCTGGAGCGACTACGGGACGGTCTACACGTCCACCACTTCCGGCGACTACAACGCCATCGACCCGAACCTGTTCGTGGACAGCGACGGCAAGTGGTGGCTGTCCTTCGGCAGTTGGTGGACCGGGCTGAAGATGATCCAGATCAACCCGTCCACCGGCAAGCAGCTCTCGTCGAACACCACGCGCTACTCGATCGCGTCCCGCCCGACCGGCACCAAGGCCGTCGAGGCGCCGTCCATCGTCAAACGGAACGGCTACTACTACCTGTTCGCCTCGTACGACACCTGCTGCGCCGGCACCGGTTCCACCTACAAGGTCAAGGTCGGCCGGGCCACCACCGTCACCGGGCCGTACTACGACAAGAGCGGCGTCGCCATGACGAACAACGGCGGCACGCCCGTACTGGAGTCGCACGGCCGGTACATCGGCCCCGGCGGCCAGTCGATCATGGCGGACTCGGACGGCGACCTGATCGTCTACCACTACTACGACGGCCAGGACAACGGCACTCCCAAACTCGGCATCAACCTCCTGAACTGGAGCAGCGGATGGCCCGTCGCCTACTGACCCTGCTGGCCGCGCTCCTGCTCGCCCTGTCTCTCGGCCAGCCGTCGGCGAGCGCGGCCGGTTTCAGCAATCCGGTCAAGTCGGTGAAGGGCGCCGACCCCTGGATCTCGTACCACGACGGCAACTACTACATGGTGACGACGAGCTGGACCGACGTCATCACCATGCGGAAGTCGCCCACCCTCGCCGGGCTCTCGACCGCGCCCAGCGTGCAGGTGTGGAAGGGCGACGCGGCTTCGCGCTGCTGCAACATCTGGGCGCCCGAACTCTTCTACTCCGGCGGCAGGTGGTACCTGTACTTCGTGGCCGGGCAGAACGTCTCCGACTACATCCCGACCCAGCGCACCCACGTCCTGGAGAGCTCCGGCTCCGACCCGATGGGCCCGTACACGTACAAGAACCAGCTCAACAGCGCCTGGATGCTGGATCCGAGCGTGCTGAACGTGAACGGGCAGCTGTATCTGCTGGGCAGCGCGAGCGGCGGGACACAGAACCTCGTCATCGCGCCCCTGTCCAACCCCTACACGCTCAGTGGCTCCTTCTCGACGATCTCCACGCCGACGTACGACTGGGAGAAGTCGGGCGGGACGGTGAACGAGGGGCCCGAAGTACTGCAGCGGGGCGGGGTGACGCGGATCATCTACTCGGCGAGCGGGTGCTGGACGCCCGACTACAAGCTCGGGCAGCTGACGCTGACCGGCTCGAACCCGCTCTCCGCGTCCTCCTGGACGAAGAAGTCCACGCCTGTCTTCCAGCGCAACGACAGCGCCGGGGTGTACGGGCCCGGGCACAACGGGTTCTTCAACTCGCCCGACGGGACCGAGAGCTGGATCGTCTACCACGCCAACGACAGCGCGAGCGACGGCTGCGACAACGGGCGGACCACGCGGGCCCAGAAGTTCACCTGGAACGCGGACGGGTCGCCGAACCTCGGTACGCCGGTCGCGCTCGGCGCGAGTCTGGCCGGGCCGTCGGGGGAGCCTTCGAGTGCGTCGACGACGTACACGCTCACCAACCGCAACAGCGGTAAGTGCCTTGAGGTGGCGGGAGGTTCGAGTGCCGACGGGGCCAACGTCCAGCAGTACGCCTGCAACGGCGGGAACCACCAGAAGTGGCGGGTGGAGGACCGGGGCGACGATACGAGCCGGCTGGTGAATGTGGCGTCCGGCAAGGTGCTGGACACGGCCGGCTGCTCGTCCGCCGACGGGGCGGACCTACGGCAGTGGGCCTGGCTCGACAACACCTGCCAGCGGTTCCGGTTCCTGACCACGAGCGGGGGTTACGTGCGGGTGGTGAACCAGGCCACCGGGAAGGTGGCGGACGTCGCCGACTGCTCTGCCGCGGACGGGGCCGATGTCCGCCAGTGGACCTGGCTGAACAACACGTGCCAGCAGTGGCGCTTCAACGCGGCCTGACACGGTCCCCGCGCCTCAAGGGGCGCGGGGAACTGCGCGATCTTTTGCCATAAGCCCCACCGGGGGTCAGCCGGGGTTCGACCAGGAACCAGTGGGGGACCGACCGGGTCAGCCGACGCCGGCCGCAGGCCACCCCGCGCCGTTGGACGCAGGGGCCGTGTTAGGCCAGCCGGTGGGCTGCTGCGGCACGGGCTGCTGGGGCACAGGCACAGGCACAGGCACCGGTTGCGGCATCGCCTGGGGCTGCTGCGGGAACCCCTGTTGCGGGAACCCTTGCTGTGGGAACCCCTGGGGCTGGCCCTGGGCGGCCACGGCGGTCAGCCCACCGGGCATGCCCGTCGTGCCGCGGGTCTGGGCCGCGGTCAGCGGCTGCGGTTGCCCGACCATCCCGTTCGCCGCGGCGACCAGCGGCTGTGGCTGCTGCTGCGGCTGCCGGGGCTGCTGCCGGGGCTGCTGCCGGGGTTGCTGGGGCTGCTGGGGCTGCCCGGCCATTCCGCCCCAGCCCCCGCCGGCGGTCAGCGGCTGGGGCTGCTGCTGCTGCGGTTGCGGTTGCGGTTGCCCGACCATCCCGTTCGCCGAGGCGGCGAGCCCCGGATATCCCTGCCCGTTGGTCGAACCGACGAGCCGGTCGACCGCCGCCGTACCCGAGCTGTAGTTGATGCCTGTGCTCAGCTCGGGCACGGCGGTTCCCCTCCTGGCCCCGTAGAGCACCGATTCCAGGCCGGACACCAGGCGGCGTACGTCCTCCTGGGGGCGCACCACGAGTCGAAGGAAGCGGCTGGACGAACCGATCTTGTTGCCGCACTCACGGACCAGGATCCGGTGCTCGGTGAGCAGCCGGTCCCGGACCACGGTGCCTTCGGCGCCCACGGGGAGGCGCACGAAGAGGAAGTTGCCCTGCGAGGGGTAGACCGTGAGGCCGGGCAGCGTGGAGAGCTGGCGCGCCATGTCGAGCCGGTCGCGGCGCACCATGTGCAGGCTCTCCATGTACTCGGGCCCGTGGTCCTTGAGCATGAACACCACGGTCTCCGCGAAGGCGTTGAGGTTCCACTTCGGCAGCATCGAGCGGATCCTGCCCGCCAGGCCCGGGTTGGCCACCATGTAGCCGAACCGCACGCCGTGCAGACCGAAGTTCTTGCCGAGGCTGCGCAGCACGATGACGTTGGGCCGCATCACCGCCTCGTCGACGACACTCGGCTCGTTCTCCGCGTCGGCGAACTCCAGGAACGACTCGTCGATGACGATGAGGTCCAGATCGGCGAGCGCGTCACAGAAGGCCAGGATCGTCTGCTTGGGCAGGAAACCGCCGTCGGGGTTGTTCGGGTTGCAGATGACGGCCGCGCGGGTGCCACGGGAGCGGATGAACTGGATGTACTGCGCCGGGTCGAGGGCGAAGCCGTTGCTCTCCTGGAGCGGGAACATGTCGACGCGCTTGCCGGTCTCCAGCGGCTGGTCCGTCCAGCGGCCGAAGGTGGGGACGGGGATGGCGAGCGACTCCCGGACCAGCAGGTGGTCGATCCAGGTGATCAGTTCCGTGGACCCGTTGCCCATGGCCACGCACTGCGGCGGCAGTTGGAGCAGGTTGCACAGCTCAGCGGTGATCGTGTCCGCGCTGCTCGGGTAGTACGTGATGATGTCGCGCAGCCGATGGGTCAGCTCGTCGAACATCGCGGGCGTGGGGAAATACGGATTGCACGGGATGCAGAAGTCCAGCGGACCCGCCTCCCCGCTTTCGCGTGCCAGCGTGGCCATCGAGGGGCTGTGCGCGCCGGTGCGGAACAGCGAGGTGACATTGTCGGCCATGGACCCTCCGTCCTTGAGGGGCGGCCCGAGCGGGGATACTCGTGCCGCTCCTTAGTACGGGCGGCTGTGTGTCCCTGTTCAACGACTGTGAATTGATGTGCAAGTTGTGAACCTGCTGTGAAGGCGGGTCACGAGCCGAACGAGTGCACCGTCGTCGAGCGGTACGTCTCGCCCGGCCTGAGTACGGTCGACGGGAACTCCGGGCGGTTCGGCGAGTCGGGGAAGTGCTGGGTCTCCAGGCACAGCGCGTCGCCCTGCCGGTAGGCCCGGCCACCGGGGCCGACGAGGGTGCCGTCCAGGAAGTTGCCGGTGTAGAGCTGCACGCCCGGCTCGGTCGTCGCGATCTTCAGGGTGCGGCCGGAGACCGGCTCCCGGAGGTTCACGATGTGCTCGGGCCGTTCGGTGAGTCCCTTGTCGAGGACCATGTTGTGGTCGATGCCCTTGGCGTGCAGGAGCTGTGGGTCGGCCCGACGCAGGTCCGCCCCGACCGGCTTCGGCAGACGGAAGTCGAAGGGTGTGCCCGCGACGTCGGCGAGTTCGCCGGTCGGGACGAGACCCGCGTCGACCGGCGTGTAGCGGGACGCGGCGATCATCAGCACGTGGTCGTGGACGGAGCCGCCGCCCTCGCCGGCCAGGTTCCAGTACACGTGGTTGGTGAGGTTGACGACCGTGGCCCGGTCGGTGGTCGCCTCGTAGTCGACACGCCAGTCGCCCTGCCCGGTGAGGGTGTAGGTGACCTTCGTGGTCAGCGTGCCGGGGTGGCCCATCTCGCCGTCGGGGCTGGTGCGGCGCAGGATCAGGCCCACGCCGGAGGCGGAATCGAACTCCTCCACGTCCCAGACCTGACGGTCGAAGCCCTCGGGCCCGCCGTGCAGGTGGTGTCCGCCGTCGTTGACCGGCAGTTGCCTGTCCTCGCCGTCGAGGGTGAACCGGCCCTTGGCGATGCGGTTGCCGTACCGGCCGATGATCGCGCCGAAGTACGGGCTGGACGTCTCGTACGCCTCGATCGTGTCGAAACCGAGGGAGATGTTGGTGTACCGGCCGTGGCGGTCGGGGAGTTCCAGGGACTGGACGATGCCGCCGTACGAAAGGACCTTCAGCCGCGTGCCGCCGTTCTCCAGCGCCCAGCGGTGGACCTTCGTTCCGTCGGCGAGTTCGCCAAAGAGTTCTTTCACCGGTTCCTGATCTTCCCGAGACGTGGACTGTTCCTGTCGCGCCCAGTGGCCTGTTCCTGTCGCGCACAAAGGAAAGCACAAAGAAAAATGGGGCCCCGTGGACTGTACGTCCACGGGGCCCCACCTGCGCGTTACGAACCGACCTTGCGCTTGTTCCAGACGTCGAAGCCGACCGCCGCGAGCAGCACCAGGCCCTTGATGACCTGCTGCCAGTCACTGCCGACACCGACGAGGTTCATGCCGTTGTTGAGCACGCCCAGGACGACACCACCGATGATCGCACCGAGGACCGTGCCCACGCCGCCGCTCATCGACGCGCCGCCGATGAACGACGCGGCGATCGCCTCCAGTTCGAAGTTCACACCGGCCTTCGGCGAGGCCGCGTTGAAGCGGGCAGCGAAGACCAGACCGGCCAGCGCCGCGAGCATGCCCATGTTGAGGAAGACCAGGAAGGTGACCTTCTTGTCCCGCACACCGGACAGCTTCGCCGCGGGCAGGTTGCCGCCGATCGCGTACACGTGGCGGCCGATGACGGCGTTGCGCATCACATAGCCGAAGCCGACGACGAGGACGCCGAGGATGATCAGCACCACCGGGGCGCCCTTGTAGCTGGCGAGCATCATCGTCACCGTGAGCACGGCGGCGACCAGCGCCACGATCTTCAGCAGGAACAGCTTGGTGGGCGGTACTTCGAGCGCGAACTCCTGCTGGCGCCTGCGGTCACGGACCTCCTGGATCACCACGAAGGCGATCACGGCGAAGCCGAGGAGCAGCGTGAGGTTGTGGTAGTTGGTGTCCGGGCCGACCTCGGGAAGGAAGCCGTTGGAGACCTTCTGCAGACCCTTGGGGAACGGGCCGAGCGTCTGGCCCTCCAGGAAGATCTCCGTCAGACCGCGGAAGGTCAGCATGCCCGAGAGGGTGACGATGAAGGACGGTATGCCGAGATACGCGATGAAGAACCCTTGCGCGGCTCCCGCGGCGGCGCCCAGGAGCAGGCACAGCACCACGGCCAGCGGCCAGGGGATGTCGTGCTTGACCATCAGTACGGCCGCCACCGCGCCCACGAAGGCGGTGAGCGAGCCGACCGACAGGTCGATGTGGCCCGCGATGATGACGAGCATCATGCCGATCGCGAGGATCAGGATGTAGCTGTTCTGCAGCACCAGGTTGGAGATGTTGCGCGGCAGCAGCAGGTCGCCGTCCGTCCACACCGCGAACAGCGCCACGATCAGGCCCAGCGCGATCAGCATGCCGTACTGCCGCATGTTGCGGCGCATGCCGTCGATCATCAGGTGCAGCAGGCCGTCGCCCCCGGTCGAGCCGCCCTTGCCGGCAGGCGCCGGCGCGGGGGACTTGGCGGTCACGTTCGTGCTCATCGGTCTTACCTCTTGTCCTTCGTCATCTGGCGCATCAGCACTTCCTGCGTGGCCTCGGCCCGCTGGACCTCACCGGTCAGCCGTCCGGCGGCCATCGTGTAGATGCGGTCGCACATTCCGAGCAGTTCGGGCAGCTCGGAGGAGATGAAGACGACCGCCTTGCCCTCGGCGGCCAGTTTGTCGATGACCGTGTAGATCTCGAACTTGGCGCCCACGTCGATGCCACGGGTCGGCTCGTCCAGGATCAGCACGTCGGGTCCCGCGAAGATCCACTTGCTGAGGACGACCTTCTGCTGGTTGCCGCCCGACAGCTTGCCCACCGGCTCGAAGACGGTCGGCGCCTTGATGTTCATCGACTTGCGGAAGCCCTCGGCGACCTGCCGCTCCTCGTGCTCGTCGACGACACCGCGCTTGGAGACCTTGCCCAGCGCGCTGAGCGAGATGTTCCGGTTGATGGTGTCGATGAGGTTGAGGCCGTAGTGCTTGCGGTCCTCGGTCACGTACGCGATCCCGTGCTTGACCGCGTCGGACACGGTCTTCGTACGGATCTCCGTGCCGTCCTTGAGGACGGTGCCGCCCGCGTACCGGCCGTAGGTGCGCCCGAAGACGCTCATCGCCAGCTCGGTGCGCCCGGCGCCCATGAGCCCGGCGATACCGACGATCTCCCCGCGGCGCACCTGGATCGACACGTCGTCGACGACCTTGCGCTGCTGGTCGATCGGGTGGCGCACGGTCCAGTTGCGGATCTCCAGTGCCGGTGCGGCGCCCACCTCGGGCTCGTGCGGGGTGCGCTCCGGGAAGCGGTGGTCGAGGTCGCGTCCGACCATGCCGCTGATGATCCGGTCCTCGGTGGTCCCGGCGGCCTTCACGTCGAGGGTCTCGATGGACCGCCCGTCGCGCAGGATCGTCACCGAGTCCGCGACCGTCTCGATCTCGTTGAGCTTGTGCGAGATGATGATCGAGGTGATGCCCTGGTCCTTGAGACCCAGGATGAGCTCCAGGAGCTTGCCGCTGTCCTCGTCGTTCAGAGCCGCCGTCGGCTCGTCGAGGATCAGCAGCTTCACCTTCTTCGACAGCGCCTTCGCGATCTCGACGAGCTGCTGCTTGCCCACGCCGATGTCGGCGACGCGGGTGTCCGGGTGCTCGTCGAGCCCGACCCTGCGCAGCAGCTCCGTCGCGTGCTTCAGCGTCTCGCTCCAGCTGATGAACCCGCGCGTGGCGTGCTCGTTGCCGAGGAAGATGTTCTCCGCGATGGAGAGGTAGGGCACCAGGGCGAGCTCCTGGTGGATGATCACGATGCCGTGCTGCTCGCTCGCCCTGATGTCCTTGAACGTGCAGGGCTCACCCTCGAAGAGGATGTCGCCCTCGTAGGTTCCGTGCGGATGGACGCCGGAGAGCACCTTCATGAGGGTCGATTTTCCGGCGCCGTTCTCACCGCAGATGGCGTGGACCTCGCCCGGACGGACGCTCAGGGAAACGTCCGACAGCGCCTTGACGCCCGGAAAGGTCTTGATGATCGAGCGCATTTCCAGGACGGGTCCCGCCATGGTCGTGCCTTCCAATCCCTAGGGGGTGGCGGTTACTTGACTGCGCCGGCCTTGACGTAGCCGGAGTCGATGACGACCTTCTGGTAGTTGGTCTTGTCGACGCTCACCGGGGTCAGCAGGAACGCGGGCACGACCTTCGTGCCGTTGTTGTACGACTTGGTGTCGTTGATCTTGGGCTTCTTGTCATTGAGCACCGAGTCGACCATGTTCGCGGCGACCTTCGCGAGCTCGCGGGTGTCCTTGAAGACGGTCGCCGTCTGCTCGCCCGCCTTGATCGACTTCAGCGAGGCGACCTCGGCGTCCTGGCCGGTGACGACCGGCAGCGGCTTGCTCTTGGAGCCGTAGTCGTCCGACTTGAGCGCCGACAGGATGCCGATGGAGATGCCGTCGTAGGGCGAGAGCACCGCGTCGACCTTGTCGCTCTTGTACGCCGAGGTCAGCAGGTCGTCCATGCGCTTCTGGGCGGTGCCGCCGTCCCAGCGCAGGGTGGTGACCTGGTTCATCTTCGTCTGGCCCGACTTGATCACCAGCTGCTTCTTGTCGATGTACGGCTGCAGGATCTTCATCGCGCCGTTGAAGAAGTACTGGGTGTTGTTGTCGTCGTTCGAGCCGGCGAAGAGCTCGAGGTTGAACGGGCCCTTCTTGGAGCCGTCCTTCAGGCCGAGCTTCTCGGCGATGTAACCGCCCTGGAGCTCGCCGACCCTCTCGTTGTCGAACGACGCGTAGTAGTCGACGTTCGGCGAGTTGAGGATCAGGCGGTCGTAGGAGATGACCGGGATGTCGGCGTCCTTGGCCTGCTGGAGAACGTTGTCGAGCGACTTGTTGTCGATCGCCGCGATGATCAGCGCGGACACACCCTGCGTGATCATGTTCTCGATCTGCGAGACCTGGGTGTCCGTGTCGTCCTCGCCGTAGGCCAGCTTGGTCTTGTAGCCGGCCGCCTTGAGGTTCTTCTCCACGTTGGCGCCATCGGCGATCCAGCGCTCGGAGGACTTGGTCGGCATGGCGATACCGACGGTGGAACCCTTCTTCGACTCTCCCTTGCCGTTCTCGCTGCCGCCGTCACTGTCCTGCCCGCAGGCGGAGAGGGTGAGGGCGAGGGAGGCTGCCGCGGCTATGGCGGAGAGGGCTGCCTTGCGACTACGCATGATCATCTTCCTTGATGCTCTGACGGGGCTCGGCCTTGAGTTGTGGGGGAGTTGGAGCGAGGAACGGCCGAGAGGAGGTATGTGCGATTGTGTTCGGCCGCGTCGTCTTTTGTGAAGAGGGTGTGCTCGGAACGTTATGAGGGAATACCAAACCGTTGGAGTGTTCCCGGCAGTCGCGAGCCGAGCGGCGCCATGTCGCCGTCCGCCCCGTGTCGCGCCAGCAGGTCCAGGGCGAGCCGACCGCGCCGCACCCTCTCCCGTGCCGTGGACAGCGTCAGGTCCCTCATGTGGTGACCGTACGGGTAGATCCCGGGAGCCTTGGACAGACCGAACTTCAGGTACAGCGGTGCGCCACGTCTGATCAGCTCGGCCACCTCGTACATGCGCACGTAACCGCCAAGATCGTCGGGTGCCTCGATGTACATGTCCATCGGAGCCGCGCTGACCCTGCGGATCTCCGTCAGGTGGTCCAGCGTGAGGTCGCTGGGCACGTTGACGGAGTCTCCGCCGAGCTGCTCGTACACGGCGTACGCGGCCGGGTTGACCGGACCGATGAGCGCCGAGACCTTGAGCGTGGTGTCGGCCGGGATGATCCCGGCGACACGGGCCCTGTGCAGAGTCCACAGCACGCCCTCGTCAGCCACGAGGAGGCACTTTACGCCCAACTCCGTTGCACGGACGGCGTCTTCCAGACAGCCGGCGACCGCATCGTGACCGCGGGCCCGGGTGCCGCCGCCCCGCGAGTCGGTACGCGTCGAGCCGCCGATGTCCCACGTGCCGCGCGGACCGGTGAAGAGGCAGAGCTCGATGTCGCGCTCGGCGGTGGCGTCGACCATCTCGGTGATCTCGGCGTCGGTCAGCATCCAGATGCCACTGCCCTGGCTGATCCGGTGGATCGGCACGTCGAGCCGCGAGGCCTCCTTCAGGACCACGGCCAGCGCCTCGGGCCCCTCGCAGGAGGGGATCTCGGTGCGCCAACGGCCGCCTCCCGGGAAGGCGTGCGGTGAGGCGTCGGCGGGCGACAGGGCGGGCGCGCCCAGGCCGAGCGCGGCGAGCGCCTGCTCACCGGGTCGACGGGCCGCCTTGGGAGAAGCGTCGGTCACAAGCTTTCCTTAGCTCTGGCAAAGAATGCATTCGACATGTCGGACATCGTTCGTGCCGGTGGATGTACGCCGGTACGGAGCGTCAGGTCTCCGCACCGGCGTACGGATCGCGGGGTCGGCCGGCATCGCGGACCCACGGGCTGCTGGTGATCCACCAGCGGCCCGCTAAGGCCGCAGCAGCACCTTGCCGACCTTCGGATCGCCCGATCCCACCAGCTCGATGGCGTGGGCGAACTCGTCCAACGGCAGTTCGTGCGTGACCAGCGGAAGCGGGTCGAGGAGGCCGGCGCCGAAGACGCGTACCGTGTGCGCCCAGGCCTCCGGCGGCGCCCCGAAAACGGTGTGCACCTCCAGCTGCCGTACGACGAGGTCGGTGGGGTCGAGACCCTCGGCGCCCGGGGCCGGGATGCCCGTGAGCACCAGACGCCCGCCGCGCCGCAGCAGGGAGGCGGCGGTGGTCGCGGCGGTCGCGGAACCGGCGGTCTCGATCACCACGTCGAAGTCGTCGGGCAGTTCCTGGTCCCGGGTACGGAACTCGGTGGCACCGAAGGTCTTCGAGAGCTCCTCGCGGTCCGGACGGGTGCCCACCACGAGCAGCTCCGAGGGCGAACCCGCCTTCAGGAACTGCACGGCGAACATGCCCAGCGTCCCGGTGCCGACGACCGCCACCCGCTCGCCGGGCCGCGCGTTCGCCTTGAGCGCCGCCGCCGCGACACAGGCCGCGGGCTCCAGGAGCGCCGCCGCCGTCAGATCGGCGTCGTCGGCGAGGACGTGCAGCAGCCGGGCGGGCAGCGTGAGCGTGCCGGCCATGGCGCCGGGCTGGGTGAAGCCCGTCTCCTCGTAGCCGGCCGTGCACAACGTTGTCTCGCCCTCGTGGCAGCGGTCGCAGACCTGGCAGTTGCGGAACCCCTCGCCCACCACCTTGCGGCCCACGAGGCCCTGCGGAACCCCGGCGCCGACCGCCTCGACCGTGCCGGACCACTCATGGCCCGGCGTCAGCGGGTATCGGACGTACCCCTCAGGGCGGTTGCCCTGGTACACCTCACGGTCGCTGCCGCAGATGCCGCTCGCGTGGACCCGTACGAGGGCCTCGCCGGCGGCGGGGGCCGTGGGCTCGTGGGGGGCCAGCCGGTGCTCGCCGGGCCCCTCGATGACGACGGCCTGGGTGGGGGCGCTCATGACGGCTCCGGGGCGGTGGGGCGGGGCGGGGTTACGAAGGAGCGGTGTCCCCTCCGGGCTGCCGCGGCGCATGACCACAGCGGCGTCCGGCGGCGGTGCACAGCCTGCCACAGCCCCCTGTGCAACTCGGTGCCGGGCGCCGTCACTTGGCTCCGCCCTTCGGCTTGCGCTGCTCCCAGCCGTCCGCCCACAGGTCGAAGCGCGCCTGCTGCTGCGGGAACTCCGCCGCCGCGTCGGTGTCGAGCTCGACACCGAGACCGGGCTCGTGGGACAGCTCGAAGTAGCCGTCGACGACCTGCGGGGCGCCCTTCACGACCTTCTTGATGTCCGCGTCCGCGAAGTCGTTGAAGTGCTCAAGGATCTTGAAGTTCGGGGAGGTGAAGCCGACCTGGAGAGAGGCGGCGGTGAGGACCGGGCCGCCCACGTTGTGGGGCGCCACCAGCACGTAGTGCGCCTCGGCGGTCGCCGCCAGCTTCCGGGTCTCCCAGATGCCGCCGATGTGGCCGACATCCGGCTGGATGATGTCCACGGCCTGGCTCTCGAAGAGCTCGCGGAACTCGATGCGGTCGTGAATACGCTCACCGGTCGCGACCGGGATGTCGACCCTCGCCGCCACCTTCTCCAGCGCCTTCAGGTTCTCCGGCGGGACCGGCTCCTCCAGCCAGGCCGGCTTGAAGGGCGCGAGGTCGCGGGCGAGCCGGATGGCCGTGGCCGGCGAGAAGCGGCCGTGCATCTCCAGCATCAGCTCGGTGTCCGGGCCGATCGCGTCCCGGACCGCCTCGATCAGCGAGACCGCGTACAGCGACTGCTCGTGGTCGAGCTCGAAGTGACCCGTCCCGAACGGGTCGATCTTCAGGGCCTTGTACCCGCGCGCGACGACCGCCTGAGCCGCCTTGTGGTACGCCTCCGGAGTGCGCTCCGTGGTGTACCAGCCGTTCGCGTACGCCTTCACGCGGTCGGTGACCTTGCCGCCCAGCAGCTGCCACACGGGTACGCCCAGGGCCTTGCCCTTGATGTCCCAGCACGCCATCTCGATCACGGCGATGCCGGACATCACGATCTCGCCGGCCCGCCCGTAGTCGCCGTACTTCATGCGACGCACGAGGTCCTCGACAGCGAAGGGGTCGGAACCGAGAATGTGATTGGCCTGCGCCTCGCGCAGATAGCCGATCAGCGCGTCGGTATGCCCCAGCATGCGGGTCTCACCGACTCCGGTGATGCCCTCGTCGGTGTGCACCTGGACATAGGTCAGGTTGCGCCATGGCGTCCCGACCACGTGTGTGCTGATTCCGGTGATGCGCACGGAAATTGCCCCTTGTTGTGCTCTGCGGCTGCTTTACGGCTCTGTTCGTGATGTTGGTGATGCTCGTCGTGTTCGAGATGCCGGCGGTGGCGGTGATGCCGGTGATGCGTTGTTCGAAATTTCGTCACACGTTCGAAATGCTGGCCAGACAGTAAGGACGGGGCGGTGGCGGTGTCAATGGCCGAGCGAATAACGGTTTAGACGCGATGGCGGGGGAAGGGGGCGAATGGTCCGTCCTGTCCTCAACCGGCCACACCCGAACGGCCAGTTCGGCACAGAACTTTCACAGCTGCGACTGTGAACGTGACCTGCGCTGAGTTTAGTCTTCCGGCGACATGGACTATTGCCAGCCGTGCCACCGGCACCTCAACGGCGCCCTCGCTTGCCCGGGGTGCGGTACATCGGCCGAAGCATGCCGGGAGTACGCGGCCTCTCTCGAAGACCGGGAGAACGCCGACGGGCGCGGCGAGCGCGATGAGCGTGATGAGCGCGACGGCCCTCCGGGCGAGGGTGACGAGCCGGAGGGCGGCGCGGGGCGCCGGTCCCGGCGCCGGGGGAGCCGCGGGGTCCGCGCGAGCCGCCGCGACCGGCGGGCAGCACTGCACCGGCGGCGCCGCAAGCGGGTGCTGCTCGCGGGCGCGGGGCTGCTGCTCGCGGCCGGCGGGCTCAGCCTGGCCGAGCTGGGCATGGAAGCCCCCTCGTCCGAGCCGAAGGCGTCGGCCGCGGACGGGGCGTCGTCCGGTTCCTCGGCCTCCGCGGACGGCTCGTCGTCGTCCGACGACGAAGCCGGGACCTCGGGCGGGGCGGGCGCGAAGTCCCCGGAGGCGTCACCCTCGGCCTCGGCCTCGGAGACGAAGAAGTCCAAGAAGGACAAGGACAAGGACAAGGGCAAGGACGGCAAGGACGCGGACGAGGGCGGGGACGGGCGGGAGTCGGACGGCCGGTCGTCGCCGACGGTCGATCCCACATCGTCTGCTCCCGCAGGGGATCCGGCGACCCCGGACGATCCCGGGAGCTCGGACCCAGGGGGCGAGGATCCGGCCCCCACGACGGAGGCCCCGGACCCGGACCCCAGCCCGTCGCAAACGTGCGACCGCTTCCTGTGGTGGTGCACTTAGCCGGCGGGCCTACGGGGAATGGCGCGCCCAGACCCCACCGGGCCGCGGTTCACCCGTCGGCCGAACCCGGGTCTCCCGTGCCGGCGGAGCCGTCGAGCATGCGCAGCAGTAGCCCCCGCAAAGACATCCGCTCGTCCCGCGACAACCCTGCGAGCGGCTCCCGCGCGAAGCGCAGGGACTCCCGCAGGCTCCGGGCCACCCGCCGCCCCTCCTCCGTGGTCGCGGCCAGCTTCACGCGCCGGTCCCCGGGGTCGGGCCGCCGCTCCGCCAGCCCGCGGGCCTCCAGCCGGTCCACGATCCCGGTGACGTTCGACGGCTCACACTTGAGCCTCTGGGCCAGTCGCCGCATCGGCAGCGGCTCCAGCGAGAGCAGGCTCAGCAGCCGGGCCTGCGCCCCTGTCAGCGCGTGCTCCGCCGCCGCCTCCTCGTACTCCTCGTGGTAGCGCGCCACGACCGTGCCGATGAGGTCGACGACCTCAAGGGTCAGTGGGTCGATCGGGGGAAGCTTCTGTGTGCCCATGCCGACAGGCTACTCCGTTACTTGACAACATGAAATATTGAGGCGCATGGTTGTTTCACATGCTGAAGCATTCTGAAGCGTGGATCCGTCGAACCAAGAGTCGAACCAAGAAGGGCGTCACTCCATGACCCACTCGGCCGAGCTCCCCACCACGAACCGCGAATGGCACCTCGTCAGCCGCCCGGTCGGCTGGCCGAAGCCGGAGGACTTCGCCCTGGTCGAGGCCGAGCTGAAGCAGCCCGGCCCGGACCAGGTGCTGGTGCGCAACAAGCACCTCTCCGTGGACCCGTACATGCGCGGCCGCATGAGCGACGCGAAGTCGTACGTCGCCCCCTTCGAGCTCGGCAAGGTCATGCAGGGCGGTGCGGTCGGTGAGGTCGTCGCGTCGAACGCGGAGGGCATCGCCGTCGGCGACCACGTCCTGCACTTCTTCGGCTGGCGCGAGTACGCCGTGGTCGACGCCAAGCAGGCCATCAAGGTGGACTCCGAGGCCGCGCCCCTGAGCACGTACCTCGGCGTCCTCGGTATGACCGGCCTCACCGCGTACGCGGGCCTGCTGCGCACCGCCTCCTTCAAGGAGGGCGACTCCGTCTTCGTGTCCGGTGCCGCAGGCGCCGTCGGCAGTCAGGTCGGCCAGGTCGCCAAGCTCAAGGGCGCCTCGCGGGTCATCGGCTCGGCCGGCTCCGACGAGAAGGTCAAGCTGCTCGTGGAGGAGTACGGCTTCGACGCGGCCTTCAACTACAAGAGCGGCCCCGTGAACGAGCAGCTGAGGAAGGCCGCCCCGGACGGAATCGACGTCTACTTCGACAACGTCGGCGGCGACCACCTGGAGGCCGCCATCGGCGCCCTCAACCTGCACGGCCGTATCGCGATCTGCGGGATGATCTCCGTCTACAACAACACGGAGCCCGCCCCCGGCCCGAAGAACCTCGCCCGCCTCATCGCCACCCGCGGCCGTATCGAGGGCCTTCTCGTTGGCGACCACTACGACCTGCAGCCGCAGTTCGTCCAGGAGGTCGGCCCCTGGGTCGCCTCCGGCGAACTCAAGTACCGCGAGACGGTCGTCGAGGGCATTGAGAACAACCTGGAGGCGTTCCTCGGCGTCCTGCGCGGCGACAACACCGGAAAGATGATCGTCACGCTCTCCAAGCCGTGATCTCGCCATGAATCCAGCCCCGGTTCACGTCGCGGGGGGACACCGATGGCCGCGACCGGGAACGCCATGACCAACAGCAGGTGGTGCGGCGCCCCCCCCCGGACGG